>CANJRZ010000128.1 GCA_947476735.1 Sphingomonadaceae bacterium
GCATAGGCTTACCTTAATATCATCGGTCGACGACCGGCAGTGTCCTAGCTCATCGGCTTCAAAATAGAAAGTGCACTTACTTTTTTGATTGACCGATATTAGTAAGAAGGCATATCATTATTGAGTCGGCAGAGTAGCTGCCACCTTGACCGCAAATGGGAGTTAGAAGGATGCAATTTCACCTCGATGGTTTTCGCGCTGGTGATCCCGATATCCTTGAGGCAGCACCGGCGTGGCGCTCGCAGGCTGGCACATTGCCGGAAAGGGTCGACGTTCTCATTGCTGGCTGCGGTCCGGCTGGCCTTTGTCTCGCGGCGCAACTTGCACGCTTTCCCGAGATCCGGACAATGATTGTCGAACCAAAGCTCGCGCCGATGGAAAAAGGACAGGCGGACGGCATCAACGTCCGCTCGATGGAGATGTTCCAGGCATTCGGATTCGCCGAAAAAGTGAAGCGAGACTCGGTCTGGATCAACGAAACAACGTTTTGGAAGCCGGACCCGAGCGATGCCACACGCATCCATCGTGTGGGCCGCGTCCAAGACGTAGCAGACGGTTTGACAGAGATGCCGCATGTGCTTCTCAATCAAGCGCGGGTGCATGATATGTATCTTGACGTCATGCGTAATTCATCAAGCCGACTTGAGCCGGACTATGGCCTCAAGGTTGCGACGCTAGCTGTTGACCCGGGGATCGACGACTATCCGGTGACGGTGATGCTCGAGCACACGTCCCCTGATCGCTTAGGCCAGACCGAAACGGTTCTGGCGCGCTACGTGGTCGGGTGTGATGGCGCGCGTTCAAACGTGCGTGAAGCAATCGGCGGGGCTCTCCACGGTGATGCGGCACATCACGCGTGGGGCGTGATGGACGTTCTTGCTGTGACCGATTTTCCCGACTTCCGCATGAAAGCCATCATCCAGTCGTCTGATGACGGGACCATATTGTTTCTTCCGCGCGAGGGAGGCTACCTCGTTCGCCTCTATGTCGAGCTTGATAGACTAGGCGATGAAGAGCGGGTTTCTGACCGCAAGCTCGGCATTGATGACGTAATCGCGAAAGCCAAGCGCATCCTTCAGCCCTACAACTTTGATGTTAAAGAGGTAGTTTGGTGGTCCATCTATGAAATCGGCCATCGCCTGACCGACACTTTTGATGACGTTCCACTGGAAAGCACCGGCTCACGAACCCCGCGCGTCATGCTGGCTGGCGATGCATGCCACACGCACAGCCCCAAAGCGGGTCAAGGCATGAATGTGTCTATGGGCGACACGTTCAATCTTGGCTGGAAACTCATCTCGGTTCTAACCGGCCGGGCGTCACCGAAATTGCTCCATAGCTATACCGCCGAACGGCGGGCTGCAGCAAAGGGGCTCGTGGATTTCGACCATCGCTGGTCCCGGGTCATAGGCACAAAGTCCGATGAAGATGAATCAGTGCCGCAGTTCCAGCGCGAGTTCATCGCGAATGGCGAGTTCACGGCGGGCCTGACGATCTGTTACGATCAGTCGGCTCTGATTGGCACGGCTGAATCACAGCATCTCGCGACAGGCTTCTCGATCGGCAAACGCTTTCATTCCGCTCCGGTCATCAGGCTCGCCGATGCAATGCCGATGCAACTTGGGCACACAATCGAAGCAGACTGTCGCTGGAGAATGTTCCTGTTTGCCGGCGCAAATGATCGCGGACAGGCAAGGGCTGGAATCGATGGGATTTGCGAATTCCTCGCAAGCTCGTCTGCGTCCCCCCTGCGACGCTATACTCGTGCCGGACAGGACATTGACTCTCAGATCGACGTGCGTGCAGTATTTCAACACGAATTTCGCGAACTCGACTATGGCGCGATGCCTGCCATCTTGCGGCCTCACAAAGGACGCTATGGACTCTGCGACTACGAAAAGGTGTTCTGCGCAGACATCAAAAGCGGAGACGATATCTTCGCGATGCGGGGCATCGCCAGGGACGAAGGCTGCATGGTCATCGTTCGGCCCGACCAGCATGTAGCGAATGTCTTGCCTCTCTCAGCAGACGCGCAACTCACAGACTTCTTCGCCGGAATTTTCCTGCCTGCCGAGTGAAGGGCGAGACGAGGCATCCATGGTTCCGCAGCACAATCCGTGATGGGTAGGCTTTGATGCAGCGCTTGCCCTGTGAGGCGGAGTGCGGTTTGTGCATGACCTCGTTGGGCGGTACGCCAAAGCCCACGATAGCGACAAGTCAGCCGAACCCGTTCGGCTGACTTGTCGCTCGGCGAGTTCGCAGCTTAAGACCATCCGTCCTGCGTTTCGAGGCTGGCGGCCAGTTCGCCAATTACGCGGTAGCAATCCAGCACCTGGCCCACTGAGCTGTTCGGTTCCCGCCCTTCGCGGATGGCGCTGATGAATTCGCGGTCTTGCAGCTCAATCCCGTTGTTCGAAACGGCGACGCCAGCCAGGTCAATCGCCTCTTCCTTGCCGTTCACCAGATCGTCGTAACGCGCGATGTAGGTCGCACTATCGCCGATATAGCGGAAGAAGGTGCCGAGCGGTCCGTCGTTGTTAAACGACAGGCTGAGCGTGCAGATCGCTCCGCTCTCGCTCTTGAGCTGGATCGACATGTCCATTGCGATGCCCAGTTTGGGATGCTTCGGCCCCTGGATCGCGTTGGCGGCGACGATCTTGCCGGCCTGGTAGGCGAACAGGTCGATCGTGTGGGCGGCATGATGCCACAGCAGGTGATCGGTCCAGCTCCGCGGCTCGCCCTTGGCGTTCATGTTCTTGCGGCGGAAGAAATAGGTCTGGACGTCCATCTGCTGGATGTTCAGCTCGCCCGCGACGATCTTGTTATGGACATATTGGTGCGAAGGATTGAACCGGCGGGTATGGCCTACCATGCAGGTGAGGTCGGCTTCCTTGGCCTTGGCGACAACCGCCTCGGCATCGGCCCAGCTATCGCAGAGCGGGATTTCGACCTGCACATGCTTGCCCGCTTCCATGCAGGCGATGGCCTGCTCGGCGTGAAGCTGCGTCGGGGTGCAAAGAATCACAGCATCGACATCATCGCGCGCGAGGGCATCGGCCAGCTCGGTCGAGCTATGCTTTGCGCCGTATTTAGCTGCAACCTCGGCCGCCTGCTCGGCGGTGCGGCTGATAATCGAGGTAATTTCCACCCCGTTGATGTTCTTGAGGCCGTCGAGGTGCTTTTCGCCAAAGGCGCCGGCACCGGCGAGGGTGATACGGATGGGCTGGGTCATTCGGCAGGCTCCAGAACGATATGGCCGATGGCCGTGTTGCTGCAAGGAATGTGGTAATGGCGGTGGAGCGTCTTGACGCGCCTGCCAAGCGCGCCACGCATCACCAGCCACATCACCATTTCGATGCCCTCGCTGCCTGTCTCGCGCAGGTATTCGATGTGCGGGATATAACGCGCCGCATCATCGTCGGATTCCAGCATGTCGAGAAACTTGTTGTCCCACTCGCGGTTGAGCAGCCCCGCACGCGGGCCCTGAAGTTGGTGGCTCATGCCCCCTGTACCCCAGATCTGCACGTTGAGATCTTCGGGAAAACTTGCGACTGCGCGAGCGATTGCCTCGCCCAGCGCCCAGCAGCGGTTGCCCGAAGGGACCGGGTAGGTGACGACGTTGACCGCCAGTGGCACCACCTTCACCGGCCACTTTTCAGACTGTCCGAACATCATCGACAACGGCACGGTCAGCCCGTGATCGACATCCATCTCGTTGATGATCGTCATGTCGAAATCATCAAGAATCAGGCTCTGCGCGATATGCCAGGCAAGGTCGGCGTGGCCTTCGACATCGGGTACCGGGCGCGGGCCCCAGCCCTCGTCCGCCGACTTGTAGCTTTCGCCGCAGCCGATCGCGAAGGTCGGAATGATGTTGGCGTCAAAGGCGCTGGCGTGGTCGTTATAGACTAGGATCACCACATCGGGCTTCTGCTGCTTTTCCCATTCGCGGGTCCAGTCGTAACCCACAAAGATCGGGCCGAAATAGTCGTCGCGGTCCTTGCCTTGATCGACGGCAACGCCGAGCAAGGGCACGTGGCTGGAAGCGACACCGGCGGTAATGCGGGCCATCTTAGTAACCTCCCTTGATCGAGCGATTGCCCACGGGGCTGCGGCCACCCTTCAGCATCATGTCGCGGTACTCCGGAAAAGTCATATCGGTCATCGTGCTGACCGCTTCGGCAAAGCTCAGCCCGTCAGTGCTGAACAGCTTGGACAGGAAATAGACGTTGCCGCCCAGATCGAGCAGGCGATTGTAATCGCGAGCCAGCAGAGCCTGTTTGGCCTCTTCGGACAGCTTCCACGCGTCGAGATAGACGCGCTCGTCAGCCTTGAAACGCTTGCGGTTGTCGTCCTTCATCAGGCTCATCGCGAACTGGTTGATCCAGTACCCCTTGCGAGCGCGGCTGGCGGTGTAGATCCGGGTGCCGGGAATGTCTTCCAGCTCGGCGAGGTACTCGTGGATGTCCTGCTTCACAGCCCTCTCTCCTTCATTTGTGCGTCGAGCCGGGGGAACACCCGCCGGGCATTGCCTTCGAAAATCGCGTGACGTTCGGCAGCGGAAATGTCGAGCGCGTCGACATAACGCTTGGTGTCGTCGAAATAGAACCCGGTGGTCGGATCGATCCCGCGGACTGCGCCGACCATCTCACTGCCGAACAGGATGTTCTTGCTGTCGATCACGTCGGCCAGCAGGTTGATCCCCGGCTGATGGTATACGCAGGTATCGAAGAACACGTTGTTCATCAGGTGAGCGCCAAGATCGGGCTTCTTGAGCATGTCGGCAAGGCCGCGATAGCGCCCCCAGTGATAGGGCACCGCCCCGCCGCCGTGCGGAATGATGAACCGCAAACTAGGGAAGCGGCTAAACAGGTCGCCTTCCAGCAGTTGCATGAAGGCGATCGTATCGGCAGCGATATAGTAGGCTCCGGTTGCATGCATCGCGGGGTTGCACGATCCCGAGACGTGGATCATCGCCGGAACGTCCAGCTCGCACATCGCTTCATAGAACGGGAACCAGAACGGGTCGGTCAGTGGCGGATGTTTGAAGTGTCCACCGCCCGGATCGGGATTGAGATTGCAGCCGATGAAGCCCATTTGCTCGACGCAGCGCTTCAGCTCTGCGATGCTGCTGGTCATGTCAGCTTCAAGCGATTGCGGCAGCATGCAGACCGGGGCGAAGACTTCAGGATAGAGCCCGGCGACCCGGCCGATTAGATCGTTGCAAACCTGCGCCCATTTCACGGCAACGGACTGGTCGCCAACATGCGGGGCCATTGCGCTGGCGCGAGGACTGAAGATCGTCATGTCTGCGCCGCGTTCCTTGATCAAGCGCAGTTGGTTGGCTTCGATTGTCTCGCGGATCTCGTCGTCCGAGATTGCGGGATAGGCCGGGGCGGAGCTGCCTGCCTTGAACGCTGCCTTCTGCTCCTCTCGCCAGGCATCGTGGGTCTTAGGCAGGACGGTATAATGGCCGTGGCAATCAATGATCATGGTCACTGGGGCTTTCCTTTCCCGGCCGCTTCACGCTGGCGCTGGACGGTGCCGCGAGTCATGACCGGGGCAACGCCAAGGCTCAGCAGGGTCTGCGCACTTTCTTCCATTTCCGCAGCGCGGCGGAGGCCATGTGAGTGCATCCGCTCAAGGTTATAGGCCGCTCGTTCGGACCAGCCCAACGTCTTCTCGCTGGCATCGAGGCTGGTCAGCACTTCGTCCACCACGCCAGCTGCTTGCGCCGCCGCGATCATCTCGTCGGTCAGCGCCTCGATTCCCTTGACCATGACCGAGCGGATCATCTTGATCGCACTGGCCTTGCCAACCTCGGCGCCAACGACGCGGACATTGCTAAAGCCTGCATCGCGAAGCGCGGCCTCCGCGTACTCGGCAGCCGGACCAGCAACAAGCAGCGGCACCCCCAGGCGAGCTGGATCGACCGGAGCGAGGACCGCGACATCGACATAGCGCCCGCCAGCGGCTTCGACCGCCGCAGCCGCCGCGCGCTTGGTATCCGGCGCCACCGAGTTCATGTCGCACCAGAACGCACCCTTGGGCAGATCGGCGGCATAGGCCTGCGCTGCCGGCAGGGCCTGATCGGCAGTTACCAGCGAGAGTACCAATTCGGCCTGGGCCATGGCTTGGGACGCCGAACCAGCAGCGCCTACCCCGCATTCCGCCATGGCCGCTTGCCGCGCAGGCAGCGGATCCCAGGCGCAAGCGCGGGTTCCCCACTCTGCCGCGCGGGCAAAGGTCGATCCGGCTTCACCGAACCCGATCAGGGCGATTGTCGAAGGCATCGGCGAACCATGCGCGCGGGGACGCTCCGCGCGCCAATTGAATGAGGCCGGACCCTATCACATTTTGCGAATCAGGCCGCAATCTTCCGCGCCGTATCGCGCAACGCTTGCAGGAAGGCGGCCTGGGCCGGAGTGGGCCGCCAACCGGCGCGGGTGGCAATGCCGATGGTGCGGCTGACCGGCACCGGGGTTGGCATTGCGGCCAGCAGCCCCGCCGCCAGTTCTACGGCCACCTGGTCCGGTGAGAGCAGGGTCAAGGCGTCGCTCGACAGCAGCAATTGCCGGATCATGATGACCGAGCCGCATTCGATCCCCACGTGCGGCGGATCGCGGCCCAGGTCGCGCAGCATGGCCTCCCAATAACGGCGCAGCGGCGTTTCAGGATTGGGGAGCAGCCAGGGATAGGCGAGCAAGCGGTCCGAGGAGCCGGGTCCATCCAGCAGCGGATGCCCGGCCCGCATGATCAGGGCCGGGCGATCCTCGAACACCGGTTCCTGCGCCAGGTCGCCGACTTCCGCCCCGTCGCGCAAAGCGCCCAGGACCATGTCGATCTCGCCATCGCGCAGGGGGCCGGCCAGTTCGGTATAGCTGCCTTCGTGCACAGCAATGTCCACGCCGGGCCGGGCCTGGACAAAGCGTGCGACAGCTTCGGGCAGCCAGCGGGCGCGGCTGAGCGGCATGGCCCCAATTACAATGCGCCCGGCAGCCTTGCCTTGCCATGCCGCCACTTCAGCCAGGCCCGCGCGTAGCTCCGCCATGGCCAGACCAAAGCCGCGCGCCCGGCGCTCTCCGGCTGCGGTCAGCAGTAAGCTACGCCCGCGCCGGTCGAGCAGCCGCTGGCCCAGCGCCACGCCCAGATCAGCTACGGCGCGGTGGAGCGAGGCGGGGGAGATGCCGGTAGCCTCCGCTGCCGCCGCATAGGAACCGGCCCGCGCGACGGCCAGGAAAGCGCGGACCTGCGTTCCGGTCACGCGCGGCGAGCCGACGTGCTCGATGGCAGCTTCGGCCCGCGCGGCCAGCAGGATCGTTGGCTCGGTTGGCGTCATGCCGGAAGGGCCGCGCTCGAACAGCGTTACGCCCAGCGTCGCCTCCAGCCCCCCGATGGCCTGGGTCAGTGCGGGCTGCGACAGGTTGACGCTACGCGCCGCGCGGCTCAGGCTGCCTTGGCGCACAGTGGCAGCCAGCGCCGCATAGTGGCGGATATTGGGCGGACGCTCATTCATCGCGCCAACGATTAGCAATAAGTTATGCCTCCTGCCAACTTCGCATTAGCCGCTTGTTCGATGCCAGCGCAGAGGTCAGGCAGGAAAATTCTCGGAGGGAAGCATGAGCGGTATCGTCGTCCAGAACATCGAACGCGCGCCGCAGGACGTGATTGACGGGCTGGCCGCTTGCGGCGTCGCCACGGTCCACGAAGCCCAGGGCCGCACCGGCCTGCTCGCCAGCTACATGCGCCCGATCTATGCCGGGGCGCGGATTGCCGGCAGCGCGGTTACGATCAGCGCGCCTCCTGGCGACAACTGGATGGTCCACGTCGCGATTGAACAGCTGCACGCGGGCGACATCCTGCTGCTGGCCCCGACCAGTCCGTGCGAGGATGGCTATTTCGGCGACCTGCTGGCAACCAGCGCCATGGCCCGCGGCTGCCGGGGCCTGGTGATCGACGCAGGCGTGCGCGACGTGCGCGACCTGACCGAAATGGGCTTCCCAGTCTGGTCCAAAGCCGTGTTTGCGCAAGGCACGGTCAAGAACACCCTGGGCAGCGTCAACGTGCCGGTGGTTTGCGCCGGGGCGGCAGTCCAGCCCGGTGACGTGATTGTGGCCGATGACGATGGGGTCTGCGTCGTCCCCCGGGCCAATGCCGCCGCCGTGCTGGAAGCGGCCCGTGCGCGCGAAGCGAACGAAGCGGAAAAGCGTGAAAAGCTGGCCTCCGGCGTGCTTGGCCTCGACATGTACAAGATGCGCGAACGACTGGAACGAGAAGGGTTGCGCTATGTCTGACCACGCCCGCTGCATGTGGATGCGCGGCGGTACGTCCAAGGGCGGCTATTTCCTGAAGGACGACCTACCTGCCGATCCCGCAGCGCGCGACGCCTTTCTGCTGCGCGTGATGGGCAGCCCCGATCCCGTCCAGATCGACGGCATGGGCGGCGCCGATCCGCTGACCAGCAAGGTCGCCGTGGTCAGCAAGTCGGCCCGGGAGGGCGTCGATGTCGATTACCTGTTCCTGCAGGTCTTTGTCGATCAGGCCCTGGTCAGCAGCGCGCAGAACTGCGGCAATATCCTCGCCGGGGTGGGCCCCTTCGCCATCGAGCGCGGACTGGTTCCAGCGCAGCAGGGCGAAACCCCGGTCACGATCTACATGGAAAACACCGGGCAGGTTGCCGTTGCCACGGTCCAGACCCCGGGGCGCTGCGCCACCTATGAAGGCGACGCGGCGATTGACGGCGTGCCCGGCACACATGCCCCGGTCCCGACCGAGTTTCGCGATACGGCAGGCTCCACCTGCGGGGCATTGCTGCCCACGGGCAAGGCGGTTGAACTGGTCAACGGCGTGCCGGTTACCCTGATCGACAACGGGATGCCCTGCGTGGTGATGAAAGCCCGCGACCTGGGCATTACCGGCTATGAGGATCGAGATACGCTTGATGCGGACAGCGCGCTCAAGGAACGGATCGAGGCGATCCGGCTGGCCGTGGGCGAGCGGATGAACCTGGGCGATGTGACGAAGAAATCGGTGCCCAAGATGATGCTGGTCGCACCGCCTCGCAACGGCGGCGCGATCTCGGTCCGCAGTTTCATTCCGCACCGCGCCCATGCCACCATCGGCGTTCTGGGCGCGGTGAGCGTTACGACCGCATGCCTGATCCCCGGCTCTCCCGCTGCGGACGTGGCAGAGGTGCCAACAGGATCGCGCAAGACGATCTCGGTCGAGCATCCGACCGGCGAACTGAGCTGCGTTCTGGAAACGAACGAGGCTGGCGAAGTGGTCAGCGCGGCCTTGCTGCGCACCGCGCGCAAATTGATGGATGGAGTAGTTTTCGGATGAGCAATCGTATTGTCAGCTGGCACTCCAGTCCATCCAAGCCGCGCTATGTCCCGCCCGCCGGCGCCATCGATGCGCATTGCCACGTGTTCGGCCCAATGGCTGAATTCCCGTTCAGCGCCAAGGCCAAGTACCTGCCCGAGGATGCCGGACCGGACATGCTGTTCGCCCTGCGTGATCACCTGGGCTTTGACCGCAACGTGATCGTCCAGGCCAGCTGCCACGGCACGGACAATTCCGCCACGCTGGATGCCATTGCCAAAAGCAACGGCAAGGCGCGCGGCGTGGCCGTGGTCGATCCGGCTATTTCAGAAAGCGAACTGCAAGCCCTGCACGATGGCGGCATTCGCGGCATCCGCTTCAATTTCCTGAAGCGTCTGGTGGACGATGCGCCCAAGGACAAGTTCCTGGAAGTCGCCCGCCGCCTGCCCGCCGGCTGGCACGTGGTGATCTATTTCGAAGCCGACATCCTGGAAGAACTGCGCCCCTTCATGGACGCGATCCCGGTGCCGCTGGTGATCGACCACATGGGCCGCCCGGACGTTCGCCAGGGGCCGGATGGCCCGGACATGAAAGCGTTCCGCCGCCTGCTCGATAGCCGCGAGGACATCTGGTTCAAGGCGACCTGCCCGGACCGGCTCGACCCAAGCGGCGATCCGTGGGACACGTTTGCCCAGAGCGTCGCGCCGCTGGTCGCGGACTATCCCACCCGCGCCCTGTGGGGCACGGACTGGCCGCACCCCAACATGCAGGATGCCATTCCCGATGACGGCCATCTGGTCGACATGATACCACGCATCGCGCCGACTGAGGAACTGCAGCGCCTGTTGCTGATCGATAATCCAGAAAGCCTGTACTGGAGTGCGTAGGTTAGGATAACACCAGAGAAGGTTCGACGCCGGTCGACTTCCCTCCGCCACTCCAACGCCTGACGGGGCTTCGCGTGGCAGGCCATTCCCGCAGAAGAAGCGGAGCCTTAGGGAATGTCCTCTCGCTTTTCACGATCAGCGAGCGCCAGGTAACGGTGACGTGGCGTAATTGAGGTAGCCACCCTCCTGGATGTGCGGAGTCGTCTATGTAGGCGCTCCAAGCAGGAGGATGGCCGATGAAGATTTTCGCAGCTTTGGATGTCGGAGACAAGGCCACGCATGTGTGCGTGGTCGATGGTGA
>CANJRZ010000129.1 GCA_947476735.1 Sphingomonadaceae bacterium
CGGTCTCGATCCTGATCTCCGCGATCCATGCCTGGCGCCCGTTATTCGCCGGGCGTGAACCGCTGGTCGCCGGAGGCTTCGGTCTGGTCCACGGACTCGCTTTTGCCACCATCATCGGGCGGATCGGGCTCGATCCTCTTCAGAAGGCGCAGTCGATTCTCGGCTTCAACCTTGGCATCGAGCTGGTCCAGCTGCTTGTCGTAGCGATGGTGTTGCCGGGACTGGTGCTGTGCGCCCAATCGCCCGCCTATCGGCTTATCCGACCCGCCGCCGCGGGCATCGCGGGGACCGCCGCGATTCTGTGGATCATCGAACGCGCCAGCGGGCATGACTTCGCGCCCGCGCAGATTGTCGATGCCGCGCTTGGTTATGCGCCCTGGCTTTTCGCGCTTGGGTTCATCACAGCAGGCTTCACCCTGCTGCGACGCCAGGTCAGTTCGGCGTCGCGCACATCTTGAGATTGGCAGCGGCGAAATCGTCGCTCAGCGCGTCGGCAAAGGCCTTCAATGTCCGATTGATCTCCGGGTAATATTGCAGCTTGTCGTCGTTGATCGGATCGCCGTCATTATAGTTCAGCTTCTCATTGGGTCCGATGACGACGGTCGCCACCGCCGGCATGCCCATCCGGTCAACGCGGGTGTACGCCGCGGGCGCATCGGTCCGGAAGTTGAACCCGCTCGCCGCGAAGGGCGGAAGCGTCGCATTGCCGTTGGCCGGCGCAAGATAAGGGAAATCGGGCCGGAACGGTACCTCATTGGCCTGCGGGCCAAGCGGCAGATTGACGAACCGGGTCACCGGTTCCCTGGTCAGGTCGAGGAAGAGTGCGGCCAAGGTGATGTCGATCACCGAGTCGGTCAGGCGCCGGCCGTTCGGAAAACCCGACGGAGCGTTGAGATCGATCGTCACCGTATCGGGAACGACCAGGTTGGCGACCGTCTTGCCCGGCGCCACCAGCTGCGAAAGGCAGGGCAGCACGTTGAAATTGGCTCCTGACGGCGCCGGGATCACGAGCGGCGCGGACTGCGCCGGTGGTGTTACTGGAGTTGACGTCTTGGAATCGCCACCGCCACAGGCGGTCAGCAGCAAAGCCAGCGAAAGCGACGCGACGCCGGCGGTGAGGCGGAGTGAACGGCGCATCAGATGTTCCCTCCAAAGCGAGCGGTCGTGGCCCAGATCCTGATCGGGTTAGTGCCATTTTCGAGGGCGGACCTCGGCATCTGCACGACAACAGCGGTGTCGTTCTGGCCGGCGAAGAAGTTGCGGTCGTTCTTGAAACTCAGCTTGCCGGTCGAACGGGTTTCCTTGAAGCCCTGCAGGTCGAAGAAGAAAGGATCGTCGAACAAGCCGGCACGGACCACGACCGGCCCCTGGACGAGGTTGGTTTCGACCGGACCCTCGATCGGTCCGGTGCTGCCGGGCACGCCAGTAAACTGGACGCCCACCGCCTGACCGTTGAAGCCGAATCTGAAACGAATCTGGAACTCCGGATCGAACGGGACCGCGTTGTTCGAGATGTTGATCGTATAGAGTATGTCGCGATCATAGGTCGGCGCCCGCGATGCCGGCTGCGGACCCGCAAACGTCATCGCGATGACGACATTGTTGGCGGTGTGCCACGCATAAACATCAGCGATGTCGGCCGCGACATCGGGATTGGGATCGACGGCGGCATCGGTTCGTCCCGGCGGATCAAGATGGTCCGCCGCGAACAGACCGCGATCCACGGCAAGAAAGCTCGCAGCACCGACAAGCACCGCGCAGGTTGCGCTTACGCAAAAGGCTTTCCCTAGCCCGATCATCCGCGTCTCCCCTCATTCGGGTTTACGACATAGGATCAGAATATCGTCGGGCATCACTTCTGCGATGCCAACCGGCACCCACGACGATATCCGAAACTATGAGGAAATACGACTCCCGGCAGCGACGGGTTGCAGCGGAAATGTCGTTTCGCTTAATTTTCGCTTTTGGGTTGGCGAATTGGCAGCAGCAGGGGTGCAACGGGTACACCTTCTTCGATCAGCGCCTTTGCCTCCTCGGTGCTCGTCTGGCCGTGGATCGGACGAAGCTCCTGCTCACCGAAGTGCATCGAACGAGCTTCCTCGGCAAATCTGGTACCGACGAAATCCGAATTCTCGAGCATCTTTGCCTGCACCTCGGCGAGCTTCGAGACCATTTCCTTGAACTGTGCGGGTGTCGGTACGTTCGCAGCGGCCGGGACCGGGGCCGATGTGCCGGCAGAGACAGGTTCGCGGCGGCTATTCGTCTTGGGCGCTACGTTGGGCGCCATCACTGCTTTGTCCACTTGAGTGGATCCGCAATATGGGCAGGAAACCAGTCCGCGAGCCTTTTGATCCTCATAATCAGCGCTGGATGCGAACCATATCTCAAAGACATGGGCAGCATTTCTGCAAGCGAGATCAAAGACGATCATGTGCTCACCTCAACCGACCCGATCGGGCGCCGATTGTTGAGCGCAGGCACACGCACTCGGACATCGGCAAGCCGCGCCATGTCGAGATCAGCAAAACCGATGCCCGTCTCTTCCCCCATGTCGAGCAACACCTCACCCCAGGGATCAACCACCAGCGAATGGCCATAGGTCGCACGGCCATCTTCATGTTCACCGCTCTGTGCAGCAGCGATAACGAAAGCCCCTGCCTCGATCGCCCGAGCACGCAGGAGTACATGCCAATGCGCCTTGCCGGTGGGCACTGTAAACGCGGCAGGGACGGACAAAATCTCGGCACCGGCATTGCTCAGCGCACGATAAAGATCCGGAAAGCGCATGTCATAACAGATCGAAAGACCGACTTTCGCCCAGGGTGTGACCGCCAGAACCGTTCGCTCGCCCGGCGCATAGGCGGCCGATTCACGCCAGCTCTCGCCTGTCGGCAAGTCGACATCGAACAGATGGATCTTGTCATAGCGCGCCCGCACCTTGCCATTGTCATCGATCACAAAGCCGCGATTAACGAGGCGACCGTCGGCGCCCCCGGTCAAGGCCAGCGATCCCAGGTCGACCCATATCCCGTGCTCCGCAGCCGAGGCGCAGACCTCTGCGAGGACCTGATCATGGGCCTCATCTCGCAAATGCGCGGCTGCGCGCTTCCGGTTCTGATCGAGCAGGCCTGACATTTCGGGCGTAAACACCATGTCCGCACCACCGGACTTGGCTTCGGCGATCGCTTTCACGATTGAACGGCCATTTTCGGCGGGATCGATGCCGGTTCGGCTCTGGAAGACCGCGACCCGCATCAGAGATCCAACAAGGAGTCCAGCTTACCGGCGCGATCGAGCGCGAACATATCGTCACAGCCGCCAATATGCCGGTCGCCGATGAAAATCTGCGGCACCGTATAACCACCATTTGCGCGTTCGCGCATCCTGGCGCGCTCGCCGGGATCCATGCTCACGTCATATTCCTGAAAATCGACGCCCTTCATCCCGAGCAGCGCCTTGGCGCGTGAGCAATAGGGGCAGAACGGCGTCGTGTAGATCTCGACCTTGGGCATATGGTTCCATTCCTCCATTGCCGAAATGTTGCCGCGCCACGCGAAAGTCAATGCAGGAAGGGGTCCTCAAGTCCGGCATCATCCCGGACCACGCGTGCCCAACACAATACCTCGACCCGGCTCGCGCAAGCGCGTTTGAGCGTCCGCGCACAAGCGTTGACCGTGGCACCAGTGGTGTAAACGTCGTCGACGAGCAAAATGGATCGGCCGGCGACAGCGCTCTTGTTGTCCACTGTAAAGGCGCCGCGCACCGCACGGGCCCTACCAACAGGTCCTAGGCCACGCAGTATCGGCGTCGCCCGCGTCCGGGCGAGGGTTTCAAGCGCCAGGCTGTGTTTTGTCCCCGGCAACAAGGCCCGGGCCACCAACGCCGACTGGTTATAGCCCCGCTGCCAAATCCTCCAGCGATGGAGAGGTACCGGGACAAGCAGCCATTCCCCCTCGCGCGGCAAGTGGCGCCGCATCTGCGCCGCCATCGTTTCGGCAATTCCCGGCCTGCGGCCATATTTGAGTTTGAGAGCCAAAGCCCGTGCGATTGCTCCATAGGCGACTGCGGCCCGCATCGCATCGAACGCCGGGGGCACGGCCAGGCAAGCACCGCACATCGCCTCGGGTCCCCGGTCGACGTCGAAAGGTTCGCCACACCGAGCACACTGGGGATCCGCCAGAAAAGCGAGGCTTGACCAGCAATCCACGCAGAATTGATGGACATCGATGGTAATCACACCACAGCCGGGACAGCGTGGCGGCAGCGCGAAGGCTACCCCTGCCCCAATCATCCGCATCAGACCGCTCACCAAGCCCATGAAGCCATCTTGTCATGCAAGGCGCGCGGCGGCACAAGCGCGTCAATGGATAGCCCCGAGATTTTCGATCGACGCCTTCGCAGGCAGCGTCGCGATCGGGCCGCAACAATATTTGCAGATCACGCATTCCTGATCGAGCATTTGGCCGATGAGCTGGCCGAGCGGCTTGCCATGGTGAACCGCGATTTCGACCGAATGCTGATCCTCGGCAGTTTTGACGGTCGAAATGCCGAGCGCTTTGCTCACCCCGGTCGTACCATCATCGCAGCCGATGCCGGATTTGCCTTCGCTCGCGCCAGCGGCGGCGTGCAGTGCGACGAAGATCGCTTGCCGTTCGCCGATGCAAGCTTCGACCTGGTTGTCTCGGGCGGCGTACTCGACAGCGTCAACGACCTGCCCGGCGCACTGGCATTGATCCGCCGCATCCTCCGCCCGGATGGCCTGTTTCTGGCTGCCTTTGCAGGAGCCGGCAGTCTCGGCTGGCTCAAAGCCGCGGCGCTCACAGCAGACAACGCGGCAAGCGGTGGCGCCGTACCCCGGGTTCATCCTCAAATTGACGTGCGCGCGGCAGGCGACCTCCTGTCGCGCGCCGGCTTCACGCTACAGGTAGCCGATGGCGAGCGGCTTAGCATCGGCTATGGGGATCCGCTGCGGCTGTTGCGCGATCTGCGAGGCATGGCGGCAGGAAACCTGCTTCCTTCGCGCAAGCCCGTCTCACGCAGCTGGCTCGACATGTTCTTTGGGCTGTTCAATGAAGCGGCCGGCCCGGACCGCCGCCTTCGTGAGATATTCGAAATCATCTACCTGACGGGTTGGGCTCCAGGACCCGATCAACCCAGGCCAGCCAGGCGAGGCAGTGCCGTCGCTTCGCTCGCCGACGCGCTTCGTCGCGGCGACTAATTGCCAGTATCTCATGCCTTCCATATGCAGAGCCGTACCCAGGGAGAGTCGACATGTCCGCTATCGAACCTTTCACCATTTCGGTCCCTCAAGCTGAAATCGATGATCTCAGGCGCCGCCTCGATCATGTCCGCTGGCCAGAAAAGGAAACGGTTGGCGACTGGTCGCAAGGCGCCCCTCTGACGAAGGTAAAGGCACTTTGTGACCATTGGCGCACGCAATATGATTGGCGGCGGCTGGAGAGCCGACTGAACGGGCTCGGTAATTTCCGTACGACAATCGATGGTCTGCCAATCCATTTCCTACACGTCCGCTCACCACGTGCCGACGCATTGCCTTTGCTGATGACCCATGGCTGGCCGGGCTCGGTGGTGGAGTTTATGAAAGTCGCTGGTCCGCTGAGCGACCCCGAAAGCCTTGGCGGGAATGGTTCCGATGCCTTCCACCTGATCCTGCCGTCGCTCCCCGGTTACGGCTTTTCGGGCAAACCGGGCCAAACCGGCTGGGGCGTGCACCATACAGCCGACGCCTGGGTCGAGTTGATGAAGCGGCTTGGCTATGAGCATTATGTCGCGCAGGGCGGTGATTGGGGCGCGGCGGTGACCACGGCACTTGGCGCGATGGCCCCAGAGGGGCTCCAGGCCATCCACCTGAATATGCCGATCTCTTTTCCCGCCCCTGACGAGAAAGAGTTCACCCCCGCCGAGGCGAAAAAAATGGAAGAATATGCGCGGTTCATGAAGGAGGAATCGGGCTACTCCAACCAGCAGATGACCCGCCCGCAGACACTCGGCTACAGCCTCGCCGACAGTGCCAGCGGCCAGGCGGCCTGGATTTATGAAAAATTCCACGCCTGGACCGACTGCCATGGCGAGCCCGAGAATATCCTCAGCCTCGACGAGCTGCTCGACAATATCAGCGTTTACTGGTTCAGCGGTACCGGCGCTTCGTCAGCCCGCATGTACTGGGAAAGCACAGCTACAGGTTTCCTCCCGGTCGATGTCAACATCCCAACCGGGATCAGCATTTTTCCAAAGGAAATATTACAGCCCTCGCGTCGCTGGGCCGAGCGGAATTACAAAAACATCATCCATTGGAACGAGCTGGATAAGGGAGGGCATTTCGCGGCGTTCGAACAGCCGGGACTATTTGTGGAGGAATTACGAAAGTGTTTTCGGCCATTTCAACGGTTCTAAGTCTCATAGGAACGAGGAAGTCCCGAGTTTTAGGCTATAGACTTGTAAACCTTCTTGTGTGTATCAGCACCACGCAATGACGCGGTCTAACGCCCTCCCTCTGCTTCGACTTACGCGCCCTTAGGCGCGTGTTTTCGCTTGGGGTCGAAAGGCCTGACAAGCCACGGCGTCTAAGGGGCAAATGCAACCCGAAATGACCACCCTGCAGCAGGAGCAGGTCCCGTGACCAAGATTATCAAGATTTTCGACACAACATTGCGTGACGGTGAGCAATCACCTGGCTGTTCGATGAACCTCGAGGAAAAACTCCAGGTTGCCGCTCAGTTGGAGTCTCTGGGCGTCGATATCATCGAGGCGGGCTTCGCAATCGCCTCACCCGGCGATTTCGAAGCCGTCTCTGAGGTTGCACGCCAGAGCAAGACGGCAACCGTTGCCAGCCTCGCGCGCGCGGCGGCGGCTGATATCGAACGGGCATGGGAAGCCGTGCAGCACGCGGTCGCTCCTCGCATCCACACTTTCATTGCCACTTCGCCACTCCACATGCGGGTCAAGCTCAACAAGACACCCGAGGAAGTGCTGGAGGCAATCGAGCGCACGGTGATGCTGGCGCGCAACCTTTGCCCCGACGTCGAATGGTCGGCCGAAGATTCGACCCGCACCGATCCCGATTTCCTCTGCCGCGCGGTTGAGATCGCCATTCGCGCCGGTGCTAGGACGATCAACCTGCCCGATACGGTTGGCTACGCCACCCCGCAGACCTACGGCGCGATGTTCAAAGATGTGATCACCCGCGTCCCCAACGCCGATCTCGCCACCTTTTCTACGCATTGCCACAACGATCTGGGTCTCGCGGTCGCCAACACGCTGGCGGCCATCATGGCGGGTGCCGGACAGGTGGAATCGACCATCAACGGTATCGGTGAACGGGCCGGAAACGCGGCGATCGAGGAGATCGCGATGGCGCTCAAGGTTCGACAGGACGTTATGCCTTACGCTACCAATATCATCTCAACCGAGATCACCCGCAGTTCACGCCTGATCTCGGGGATTACGGGCTTCCAGGTTCAACCGAACAAAGCGATCGTCGGCGCCAACGCCTTTGCCCATGAAAGCGGCATCCACCAGGACGGCATGATCAAGGACAGTTCCACCTATGAGATCATGACGCCGGAGAGCGTCGGTCTGACCCATTCAAGCTTGGTCATGGGCAAGCATTCGGGCCGTGCCGCCTTCCGCCAGAAGCTTGAGGAACTGGGCTACACCCTGGGCAACAACGCGTTTCAGGACGCTTTCGCGCGGTTCAAGGAACTCGCTGACGCCAAGAAGGCGGTCTACGACGAAGATATCATCGCTCTGGTCGACGATGAAGTTCTGCGCGGTCATGACGCGATCCAGGTTAAGGAAGTCGAGATCTATTGCGGCTCGAACGGGCCTCAGCGCGCTATCCTGACACTGGAAATCGAGGGTGAAGACAAGACCGTCACTTCGCGTGGCAATGGACCCGTCGATGCGCTGTTCAATGCGATCCGCCTTATCGTACCGCATGATGGCGCGGTGCTCGAACGATATGAAGTCCATGCCGTCACCGGTGGCACCGATGCGCAAGCCGAAGTGTCCGTCCTCCTTTCCGAGAACGGTCGAACCACTCGTGGTCGCGGCGCCCATCACGATACGATGGTCGCCTCGGCGAAAGCCTATGTGAACGCGCTCAACAAAATGATGGTGAAGCGCGGGCGTGCTCCGGTGGATGCTCAGGCCAGCTGAGACATAGCCATCCTCCCTCCCTCGCTCGGGAAGGAGCCACAGAGGCCAAGATGTCAGATTCTAGCTCTCAAACCGCTCGCTGGCGGCTGACCGGCTTCGCACTATCCGCGATCGGCTCGATGCTGTTCGCGATAAAAGGCGTGCTGATCAAGCTGATCTATGTCTATCCGATTGATACGGTCACGTTGCTGGCGGTAGGCATGATGCTGTCAGTCCCCGTATTCGTCGCGGTGGGCCTGATCGAATGGCACCGCCGGCCGGTTGCCCTGCGCCCTGACAAGAAAAGCATCAGTTATGCCGCACTCGTCGGAGTGCTCGGTTATCATGTCTCGTCCTGGCTCGATTTTCAGGGACTTCATACGCTCGAGGCGCAGACCGAGCGCCTGATCCTGTTCACCTATCCATTCCTCGTAATATTGTTCGGCCGGATGCTCTTCCGACACCCGTTCCGGAGCCACGCGCTCGCCGGGGCGGGTTTGAGCTATGCTGGGCTCGTCGTGATGTTCGGCGCGGATCCGGCGCGGCTCACCCCAACCATGCTGAGTGGAGCCGGGTTGGTCGCGAGTGCTGCCGCGATTTTCGCCTTTTACCAGCTCTTCGCGCGCGAATTGATCCTGCGCTGCGGCCCGGCGCTCTTCACTGCTATCGCTATGACGGCAGCCAGCATCACGCTGATCGGTCAGTTTCTCATGTCACACAGCCTGTCGGTCCTTTTTCAGGCTCCCACCCCTGCCTGGTCACTGATGACCGCGCTCGCAATCTTCGCAACAATCGTCCCGACGTTCATGATGTCGGCAGGCACCGCTCGCATTGGAGCGCAAGGCACCGCAATCATCTCAACCCTCAGCCCGGTTGTTACAATCGCCCTTGCAGTATCCGTTCTGAACGAACCGTTCGGATGGCCTGAAGCAGCCGGGACTGTGCTGGTGATCGGCGGGGTCGGTCTCTTCACTCTGATCGAGAGCAGGCGTCCGCTTCGAAAAGGCTGAATAGCCTCGAATTCACACGCTCATCGAGAATCATATTTCCCGCCGGCATCGGTAAAACGGTCTTTCCCAGTTTACGGTCGCATCGTCAGACCGCCATCGACGGCAAAGGTTTGACCCGTAATGAAGGCGCCATCGTCGGACATGAGATGCGCGCCCATCGCGGCGATATCGTTGGGATGCCCGATCCGCGACTTGATGCGCTGACCCAGTTTTGCGTGCTCGACAATCTCTGGTGTGTAAATATCGGGCCGGTTGGGCCATGCGATGAAGCCGGGCGCGATCGCATTGGCGCGGATGCCGTCAGGGCCGTGGCGGGTCGAGACATGGCGCATCAGCGCCAGAATCGCGGTCTTGCTGATCGCATAGGCGACGCGCTGGCGGCCGCCGTCAAAGGCCGCGGTCGAGCTGGTATAGACGATCGATCCCCCACCCCGCTTGATCATCTCGGGAAGCACCGCCCGCGTGGCGAGAAAGAAGCCCCGCACATTGACGTGCATCAGCCGGTCGAAACTCGCGAGATCGAGTTCCATCACGCCGTTGTCGGCGAGATTATCCTCGAAGGCCACATAGTTGAGATGGGCGCCATCGAGCCCGCCATAACTATCGCGGCACAGCGCCACCGCAGCGCCAAGAGAGCTTTCGTCAGACCCGTCCAGGTGGGTAGACGTGGCGCGTCCACCTTCACTGACGATGCGATCAACCGTCGACCTGGCGAGTTCTTCGTTGATGTCGCCCAGCACCACGCTGGCGCCCTCCGCCGCATATCGAGAAGCCAATTCGTTGCCGATTGCTCCCGCCCCCGCGACGAGGATCACCTTGCCGTCAAGCCGTCTCACCATCCTTCACTCTCCACACCTGCCCGGTTCTCGGTAATCATTCACATGGACGGCTGAGCTTGCCACGTCGGACGAGCAAGATATTGCCTCGGCAGGCCAGCGGCGAAGAATATCCTCTAGGCTGCCAGATATTGGCCGGTTCGCATGTCCGATCGCAAGGTGGTGCGGTACATCACCCGAGGGTATTTCTTCTTGTGCCCATAGGCACGGTGGATCGTCCGCCAATTATCCCAGACGACGACATCGCCAACTTCCCAAACATGGCGATAAGCCTCTTCCTCCCGGGTGGAATGCTTGATCAGATAATCGAGCAATTCCTTGGCCTCGTCGTCGGGCAGTCCGATAAGCGCCTTGGCCGAGGTTGGACTGATATTCAGCACCGGCAAGCCAGCCTCCGGATGAACGTAGACCAGCGGATGGATCACATCCGGGAACAGCGTGCTACTGCCCTTCACCATGTTCTGGGCAAGATGCGCCTGATTA
>CANJRZ010000130.1 GCA_947476735.1 Sphingomonadaceae bacterium
ACGAAGCGCTCGGCGATCAGCCGGCTGTAGACGGTCGAGGTGGTGGTGGCGCCGACCAGTGCGGTCTGCGCCACGTTGATCGCGAAGAACATCGCGAAGCTGCCTGGCATGGCCGCATAGGCTAGGTAGAAGAGCGGGGTGAGGGCGACCCCGACCGGAGCGACCTGCATCACCCCGAAACGGTCGGTGAGCCGTCCGGCGATCGGCAGCGCGAGCATTGAGATGATGATTGTCAGGCCGGTCAGCGCGAACTGTGATTTCGACCAGCCGAATTCTCCGATCAGATGATCGGCGAAGGTCCCGGCGACATATTGATTGAGGCCGAAACCGCTCCCCAGCCCGATGCAGGCGGCACCGACATAGCGCCAGTTGATCCTGAGCTCGCCGAGATAGGTCATCCCTTGTTTTTCGTCGCATAGAAGGCGTCGACATCGTCGAACGCCTGCATGGCGATCGGGAGATATTGCTCCTCGAAATTCTTGCGGTGGATCGGATCGCTGATCAGCATCGGCCGGTTGTTGCGGATTGCGAAGGTGACCATCGGCGCGACCTCCTCGGGGTCCTTGCGCGGTGGCGGCGTGAAGTTCTTGGGGACCTCGATCTTTTCATCATAGGGGCCCCCGAAGCGCGCCGGGCGATAGGTCGAGTTGTTGGCTCCCATGTTGGACTGGATGCTGGCGACGGTGAACACGGTCGACTGGACGCCGGTTCCTTCAAGCTCGCGGCGCAGGTTCAGCATCGCGCCGATGATCCCCATCTTGGCGGCGGTGTAAGGGACATGGTCCGGCGCCAGCGTCGGGATGAAGCCCGCGACCGAGGCCGAGGCGACGAAATGGCCCTCTCCGGCGGCGAGCATGTCGGGCAGGAAGATCTGGATGAAGTTGAGCACGCCCATCAGGTTGACCTGGATGATCCAGTCGATTTCGGTGTCGTCGACATCCTTCATCCGCTTGAAGGAGGTGGCACCCGCATTGGGGATGACGATCAGGATCGGGCCGTACGCTTCGTTCGCCTTCGCCTTCATCGCCCGGACCGACGCGCGATCGGAGACGTCGCAGCCGAGCGCGATCGCCTCGCCGCCGCGATCGCGTATCTCCTGCGCGACCTTCTCGGCATTGGCCGCGATGATGTCGGCGACGACGACCCTGGCGCCCTCCTTGGCGAGTTGCAGTGCGATCCCCCGCCCCATGCCGCTGCCGCCGCCGGTTACGACGGCGGCCTTTCCTGCGATTTCGGTCATCTGTTCCCCCTCAAATCTTCTGCCCCTCTCCCGCTTTCGCGGGAGAGGCTGGGTGAGGGTCTTCTTCTTCGCCCGGTTGAGGACGAAGAAGAAGACCCTCACCTCCCGCTACGCGGGCCCCTCCTCTCCCGCGAAAGCGGGAGAGGGTTTTACAATCATCCGCTCATGCCTCCTCGTCGACCATCCAGTGGACGAAGCGGTGGAGCGGGTACATCGCGTCGTGCGGGGCGCCGACGCAATATTTGCCGGCGGAGCCGAGCCGGACGACCCGCTGGGCGCCGCCCGCGGCGAGGCCGTCGCGCAGCTCGGCCTTGCGGGCATCGGGGTAGACGCCGACCGTCTGGGTCGCGACATTGACGTAACGCAGCGCTTCGCTGAGCGAAGGGACCTGGACGACGTTCGCGGTCTTGTTGGTCGGGTGGAACTCGACCGGCTCGTTCGAGCGGATGACGAGGCCCGTGCCGTTGGGGCTGCCCCACACCCGATAGCCATTGTCCATCACCTGCATCACCTCGATCTCCTCGCGCACCTCCATCGGCAGCGGGGCGACCTTGGCGGAGGAATAGGCGCGCTCGACGCCGAGCCGGCGCGCGAGTTTGCCACAGAAGGCGTCGATCTGCTCGATATTGCCTTCCGCGAAGATGAAGCGACTGGAGAGGCAGGCTTCCTGGTCGAGCACCGAGACGTCGATCGCGGCGCGCTCGGCGACCTCGTCCATCGTCGCCTCGTCGGCGAAACTCTCGGCGCCGATCATCGAGATCGAGCTTTTCGGGTCGAAGCTGACCATCTGGAAGCCCGGCCCGACATATTTGGCGACATTGTCGATCGCGCTGCCGCCACCCCAGGCGACGACCTTGTCGAACCATTGCGGGCGATAGAGGGTGCGCTCGATGCTCGCGTCGCCACCTCGCCAGTAGACCGCCGACATCGAGCGGAGGACGGGGTGGTCGGGATCGATATCGGCCATGGTGCGGAGCACCGCGACGGTGGTGAAGGGGTCGCTCGACGGCATCTTGAACAGGTTGACGGCCTTGACGAGGGCGCCCTGCGCGATCGAGGCGACCGCGGCCATTGGCGAATTGCCGGCCATCATGTGGATCAGCCGCGGCGGATAGGCGCGGACATGGCTCTTCTGGCCGAGATTGTCGACCTGCTCGACCCAGCCGTCGAGATAGGCGGGATCGAAATTGGCCTCGACGATGCGGAACAGCGAGTCCTTCGTCAGATAGGCGCGGGCGTCGTCGACGAGGTTGCGCAATATGTGCATCGGCAGAACGTTGGTCGCCGCGGTCAACTCGACCGCCTGCTGGAGATGCGGGTTGCTGTCGAGGTTCAGCCGGTCGCCGGTCGCGGCGAGGAAGGCGATCACCTCGGCGAGCGGAACGTCGGCCATCGGCGCCGGCTGCGAGCGCGGCGGCACCAGCGCGTCGAGCTCGATCGCCGGCGTGGTGAAGTCGATGCCGAGGTCGCGCGAGGTGTGGCGGACGGCGTCGCCCTCGACGAGCCGCCCTTGGACAATATGGCTCGCGCGGATCGCGGCGGGCGCTTCCCCGGTCTCGGGGCGATCGAGAACCGTGCTCATTCCGTCACTCCTCGTACATAGGCATCGATTGAGCCCGAGCAGCTGATCTTGTCGCCGCCGGGCAGATCCGAAAAGCGCATGATCGTCCCGCCGATCGTCGGCCCCTGATGGCCGCAGGCGCATTTGCCCTGATCGACCATCACCTTGTCGCCCGAGATGATCCCGCCCCAGCGTTCGCTGTGCGAGAGATCGAAGAAGGCGGCGCGGCCCTCGATCTCGCCTCCAGAAGTTTCCTTGGGCGAGGCGTCGAGCAGCACTTCGCCGGCCGGGTCGAGCGGTAGCATCATCACCCAGGGCGCAACATGGAAACGGCCGGCGGCGCACCGCCCGGTGAAGCTGTTGAGCTCCTGCATGCCGTACATGTTGAAGACATGCGGCAGCGCGATGTTGAAGGCGGCGCAGATCCGCTCGAAATAATCGTCGGGGACGACCGCGCCCTTGAGTCCGCCCGACATCATCAGCGTGTTGTCGGGGTGGAAGTCGCTCGTCCTGTAACCCTTCGCGGCGATCGTGTCGGCGACCTGGAAGAGCAGGGCGGGCATGCCGGCGATCAGCATCTTGTGCTCGCGCGCCGCGATCATCGCCTCGGCGAGACCGCCGACCGCGCCTTCCATCTCGGCGGCGCGGGCCGCCGTCTCGGATTCGACCCTAGCGAGATCGCCCGGCTGCGCGCTACCCTCGGCGATCGCCTTGCGCAGCATGATCATCTCACGCGTACGACCGACGGTGACCGGCTGGCCGGGAAAGCGGTAGGCGGGCTCGCCATTGCCATATTCGTCAGCGAACGCCTGCCAGCTGTCGAGGAAACGGAAATTATTGGTGCCGGGGCCGCAGACGAAGACCTTGCGGTCATGCTCGGGTTTGAGGCCGGTCACCCATTCATAGGTGTTCACCGCGACCCGCTTGACGAAGGCGCGGTCGGCCATGTTCGAGGGGATCATCGAGACCTTGCCCGAGGTGCCTGACGAGCAGCTGATAAAATGGCCCTTCGCGGCGAGCCGCTCGATCCATTCGTCGAGGCCGGAGACATTCTCATTGTCGATGTCGCGGACCCGGGTCGCGGATACGGTGTCGAGCCAGTGGCACATCTGCGCCCACTTGCCCTGGTTGAGCCAGGCCTCGGGGTAGCTCTTATAGGCGGTGTGGGCGAACAGCAGCGGGACGAGATCGGCGGGCGTGCGGATCTCGGTGGTGCCCGAGGTCTCGGCGCGGTTGGCGACCAGCTTGATCGACTGGCGATGCTCGGCGAGGCGTTCGTTGGCGGCCTCGATCTGGGTTTCGAGCAGATCGGCCGGCGGGATGTCGTAGCGGCCCGGCGAATCCACGAGCTTCATGAGCTGTTCCACCGCCGTCGCCATGCGTCGCTTCCTCTGCCTGTTCTGATCGTTCGGAATCGGAGCTTATATTGTCACCGTGTGCGTTTCAATAACGAAGCCGGGTCTCGCTTGTGAGCGACATTTTCCCGGGTGCATGGGATTGAACGCCGAATTTTTTTGCTTTCTCACTCCGTGCCCGTCGAGGGAGCCTCGATCAAGCCAGGCGAGCAGGGTGCGTTGGATTGCGGGCATGATGTTCGGCTTTTGAAAAGGGCGAGATCGTATAGCGCATTTTGCCGGGAAATGAAACAAACAGAGAACATATAGGAGTGTTTTCGTTCATTACGACCACCTGCGCTTGCAATTCTCCAGCCAGGCATTATTTTGACCAGTTAATTTGACCGATTGAAAGTAAGCTGATGCGTGAAGTGCAATCGTCGGATGCCAAGGCCCGCTTTTCCGAACTGCTCGGCGATGTCGAACGCGGAGAGACGATCGTGATCACGCGACATGGCCGAGCGATCGCGCGACTGGTGCCCCAGGAGGATGAGCGGCGGGCCGAGATACTGGCGACGATGGCGCGGTTGAACGATTTTCGCAAAACCATGCCTGCGATGTCGACTGACGAAATCCTGTCAGCGCGCCACGAAGGCCACCGCCGCTGATGACCTTCGTCGTCGATGCATCGGTCGCGGCCTGCTGGCTGCTGCCCGATGAAGGAAGTTCGGCAGCCGTGCTGGCCTATGCGCGCTTTCCGGACGACCATGCTGTCGTGCCGTCCCTGTGGTGGTTCGAAATGCGCAACATCTTCATCATCAGTGAGCGTCGCGGCCGGATCGATTCCGCACGGACCCCGCTGGGGCTGAGCCTGCTGCGCGGACTGCCGATCCGGGTCGATGTCGACACTGACGAAGACTTGCTGCTGACGCTTGCGCGCCGGCACGGGCTGACGGCCTATGATGCCGCCTATCTCGAACTGGCGCTCCGTCGCGGCGTGCCGCTGGCTTCGCTCGACGAGGCGCTGTTGCGCGCTGCCCGCGTGGAAGGCGTAACGGTTATTGGAGATGGATGAAGGGAGCGGCTAAGGGGGGGTAAGAGCACGTGTCGACGTGATTCCCCAAAAGGTGGCGACAGCCGATTACGTGGATTCAGGAAACTGGCGCCGAATAATATGCTGAACGATACCATCGATATTTTCTGCCCGCAAAACACGCCGGGGCTGCACCATGACGCGAGGGTGTTCAAGGAAACGGTCGCGGCCGTCTCCATGGGCAAGCTGAAATGCCGCGTGATCACCGTTCCCGACGATTTCTACGATTCACCCGTTGATGAAAATGGCGTTCCGGGAGAGATGGGTGAGGTCGGCCGTGTGGCGCTCTTCGTCGAGCGAATATTTGTTCGCAATTTCCTCGGCGGATATGAGAAGCGGCTGCTGCTCGCCAATCCGGAGTGGACATTCCCGCAGTGGCAGGCGCCAATCGCCGGGCTGATCGACATAATCCTGCACAAGAGCGTTCATTCGGTGGCGCAGCTCACCCCGCATTTCCCGGGCCAGCACCATGTTCGGATCGGTTTCACTTCGCTCGATCCGAGCCGGCTGGTGCAGGATTATGGCGTGTTCGGGCATTATCGCGGCAAATCGACGCTGCGCAACACCCAGTCGCTGATTGACATATGGCAGAGGCGCGACGACCTCCCGCCGCTCTGCATCCAGGCCTATGGACCGGATGTCGGATTCCGCTCGCCGCGCTGGTTCAGCGACGGCAACCTTCATCTGCAGCTCTATTTTGAACGCGACGAACAGGCCCATTTCACAAGCGTCGCGCGGACCGGGATCCATCTGTGCACTTCAGAGACCGAAGGATTCGGTCACTATATCAACGAAGGGCGTGCGATGGCGGCGTTGGTGATGATCCTCGACGCGCCGCCGATGAATGAGCTGATCGACGGGGCGACGGGAATACTGGTCCCGGTGGCCAGACAAGAGCAGCTCAACTTCGGCACCCGCAGCCAGGCCGAGGAGGTGGAGATCGAAGCTGCGATCGACCGCATCCTCAGCCTCGATCCGGCGCAGCGACAGGCGATCGGCCGGAACGCGCGCGAGTCCTTTCTGGAAGGGCAGGGCAGGTTCGGCGATGCGGTTATTGGGCTGCTGGAGCAGCTGTTCTGATGACGGCGGGGTCGCCCGCCTTCATTCCACCGAAAGTGCGCCATCGCAGCCCTCGGACACGGCGATACCGTGAGTCCGATTTGGCGACGCCGTCGCGGCTCAGAATCGGTAGCGTCTTCCCGGATTGATTACAGACACAACGGCCCGGGGCTGTCAGTGTGGCTTGCTGCGTATCCGCGCGAACCCCTCGAAGAGCTCGCGAACCTTTTCGTCAGCATCAACCAGGAATGGACCCACGGAATCGGGCAAATTTCGGCCGTCCACAACCTTGTGGCAAAGCATGGCCCAATCACCGAAAGATCGGGTGGGCACGGTCTTTTTGGACACGACAAATTCGCCGAAATGGCGGGAATCCGATGAAATCCTGGCATAACGTTCATGAATGGCCCGTGACGGGCCCTCCAGTACCTGCAGGAATCGGATTCCATCGAAAAGCAGCAATCCGGAAATGCCGGCGGGAATGTTGTGGCGCATTGAAGCGGTATGAATATCGCGCATTACCGACGCGCCATAAGAGTCCGAGGCTGTCGATACATAGATCAGCTGCTCAATAGCCACTGCATAGCCCTTCGCCAAATGATATGCTCATTCATATTCCGGCGAAAGATTGACAAAATATGGATTTCCGGACCTGTACTTATACGTGCTCACCAGGTGGATGGATAATAAATTGCCGGGTTTAACATCGGATCAGGATTGCGGTGCCACTGTGTGAATCATGCTTAATGCTTGATTGTTGTTGTGTACTTCCGGGTACGAATCTCCCGCCCATCTGTCCCTACGAATAGATGGTAGTGAATTGGGTGTATTGCGTATGCGGTCCCCGCAACTGTTCTGATGAGCGGCGGCCATCCAGAAATTAGCGGCCCGACCTCATTCCACCGGAATTTTTTCCCCGGCATCCACAGGCACCGCCGCCTTGCGGATCTTCGCATAGTCCGTCAGCGGCGGCTCCTCGTCGGGGACCTTCGGCACCGGCTGGCCGCGCCGCGCCAGTTCGTGGGCGAGACGGCCGTACATCGCGTCGTAGATTCCCTTGCTCGGATTCCACATCTCGTTGGGGTCGTTCATGAACGGGTGAACGCCAAGCGCGCGCTCGACCGTCATCTTCATGCCGTTGCCGCTCGTCGGCTCAAGCTGGCCGACGAAGGTCTCGCGGCCCATGAAGGTGAGGGTCGCTTCGCCGCGGCGGTCCCAGGGGGCGGCGGCAGGCAGGTCGAAGGTGAAACCCTCTTTGGTCTGGGCGACCGAGCCGGCGCGGATCGACAGCGGGAAGCCGTCGGCGTCGCAGCGGGTGACATGGGCGGGCATCTGCAGGCGCAGCGCGCGGGCAGCGAGTTCCTGCCAGCTGATATTCTCGGCGGCATTATACGCCTTGCTCGGGCTGCCGCCGGGGCGCGGATCGGACGGCGGATAGACGGTGTCGGCGGGCGCGTTCCAGACATGCGGAGCCTTGTCCATGTCGGCCGGCTTGTCCCACCACAGGATCTTCGTCGGGGTGATCGCGATCAGGACGCGCGCCCAGTAGAACACCGCCTTCTTGGCTATCTCCCATGGCGGATTGAACGGGCGGGCATAGGCGGTCTCGGCGAGATAGCGCAGCAGGTTGGACTGGATGTCGCTGTCGCTTACCCGTGCCATGCCGCCGATCGCGACGACCGGCTCATCCGCGCCGCCCTCGAACAGGAGGCCGACCTTCGGGTTGGCGCGGGCGCGTTCGGCCTTGGTCGGGTAGGAGACGCCGGTGCAGACGTCGAAGGTCTTCATGCCTTCGCTCGGGAAGATCAGCATCGGTGTGTCGATCGGCAGCCCGGCCTTGCTGACCGTCGAGAATCCCGAGTTCTGCGTCTTGAGGATCAGATCGACGACGTTCTTGGGCAGCTCGTTTATCAGTTCCATCCTCTTCCTCCCGTTTGACGCGCCGTGACCCGCCGGTTCGATGCGCTGCTCATAATCCGGTATTTACCGCGCGTCTTGATGTTCGATGCCCCGGCGCGGTTGCCAGCGAAACGGTCTCTGCCATGATGGCGGCCCGAAGCAAGCCTCCAGGCGCCAGGAAAGGGCTTTTGATCATGGACGATACCGCCCGGTTGATCGCGATCGAGGAGATCAAGCGGCTCAAGGCGCGCTATTTCTATTATCTCGACCACCAGGACTGGGAGGGCTGGCGGCGCGAGGTCTGGGCGCCCGATGCCAGCCTGCTGGTGCCCGACCGGCAGGCCGAGTCGATCGAAGGGGTCGACGCGATCATTGCCTGGGTGGCGCCGCGCGCCGAAGGCCAGGTGTCGGTCCACCACGGCCATATGCCCGACATTGAGATAGTGTCCGATCGGACGGCGAAGGGCGTCTGGGCGATGGAGGATCTGTTGTTCAAATCTCCGGAACTCGCCGCGCGGCTCGGCTACAGCTTCCTGCATGGCTACGGCCATTATCACGAGACCTATGTGAAGCTGGGCGTCGGATGGCGGATCCAGACCACGCACCTCACCCGGCTGAAGCTGGAGGTGCGCTGACGCCGGTCCGCGGGTTTTCCCTGCCGCTGTCCTTCATGGCCATTGCAAGTGCAGATCGTCAGCCCGCGTCCGGATGCAGCATGATCACCACCGGCGTGTCCTTGCCGATCGGGGCGACGGGTTCGATCCACCAGGGGCGGGCGAGCATCCAGGCGCACCAGGTGATCAGCGCGGCGAGCGCCATCAGCAGGGCATATTCGAGGGGCCTTCGCCAGCCGCCAAAGACGAGATCGAGCGACTGGTTGATCGGATCCTCTGTGCTGCGGAGCCGGGCCCAGACATAGCTCAGGCCGATGCACAGCATCAGGAACAAGACCCAGGCGGCGAAGAATTGCCAGGTGGTCATGATGCTACCCCCAGCCACCTCGTCATCCCGGCGGAGGCCGGGATCTCAGGCGTCTCCTGCCACCACCTCGTCTCCCAATCTCCCGAGATCCCGGCCTCCGCCGGGATGACGGCCAAGGGGCGGCCCGCGTTCAGATGTCCGACACCCCTTCTCACAAATACAGCCCCTTCGCGATGACCTCGAGATTGTGGAAGGCGCTGTCGTCGACCATGTCCTCGATGCCGATGATCAGGCGGTTGACGCCGGCGGCTTCGTAACCGGCGAGCAGCTCGTCCTTGTCCTGTATCTCCAGGTCATAGGACCATTCGGCGCGCTCGCCGAGGCCGAGCATGATCGCAGGGACGACAATGGTGATGTCCATCGCCGCGAAATCCCGCCCGCTTTCGGCGCAGAGCTGGCGCAGGCGGGCGAGGTCGTCACGGGCCTGGGCGGGGGGCAGCATCATCGGCAGCCAGCCGTCGGCGATTTCGGCGACGCGGCGCAGCGCGCGGCCATTGTCGATGCCGGGCATGCCCGAGCCGATCAGGATCGGGATGCCGCCGGGCCGCAGCGGCTTGGGATAGGAATAGAGCGGCGGGAAGTTGACGAACTCGCCGGCGAAGCTCGGTGCCTCCTCGGTCCAGATCGTCCTCAGCGCGCGGATCACCTCGCTCGATTTGCGGACCTTGTCCTCGAAGCGGGTGCCCATGATCTCGGATTCCTCGCGGATCCAGCCATAGCCGGTGCCCATGATCAGCCGGCCGTTGGAAAGGCGGTCGAGCGTCGCCGCGGCCTTGGCCAGGACGAGCGGCTCACGCTGGGTGACGAGGCAGACGTCGAGGCCGAATTTCAGCCGGGTGGTCACCGCTGCGCCCGCCGCGAAGTTGATGAAGGGATCGGGCATGTGCCGGTAGTTGCTCGGCAGCGGAACGCCATGGCGCTGCGGATCGGCGATATCGACCGGGATGATGATGTGTTCGCCGGTCCAGAGCGATTCGAAGCCGAGATCCTCCATATGCTTCGCGAGCTTCGGGAAGGGTGGGCCGAACCATGGGAAGCTTCCCGAAATGCCGATGTCCATCTTGTCTCTCCCCACATTCCGCCGAAATTGCGATGCCCCGACCGGTCGGTTATGGACCGTAGCCGATGCAGGCGATCGAGCAAATTGCGGACGGTGATGCTGCCGCCAGGCCCGTCCGGCGGACCGGGCGCAGCCCCGGGCGGCCGACGCGCGCGCAGGTCGAGCAGCGTAACCGCGAGCTGCTCGACAAGGCGCTCGACCATTTTCTCGAAAAGGGGTTC
>CANJRZ010000131.1 GCA_947476735.1 Sphingomonadaceae bacterium
CCGTGTCTTAAAATCCTACGACGATATCCTCGATCATTGCTGCTTCGCCTGGAACCGCCTCACCGATCAGCCATGGCGCATCATGTCGCTCGGCCTGCGAACATGGGCCCATCGGTTCTGATCAGGGAGTCTTGGTATAAGATGTCCGACGCTCTCGCCGAACGCAGGAAGCGCATTCTCGATCGCGTCGATGTCATGTGCATCGAGCGCGGCGATAAGCGCCTCGCTCGATGCGATCATGCGATTGACGGCGGCTTCACTCACGCATTCGCCTTGGGAAGGTCAAGCGCGATCATCTTGGCGGCAATCGCCTTGGCATCGATCGGGTATTGGCCCGATGCGATGGCCTGGCGAATGGCCTCGATTTTTTCCTTGTTGATCGGCGGGCCGGCTTCCGCAAGCGCCACCACCAGCGACGGCGAAGCCGCGCTGGCGCCAAGCGGTGCCGCGGGACCGACCGGAGCCGCAGCCGTTATCTTGTCGTCCTTTACCTGACCGATCCGGGTCGGGCTGGCCGATCCTACCCCATTGATCATGTCCGTCCTTTCACATCAGGCCTCGGGGGGCCATATTTCCACCTCAACCGATGGTAACGACAAGTTTCCAATTTATTTAAATCCCACCAGTCGCACGCGGCCGACATCGACCACTTCGGCGAACATCGGCCGACCCTTGGCGGCGGATGCCACCCGAATCCGGTTGCCGACCCGGCCATCCTCCATCGCCATCGCCTCGACGCTGATCGAAAAGGAGGAGCCTTGCGCGGTCAGCTGGACGGGATCGCCCTTGCGAACCTCGGCATTGGGGATGCTGGGTGATGAACTGCCCATTGCAGAGGCGGTCGCGGCGAGCGAATCATAGGCGCGGGTCAGTGGCACGCGGAGCCGCCAGCCGGCGGTGGTGCAGCGCACAGTGACGGCGCCCGCGGTCGGCGGATCGATCTGGATTCCGGTCGGGCAGGCGGCGAGCCGCATGCGCCGGTCGATCGGTGCCATCGGGCCGCCGGGCTGTCCGATGCCGGCCTGCAGCGTCCCCAACACCATCTGTTCGAGCAGGTCGAGATCCTGTGCAGGCGGCATCGCCGACTGAGCTGCCAGCGGCGTCGTTGCGAGCAGCGACGCGAGCAGTGCAGGAGCGATGAAAGTGATGCGCATCATGGCGATACTCCGGGTCATGTGCCCGGTCATAGAAGAGCATCGGCAAACAAATAGTTAACGTGACGCTTACCTTACCGCGCAGTGGACAGCAGCTGAACCGAAAGGCGCTGCCCCTTCACCGGCTCGCTCGCCCGCATCGGCGGGATCGCGATCTCAATCATCGTGTCGGGAACACCCCCCGAACGTATGGCCCGCGCCACGGCTGTAGTGCGTGCCGCCGCGAGCTCCCAGCTGTCGAGGCGGGCGGACTGCCCGTCGCGCCCCTGGCTGGCGACGAGCACGCGGTTTCCGGCTTTTGCCGCGCGTGCGCCAAGTGCCTTGAGCCGCGCCGCCTCGGACGGCTTCAGGATCGCTTCGTCGGGCTCGAACACAGCCGCCGCGGTGATCGCGTCGGTGGAAGGGTCTTGCGCCATGCCTTCATGATCGCCGCCAAAAGCATTGCGGATCCCGGCCGCCAGCTTGAGCCGATCGCTGACCTGGGCCTGCATCATTACGAAGAAAGCCATGAGTAGCAGGGCAAGATCGGCAAAGCTCAGAATCCAGCGCTGCGATATCTCGCGCTTCACGGGACTGTCCGCAAATTAGGGCGTGGCGGCGCAATCGGTCGGCCGTCCAGTTCGTCGCGGGCGAGAAACTCGAGCTGTCTGGTGGCGGCGGACTGCCAGCCGAGCTCGGTTTCCGAAAGGCTTTCAAGCCGGCCGGCGATTGGCGCCGCGATCGCCGATCCCAGGACGATGCCGTAGAGTGTGGTCAGCATCGCCACCGCCATGCCTGGTCCGATCTTCGACGGATCGTCCATGCTGGCGAACATCTGCACGAGGCCGATGATCGTGCCGATCATTCCCATGGCCGGGGCTGTTTCGGCCATCGAGCGCCAAACGCCGATGACGCCCTGATGCCGGATGCGGCGACCCTCGATTTCGTCATTGGCCCAACGGGCGAAGTTGACGGAGGAGCGAGCATCCGACAGCTCGCGCGCGGCGCGCAGCAGGAAGCGTTGCGCGGTTTCGACGCGATCGACGCAATTGATACTGCGCAGTTCGGCGAGTTCGCGGATCCGGCTGACCGAAACACGCGCGGCCGCGGCATCGGCGTGAGGATCGGCCCTGCCGAGGAGGCCCAGTGCCGCAAAGGCCCGCCCGAAGTCGGCACCCGGCGCGCGCAGATAGGTGACGATCAGGGTTCCGCCGAACACGATAGCGATCGCGAACGGATCGAAATAGCGGGCTATTAGATCGAGCAGAACCATCGCTTCCCCAATGCCCAATATTGGTCAAGGAACCGTTGCCAGAATTGGCTAACGAGCCCGGCAAATCGATCCGGCAAGCCATTGCCGCCCCCGGCAGAAAATTGCCGCCAGGCCCACAAATACCGGAAAATTACGGGGATTGAGCCCCATTAACCGCGTTTGGCACGACAGTTGCTTGGGATTGGCCAAGGCAGCCGTCGAGCCTGTTCGACATGATTAACGGCTGCGGTTGAAGACCTTTTAGAGGACGAAGCGAAAAAAATGGCTGATCCGCTTTTCGGGGTCCATGGCAAGGCGCTGCAGATACGCTCGCAGCGGCTCGCGATGCTCGCCTCCAATATCGCGAACGCCGCCACGCCCGGCTACAAGGCGCGGGACATCGATTTCAAGAAGGCGCTCGCCGACGCAACCGGCAACAGCAGCGTCTCGGCCAACCAGGCGGCCATGAACAATGTCGGCTATCGCGTGCCGATCGAGACCTCGCTGGACGGCAACACGGTCGAACTCTCCACCGAGCAGAACCAGTTCGCGGAGAATGCCCTTCAGTACAAGTCGACGCTCTCCTTCCTGGAAGGGCGCCTGAACACGATCAAGCAAGCGCTGCGGGGAGAATAAGCCATGGCCGGCAATCTTTCCGTCTTCGATATCGCCAGCAGGGCCATGTCCGCACAGATGGTGCGGCTGAATACTTCGGCATCCAACCTGGCCAATGCCGGGTCGGTCGCAGGCAGCAAGGCCGACGCCTTCCGGGCTATCAAACCTGTCTTCTCGTCGGTCACCGACGCTCCCGGTATCGCGACCGTGAAGGTCGACGAGGTGGTCGCGTCCAACATCGAGCCGACCAAGCGCTACGACCCCAACCATCCCAAGGCCGACAAAGACGGCAATGTCTGGGAGGCGGGCGTCGATCAGGCGCAGGAACTGGTCGAGATGATGGAGACCGCGCGTCTCTACCAAAACAACGTTCAGGTCATGCAGACCGCCAAGAACCTCACCCTCGAGACATTGAGGATCGGCAAATGACGATTTCCACGGGGAACAGCTATCTCGATACCCTTAACGGCGCTTCGGCGACCGGCACCAAGGTGGCCAAGAAGGGCAATGACACGCTCGACCAGACGTCGTTCCTGAAGCTTCTGACCACGCAGATGACGACCCAGGATCCGTTCAATCCGGTCGATAACACGCAGATGGTCGCCCAGATGGCGCAATTTTCTTCAGTGGCTGGCATCGCAGAGATGAACCAGTCGCTCAAGTCCATCTCCGATGACCTGACCTCGAGCCGGGTTGGCGGCGCGGCGAGCTGGATCGGCAAGTCCGCCTTGTTCCAGTCGAAAACGGCAGCTCCGTTGTCCGATGGCAGCTTTGCCGGCACGGTCACCGTCCCCGAGGATGCTCCCCGCGTCGACATCAGCTTGGTCGATGCCAGCGGCAAGGTCGTCTATTCGGGCAGCGCGAGCGACGTCAAGGCGGGCGACGTTCCCTTCTATTGGGATGGCAAGGATCAGGACGGCAACGCAGTGCCAGGTCCTGTTTCCATTCGCGCCTATGCCAAGAATGCCGAGGCAAAGACCATTGACGGCATCACCACCGCGAGCTGGGCCAGCGTGACCAGCGTCAGCTCACCGGCCAGCGGCAGCACCAAACTCGTCACCGCGCTCGGCAATTTCGATCCTGCCGACGCACTTCAGCTTTCCTGATCTTCGATAACGGAGTCCACCAACATGTCCTTCTACACCGCGCTTTCCGGCCTCAAGGCCTCGCAGACCGACCTCTCCGTGATTTCCAACAACGTCGCGAACGTCGGAACGGTGGCGTTCAAGCGCAGTAACGCGGAGTTTGCCGACCTCGTTTCGTCCTCGCCATTGCAGAGCGCCGGCGTAGCGGGCCAGGGAACCCGTCTGCGCAGCATCGCCCAGCAATTCACCCAGGGCGGTCTGGAAGCGTCCGAGCGTTCGCTCGATCTCGCCATTTCCGGCCAGGGCTTTTTCATGACCAAATCGGGGACGGCGAGTGGTTCGATTGCCTACACTCGCAACGGTTCCTTCACGGTAGATGCCAACCGGTACATCACCGATTCATCCGGCGCTTTTCTGCAGGTCCTTCCCACCGATGGAGCGGGGACGGTCACGGCGACCGGGCTTACCGCGGCAGTCCCGGTCAAGCTGCCGCTCACTTCGGGTACGTCGCAGGCGACCGCGACGATCAACCTCTCGGTGACATTTCCTTCAGCGGCCGACGTTCCGTCGACGCGGTCGATCTATACTGTGGCGCATCCCTTTGCCTTCGATCGGGCGGACGCCAACAGCTACAATCAGACGACCACCACAACCGTCTACGATTCGGCGGGAACGGCGTTTCCGATGACGACATACTATATCCGCCAAAATGTTCCGGGGGGTGCGGTGACAGATACGACCTGGGAGGCTCACACCTTCATTGGCGACACCGAGATCAGCTATGACAATGCGGCGGCGACCCAGCCCGCGCCGCTGAATCTCGTGTTCGATGCCGGTGGTGCGATGACGTCACCGTCGGCGCCGATCACGATCGGCCCGGTCAGCCCGGCGGGTGCTGCGACCCCGCTGAACTTCGACCTCACCTATGGCGTGAACACGAAACAGAATGCTTCGCCGTTTACTCTGACCAGCTTCGATCAGGACGGCTTCGCCGCGGGATCCCTGGACAATGTCTCGATCGGCTCGGACGGACTGATCACCGCGACTTTCTCAAACGGCAATTCTCAGGCGCTCGGCAAGATCATCCTGGCGAGCTTCTCGAACTCAGACGGCTTGCGCCAGCTCGGCGACAGCAAGTGGGGAGCGACCGGCATTTCCGGCGAACCGATCATCAACACAGCCAATTCGAACGGCACGGGACAGATTCAGTCGGGTGCGCTCGAACAGGCCAATATCGACATCACCGAGGAACTGGTGGCGCTCATCCAGGCGCAGCGCAATTTCTCGGCGAACGCCAAGGCGATCGAGGCGGCCAACCAGATGACGCAGACAATCGTCAACCTGCGCGCCTGATCCTGACAGGAAAGAGCGGAAGCTAGGCCATGGACAAGCTGATCTACAGCTCACTCTCGGCGATGCGGTCGGGGATGGCGCGTCAGACGATGACCGCCAACAACCTCGCCAACATCAACACGCCCGGCTTTCGGGCCGAAATGAGCTCGAGCACGGCGCTGTGGCTGAAGGGCGATGGTCTCGAGGCGCGGGCGACCAATTCGGGCGAGGTCACCTCGGCCGACATGAGCGAGGGCACGATCGTAGACAGCGGCCGTACGCTCGACGTGGCGCTCCAGGGCAAGGAAACGCTGCTCGCCGTCCAAAGCCGCGAAGGCGACGAGGCCTATACTCGCCGTGGCGATCTTCAGCTCAGCGACAGCGGTTTGCTTACCACCGGTGACGGCATGCCCGTCCTCGGTGATGGTGGCCCGATCACCCTGCCGCCCTATGACAAGCTGACGATCGCCGCTGACGGTACGATCTCGATCGTACCGCAAGGCGGCGACCCGTCGCAGGTCCAGACGGTGGATCGGCTCAAGCTGGTTGCCACCAACGGCATTCCGATCGCCAAGGGGCTCGATGGGTTGTTCCGTCCGCGCAGCGGCGGAACGCTCGCACCCGATCCACAGGCGGCGGTGCGCCAGGGCGCGATCGAAGGATCGAACGTCAATGCGTCCGCCACATTGGTCGACATGATCGAGGCGAGCCGCGGCTGGGACATGCAGGTGAAGATGATGAGCGCGGCTCAGGATATCGACAAGGCGTCGACCGAGCTGATGCACTTCGACTAATTTTTTGGAGTAGTTCCTCATGACTAACGCAGCACTGCACGTCGCGCGCACGGGCCTCGATGCCCAGAATATGCGCATGCAGGTGATCGCCAACAACCTGGCGAACGTGAACACCACCGGCTTCAAGCGCGACCGCGCCAGCTTCGAGACGCTCGCTTATCAGGCGATGACAGCGCCCGGCGCTGCCTCGTCGGATTCGACCAAATTCGCCACCGGCACAAATCTCGGTTCTGGTGTCCAGATAAAGGGCACCGCGAAGATCGAGACCCAGGGCTCGATCCAGACGACCGGCAATTCGCTTGATCTTGCTATCCAGGGCTCGGGCTTCTTCCAGATACAGATGCCCGACGGACGAACCGGTTATACCCGCGACGGCAATTTCAATCTGTCGTCAGACGGAACGATCGTCACCAGCGATGGCTTTCAGCTGCAGCCGCAGATCCAGGTCCCCGAGGGCGCGACCTCGATCACTATCGCCGAGGACGGGACGGTCAGCGCCACGCTGGCTGGCCAGACCGCGGCGAGCGAGCTCGGCAAGATCGAGCTGGCGCGCTTCATCAATCCGGCCGGCTTGCAAGCCGAAGGCAACAACCTGATGACCGAGACCGCTGCGTCCGGGCAGGCGCAGGTCGGGGCCCCTGGACTCGATGGCCGTGGCAGCCTGTCTCAGGGTTCGCTCGAATCTTCGAACGTCAATATCGTCGAGGAACTGGTCGACATGATCGAGACCCAGCGAGCCTATGAGGTCAACAGCAAGATGATCTCCTCCACCGATCAGATGCTGCAATATGCCAACCAGAACCTCTAATCCTGACTGGAACGCCGCCGTCGCGCTTGGCCTGGTGGCGGCGCTGCTGTTCGGCGCCATGGCCGAACCGGTCGACGCCAGGCCCCGCAAGCGCGACCTGGAATATCTTCCGGCCTATGCGTTGTCGCCGGTCGCGCCGACCGCCAATGGTGCGATCTTTCAGGCCGCCAACGGATATTCGGCGCTGACCAACGGGTCGCGCGCGGCGATGGTCGGCGATCTGGTCACGATCTCGCTGGTCGAGCGCACCCAGGCGAGCAAGTCGAACAGCGCTTCGACCGACCGTTCGGGCGAATTGGGCCTGACCCCGCCCAGCACCGGCCCGCTGTCCCTGTTCAAGTCCACCGATGCGTCGGCGAGCGGCGGTGCTACTTTCGACGGCAAGGGGTCGGCAGCGCAGTCTAACCAGCTTAACGGCGAGATCAGCGTTACCATTGTCCGCATCTTTCCCAACGGGACGATGCTGGTGCGCGGCGAGAAGCTACTCACGCTCAATCGCGGCGACGAGAATATCTCGCTCATCGGGCTGATCCGCCAGGCCGATATAGGCCCCGACAACCGCGTCCCTTCCACCCGCGTCGCCGATGCCCGGATCACCTATTCGGGCAAGGGCGAGATTGCCCGGGGATCGCGCCAAGGATGGCTTAACCATTTCTTTTCCATCTTGAGCCCATTCTGAGCCTTAAGTTTTCGAGGATCTGCCGTTAATGTTCCGCGCACTGATCACATTCCTGCTCTGCCTCTCGGGCGTCGCGCTTTCCAACGCGAGCCATGCCGAGCGGATCAAGGACATCGGCACGTTCCAGGGCCTGCGGGCCAACCAGCTGACCGGCTATGGCATCGTGGTGGGCCTCGCCGGTACCGGCGACGATAGCCTCGATTATTCGACACTGGGCATGAAGGGAGTTGCGTCGCGCTTCGGCCTCCAGCTGCCGCCCGGGGTCAATCCCTCACTCAAAAATGCCGCGGCGGTGATGATCACCGCCGAGCTGCCGCCCTTCGCCAAGCCCGGCCAGCGCCTCGATGTGACGATCTCTGCGCTCGGTAAGGCCAAGAGCCTGCGCGGTGGCACGCTGGTTATGGCGCCGCTGCTTGGCGCCGACGGACAAATCTATGCGATGGCGCAAGGCAATCTCGCGGTGGGCGGGCTCGGTATCGACGCAGCCGACGGGTCGAAACTCACCATCAACGTTCCGACCGCTGGCCGCATTCCCGGCGGGGGCACCGTCGAGCGTAGCGTCGACGCAGGTTTCGCCAATTCGCCGCAGCTCCGTTTCGACCTGGCCGACGGCGACCTGACGACTTCGCAGCGCGTCGCGGCGGCGATCAATCGCAGTCTTGGTGGGGATATAGCGCGATCGATTGACGCGACCACGATCACCATCGACGCTGCCACTGGGGCCGAATCGCGCACCGCGCTGATGAGCCGGATCGAAAATCTCGAGGTGGACACTGCAGATGCGCCAGCGCGCGTGGTGGTCAATGCCCGCACCGGTACCGTCGTGATTAACGGCGCGGTCCGGATCGCTCCTGTCGCGGTGACACACGGCAAGATGACCGTCCAGGTCGACGAGAAGCCGCAGATCAGCCAGCCGAACCCCTTTTCGAAGGGCGAGACCGCCGTTCAGCAGAACAGTGCGATCAAGGTCGAGCAGGAAGCTCGCCCGATGTTCGAGTTGCAGCCCGGTGCCTCGCTTGCAGAAATCGTCAAGGCGGTAAACGCGATTGGTGCATCTCCAGCCGATCTGGTCGCGATCCTGGAAGCGCTCAAGCAGGCGGGTGCCATGAAAGCCGAGCTGGTGGTGCTATGATCGATAGCGTCTCGATCAAGACCGGCGCGCTCGCCGATCCCAGGGCCAGCGAACTCGACCAGCTGAAGGCCGCCGCGAAGCAGTTCGAGGCGATCTTCACGCGTCAGATGCTCAAGTCGATGCGGGATGCCAAGCTGAGCGATGACGATCTGTTCGGCAGCGATGCGACCGACACGTTCCGCGAGATGCAGCACGGCAACCTGGCCGACCAACTGGCCGAAAAGGGCGCGCTCGGGATCGCCGACCTGCTCGTTCGCCAGTTTGAGGCGAGGGTGTCGAAGACCGTACCGGCAGGTTCTTCGCCGCAGGCAGGCACAACCGGAGGTAGGGCCGGATGAGCGATCTCCTTGGCATCGGCCGATCGGGAGTCGTCGCCTATCGCGCAGCGCTGGCTACGGTCGGCGAAAACGTCTCGAACGCCAACACGGAGGGCTATACCCGCCGCTCGGTCGTCCTGAAAGAGTCAGCGGTCTCGACTGCAAACGACTATCGATACCGGACATCGGCGGTATTTGGTGGTGTCACGGTCGGCAGTGTGGAGCGCGTTTTCGACAATTATCGCAGTTCCTATGCCCGTTTCGCCAATTCACAGGCCAGCCGGGCCGATACGAGGGCGACCTGGCTCGACACGACGGAGCGCGCGCTCGACGACTCTGACGTCGGGCTCGGCGTGAAGATGGGTACGGTGTTCACGTCTGCTGAGGCGCTGAGCGCTGACGTGTCGAGCGACACCGCGCGTCGCACCTTTCTCGGCGCGCTGGGTGAAGTTGCCAATCAGTTCAACAACACAGGGCGTGCCCTATCATCGGCTGCGGACGGTGTTGCGTCCTCCGCGCAGACCGCCATCGACAAGCTCAATGCGGATCTTTCGCTGCTTTCCGAGATCAATGTCGGCCTGGCAAGGGCGACAGCCGGATCCGCGGGGCTGGCGTTGTTGCAGGACAGGCGTGACGCCACGCTCCAGAGGATATCCGGCGTAATCGGTATCAATGTCCGACTTGAGGATGACGGCCGCGCCGACGTCACGGTACTCGGTGACGACACAGTGAAGTTGGTCGACAGCGGCCGGGTCACTGGTGGTTATGTCGGCCTTATGGAGGCGACAGACGGTCGGTTGTCGCTGGTGAGTTCCGGCTATGGATCCGCTATGTCGGTCGCACCGCAATCGGGATCGCTCGCGGGCTACATCGATGTCGCCGCCACGATCGCTTCGCGCCGGCAGTCACTCGATGCGGTGGCGGCGACGTTTACAGATATGGTGAACGACTGGAACCAGGCCGGACTCGACCAGGATGGTAATCCCGGCATAGCGCTGATGGGCGGCACCACCGCAGATTCGGTCGCGGTCACGACCAGCAACACACGCCTGGTTGCGGCTTCTTCGAGCGCCGGCGTACTCAATGGTATCCATTCGGCGACGACCATCGGGCGTAACTTTGTCTCGCGCGCGCTCGAGCGATCAGGCCGCTTGCATGATCGCGATGGTTTGCCCTGTTGGTATCCAGTTCCAGGGGAGCAGTTCTTCGATGCGGGTCTGTGGATGATCCGGCA
>CANJRZ010000132.1 GCA_947476735.1 Sphingomonadaceae bacterium
AACATGATGGCCGCCGCGCGGCACGAGATCCTCATCCTTAGCGACAGCGATATCGCCGTCACCCCCGATTATCTCGATCGGGTCGTCGGCGCCCTGAGCCGGACCGGCGTCGGCGCGGTGAGCTGTGCCTATCATGGACGTGGCGACGCTGGCTTCTGGTCACGGCTCGGTGCGGCCGGCCTGAGCTGGCAGTTCCTGCCGAACGTCGTCGTCAGCCTCGCGCTCAATGCCGGCGGAGTGTGCATGGGCTCGACTATCGCTCTTCGTCGTACAACACTCGATGCGATCGGCGGGTTCGAGCGTTTCGCCGACATATTGGCCGACGATCATGCGATCGGCGCGGCGGTGCGCGAACTGGGCCTCGAAGTGGCTGTGCCGCCGCTGGTCGTCACGCACGCTTCAGCCGACGACAGCTTTGCCGCTCTGCTGCGTCACGAACTGCGCTGGGCGGCGACGGTCCGCCAGCTCAATCCACGCGGCTATGCGGGGATGATCTGCACCCATCCGCTGCCCTTCGCCTTTCTGACCATGGCGTTCGCGTTGAGCCCGGGTTTTTGGCTGGTGACCGGAGCGCTGATCGCACGGATGCTACTGATCGAGAATGTTCAGCGGCTTTGCAGGGCCGAAAGATCATCGCCCGGGCTGCTGCTCGTCCGCGATCTGCTGTCCTTCGTCGTTTTTATCGGCGGCTTCGCGACAGGATCGGTTGATTGGCGCGGTGAGCGGCTTAGAATGGAAGATCAGGGCCGGATTTCGGCCGCCGGGGAGACTCGTTAGAATGATGCGTTCGCTCTTCATGCAAGGGCCCAGCTTCGACGGCTATGATGGCGGCGCCGGTGCCCGTTATCAGATGAAGCGGGAGGTGAAGTCCTTCTGGTACCCGACCTGGCTTGCCCAGCCGGCGGCGATGGTCGAAGGCTCGCGGCTGATCGATGCACCTGCCCATGACCAGAGCTGGGACGACATCAAGCATGAGGTCGACGACAAGGAACTGATCGTCCTCCACACCTCGACACCTTCTTTCCGCCAGGACATCAAAACCGCCGAGCTGTGCCGCGCGCGCAACCCAAAGGCGCTGATCGGCATGGTCGGCGCTAAGGTTGCGGTCGAGCCCGACAAGGCTTTCGAGGCGACCAGCGCGGTCGATTTCGTCTGCGCTGCCGATTACGACTTCACCATCGTCGACATCGCCAACGGCATGCCGCTTGCTGAGGTTCAGGGCATCACCTGGCGCAATGAAAATGGCGAGGTCGTCCACAACCCCGATCGGCCGATCCTGATGGACATGGATTCGCTGCCGATGGTCTCGCCGGTCTACAAGCGTGACCTCGACCCGATGAAATATTTCGGCGGCTATCTGCTCCATCCCTATGTCAGCTTCTACACCGGCCGCGGTTGCAAGAGTCGCTGTACCTTCTGCCTCTGGCCGCAGACGATCAGCGGCCACAATTACCGCTTCCGTTCGATCCCGAAGGTGATCGAGGAAGTGCAGTATATCATGCGCGAATTTCCGGACACGAAAGAGATCTTCTTCGACGACGACACGCTGACCGACAATGCCGAACGGGTCGAAGCGCTCGCGGCCGAACTGGGCAAGCTCGGCGTCACCTGGTCGTGCAACGCCAAGGCGAACGTACCGCGCAAAACGCTCGAGGCGATGAAGAAAGGCGGCTGCCGGCTGCTGCTGGTCGGCTATGAGAGCGGCAATCAGAAGATCCTCCACAACATCAAGAAGGGCCTCAGGGTCGACGTGGCGAAGCAGTTCACTAAGGACTGCCACGAGCTCGGCATCGTCATCCACGGCACCTTCATCCTCGGCCTGCCGGGTGAGACGCTCGAGACGATCGAGGAGACCATCAACTACGCCAAGGAGATCGACCCGCACACCATCCAGGTGTCGCTGGCCGCACCCTATCCGGGCACCTTCCTCTACAAGCAGGCGGTCGAGAATGGCTGGTTCGACGGGACCGACCATCTTCTGTCGGACGGCGGCGACCAGATTGCACAGCTCAGCTATCCACACCTCCCCGCCGCGGTGATCTTCGACAAGGTCGAGGAATTCTACAAGCGCTTCTACTTCCGGCCGTCGAAGATCTGGTCGATCGTCTCCGAGATGTTGCGCGACTGGGAGATGATGAAGCGCCGGCTGCGCGAGGGCGTCGAGTTCTTCAGCTTTCTGCGCCGCCGCAAGGACGTTGCCGCCGCCTGATGAGGCGGCTGATCGTCACCGCCGACGATTTCGGTGCCGACGAGGCGGTGAACGAGGCCGTCGAGAGAGCGCATGTCGACGGCATATTGACCGCGGCCAGCCTGATGGTTGCGGGGCACGCCGCCGAGGACGCGGTCGAGCGCGCGCGACGGTTGCCGAAGCTCGGTGTCGGCCTGCACATCGTCCTCGTCGAGGGCCGCCCGGTCCTGCCGCCCGAGCAGGTGCCCGATCTTGTCGGTGAATATGGATGTTTTCGAACCAATATGGTTCGTTCAGGGATAGACATCTTCTTCAGGCCGGCCGTCCGTCGCCAGCTTGCCGCCGAGATTGAGGCGCAGTTCGCGGCGTTCGCGAAAACAGGGCTGCCGCTCGACCATGTCAACGCGCACAAGCATTTCCACCTCCACCCGACGATCGCCGGACTTATCCTCAGCATCGGGCGGCGCTACGGGATGCGCGCCGTCCGCACGCCGGTCGAGCCCGCCGGGATCATCCACGCGATCGAACCTCGGCGCACCGCAGGCGTCGACCGGATCGCCCACTTCTATGCGCGGGCGGCACGCGGGCAAATGCGCGAGGCGGGCCTGCTCGTCCCCGATCAGGTGTTCGGCCTGGCCTGGAGCGGCGCCATGACCCGCAAGCGGGTGAGCGCGCTGGTCGACCGGTTGCCCGCCGGCCTGAGCGAAATCTATTGCCACCCGGCGACCCGCGATGATTACCCCGGCCATGCCGACGGCTATCGCTATCGCGACGAGCTCGACGCGCTGCTCGAAACCAGGGTGGACGGCATCGAACTCGGCCGTTTCGCGGACTTCGCATGAAGCGCTGGCCGGTCGCGCTCGCCCTGCTGATCGGCATCGCTCTCACCGCATGGGTGATGTCGACGCTCGATTTCGACGCGATGCTCCGAAGCATGGCCCGGGTCGGCATCGCTGGTTTTCTGCTGCTGTGCCTCGGCCTGATCGGCGTACTGCTCCTGCTTGGCGCTGCATTGCTGGCATCAATGCCCGGCGAGCCGGCGGGCAGGCTGCCGCTGTTCTTCTGGTGTCGGTGCGCGCGCGAAGCCGCAAGCGACCTGCTGCCCTTCTCGCAAATTGGCGGGCTGTTCGTCGGCGCGCGCGTCCTGATCAAGGGAGGGATCGGGTCGACCCGCGTCTATGCGGCGATGATCGTCGATCTCACCACCGAGATGCTGGCGCAGCTGCTCTTCACGCTGTTCGGCCTGTGGATTTTTAGCATGATGCTGCTTGATCCCGCGACAACCGAGACGCTCCGCCCGCTCGCCTGGGCGGGGGGCGCCGCCGCGCTGGCGATCACCCTCGCCTTCATCTTCCTGCAGCGGCCGGCGCTGCGTTTCATGGGGCTGCTTGGCGGCCGAGTAGTCCCCGATGCGGGGAGCGGCATCGAACGGACTCTGGACCAACTTGCAGCCTTCTATCGCCATCACGGCGCGATCGCCATGTCGTTGCTTTTCAATCTGCTCGCATGGACCGCGAGCGCGGCCAATGCCTGGCTGATCCTTAGGCTGATGGGAGAACCGCTGCCGTTCGTCCAGGTCGTCGCGCTCGAAAGCCTGATCTTCGCGCTGCGCAGCGTCGCCTTTCTCATCCCCGGCGCGCTTGGCGTTCAGGAAGCCGCCTATCTCGTACTCGGACCAGTATTCGGACTGCCACCGAGCAGCGCCGTGACCTTGTCGCTGATCAAGCGCGGCCGCGAACTGGCCATCGCCCTTCCGGCACTGATCATGTGGCAATTCAGCGAAATCAGGAGTATCGCGCGGTCACACCGGCCCGTAGATGGGTGAACCGCGCTTGTCGCGCAGCGAGGGTGGCTGGTTGCCGTTGATATCGGTGACGCCATAGTCGAGCGCCAGCTCGGTGCAGATATAGGTCGCGCCGGTGCGCTTCATCAGATCGGGATCCTTGTAGAGCGCGCGGATCACCCGGCCGGGAAACTCGACCGAGGTGCCGACATTGGGGTCGGTGACGGTCAGCTGCTTCATCGCCGGATTGGCTTCGAGGTTGCGATGCGCGCGCTCGGTGAAGGTGAGGCCGAGCCACAGCGAGACCGAGGCGACTCCATGCGGCTTGAGCTCGATCGCCATGTCGCGCGCCATGCGGTCGCCGGCCGCCTTGCAGGCGCCGAAGACAACACCGTAGGTGTAGGTGATGCCGACATAGCCCGAGGTCTGGACGATCAGGCCCGATTTCTGCGGCACCATGATCTGCGCGGCATGATGCGCGGCGACGAAGCTCGAGCGGACGCCGACATCGATCATCTCCCAGTTGGACAGCGGCTTTTCCCAGAAACCGCCGGGATCGGTGAGGTCCTCGGGCAGCGAGAAGGCGTTGTTAACCAGGATGTCGAGCCGGCCCTGCTCGCGCTTCACTTGATCGAACAGCGCGGCAACCTGATCGTCATTGCCATGATCGACCTGGACCGCGATCCCCTTGCCGCCGCGGGCATCGACCTCGGCCGCGGTTTCGCCAACCGTGCCGGGGAGCGGATAGCTGCCGGGAGTCACGGTGCGGCCGGTGACGTAGACGGTCGCGCCCTCCTCGGCGAGCGCGAGGGCGATGCCCTTGCCGATCCCCCGGCTCGCGCCGGTGACAACCGCGACCTTGCCTGACAATGCGCCCAAACCAGCCTCCCCTGCCTATGCCCCCACGCTAGATGGGAGGCTATCGACGGTCAATGCGGCTCTCCCAAATGTACGGACATCAAGGTCAAAAAATCCCAAGATCCATTTGAGAAAAGGAATAATTTCTCCGCATTTGTACGGACTAATCTGGCGCGTGAGAACGCTCTGATAAAACTCCCCACGGAGCAATGCTCAGCACATTGTTGTCCTGGCGGTAATCGCTTACCCAGTGGCGATGATCAACGGCCAGACAATTCGCCGTTTCCAAGCCACTCTGTTGACGGCTGTATCGCTCTGCCTGTCGTCCGCAGCAGCCCTGGCTCAACCCGCCATGACGGACATCAGCGTCAGCGAGAAAAAGGCACAACGCGAAAACTGGCGGGCGGCGGTTGAGCACGCAGAAGCAGAATCGAAAGCAGGACACCGCAGCGCAGTAATCCCGCTGGCCAAAGAAGCGTTAATAATGGCCGAGCGGAATTTCGGAGTCGACGATTCGGATACGCTGGCTTCGGTCGGCTATCTGGCATCATCCTTCATGATGGAACGCGCCTTTGCGCAGGCGACCCCGCTTCTGGTCCGGTTGACCGAAACCCTCGGCCGGACGCAAGGCAAGGACACCCGAAAACTCTGGCGGCGCTCGACAGTCTGGCCAGCAACTATGAAATTTTGGGTCGGTTTGCCGATTGCCTGACGCCTCGCAAAGCCATCGTAGATGCACGGGTCCGCGCGCTCGGCCGTGCCCATCCTGACACGTTGGATGCCGAGGAGAAACTTGCCGCCGTTTATGTGAAACTGGGAAGCCTTGCCGAGGCCGAACGAATTTACATCCGTGTGTTTGAAGAGCGCGAGCGCGCTCTCGGCGACGACGACCCCAAAACGCTGGCGGCGACAAACCAGCTTGCGGCGCTCCTGGAAAGCGAAGGCCGACATGGTGAAGCCGAACGCCTTTATACGCGCGGCCTCGAGGCTAGCGAGCGCCTGTTGGGCAAGGAAGCTCCGCTGACGCTAACGTTCGCTTATGGACTCGGCATCACGTACGAGAAGGAACGGCGATATCCCGCCGCGGAAGCGATGCTTACGCGGGCGCTAGAAGGGCGCAAACGGCTCTATGGCGAGGAGGATGCCAACACGATTGCCACGCTCGGTGCGCTTGCCAATCTTTACGGGACCCAAGGCAAGTTCCAGGCAGCAATTCCACTTGCCAAGCGTACCGTAGAATCCAGCGAACGCCTATTTGGGAAGGAACATCTCGATACGCTTGCGGCGGTCTACAATCTTGCGACGCTCTACGAATATAGCGGGCATTATATCGATGGTGATCCTCTTTTCGCCCGAACGCTGACGGTCCATGAGCGGCTGCTCGGCCCACAACATCCGCACAGTCTCCTTCTCTATTATGCATTGACGACCAATCGGCTCAGCGATCCGGCGCTGGTCGCGGGCGCGCTTGAGCCTGCGCGCGCACTGATCGCCGCCAAGCGGGCGCGGCGAATTTCCACCGATGTGTCCGCCGTTGCGCAGGCCGAACGTGATCGTGAGGCCAAACGGCGCTCCAATGACTTCATCTGGTTTGCAGAGGCTGCCTGGTACGTCTCGGAAGGGCACCCCAGGCAGCGCGAGGATTTGGCAGGAGAGGCGTTTACCGCGCTACAGGACGCCATTTCGGGGCTGGCGGGAAAGGCGATCGGCCAGACGGCGGTGCGCCAGCTGGCCGAGCGCAAGACTTCGGGTCTCGGCCTTCTCATCCGGCAGCGTCAGGACCTCGACAGTCGCTGGGATGCCAATGCCGAGATGTTCTCCGCAACATTAGCCGATGATGGTCCAACCGGGACCGATCGGCGATCGGCGCTGGCGCACGAGCGACAGGCTCTGGAACATGAGATGGACCGCCTCGACGCGCGCCTTCGTGCGGAACTCCCCGACTATTTTGCTCTGGTTCGCTCCGAACCGGTGAGTCTCGCCGATACGCAAAAACTGCTTCGACCGGACGAAGCCATATTGCTCGCCGTGCAGTCGACGATGAGCACCCACGTAATTGCGGTCAGCCACGACGCTATCAGTTGGAACCGGACCCATTGGGACAAGGACATAACTGCCGAAAGCGTAAAGCGCCTGCTTTGGGATGTCGGGGTCGATGTCGGCGTCGATGCTGCGACCTCTGCCCGGTGGGAGTCCGAAGGCGGACCGGGATACCCCTATGACCGCAAGACCGCCTACGCACTCTATCAGCAGTTGATCGCTCCCGTCGAACCGGTTTTGCGGAACAAGCGCCACGTCTTCATCGCGGCAGGCGGAGCCCTTTCGAGCTTTCCGTTTGGCATTCTCGTCACCGAGCGTCCCCAGGGAGCGGACGGTGATCCGGCAGCGCTTCGCGCGACGAAATGGTTCGTCGATGCCCATGCGCTGGTAACGATTCCATCGGTCCAATCACTCCAGTATCTGCGAAAGGCGGCTCGACGCTCAAAAAGTTCGGGAGCGGATGCTGCGGTGATATTCGCTGGATATGGAGATCCGAAGCTTGCCGGTCCGGCCCAGAAGCGGGGCCCACGTTCTGCCAAAGCGCTGCCCGCCAGTGCCATTCTGCAACCAGACCTGCTCAGGGCCGGTGGCGGAATGGCAAATATTGACCAGATCAGGTCACTTGCGAGCCTGCCGGGAACGGCCACCGAACTTGAATCCATGCGGGAAGCGCTGCATGCGCCTCGGGCGGCGGTTCATCTCAAGCAGCAGGCGACCGAGGCGGCAATCCGCAAAACGGACCTTTCGCATGTGCGCATCATCGCGCTTGCAACTCACGGCGTGATGGCCGGCGAACTGACCGGGGCGGCAGAGCCGGGTCTCATTTTCACCCCGCCACTCACCGCCAGCGATCAGGATGATGGCTTTCTGAGCGCATCGGAGGTTTCGAAAATGAAGCTCGCCGCAGACTGGGTCATCCTGTCGGCCTGTAATACGGCCGCAGGCGACGGCTCCGACGGGGCACCCGGATTATCGGGACTGGCCCGGGCCTTCTTTTATGCGGGCGCTCGCAATCTGCTCGTCTCTTATTGGCCCGTCCGCGATGACACCGCGGCGCGGATTACCGTGGGCACAATAAAAGGCCTGCGAAACAAGCCGCAAGCCAGCCGGGCGGAAGCTCTGCAATCGGCGATGCGGGCGATCCGCGATGACGCTTCACACGACACCGCCACCGACAGCTGGGCACATCCCAATGCCTGGGCACCCTTCACCCTGGTCGGAGACGGTGCTCAATAGCAATTGATTAGATCACGAAGAAGCCATGCGTCCCGTCGCGGGCCAATTGATCGACCAGGCCATATTCCCAATCGAGATAAGCCTGCATCGCCGCCTGTGGATTGTCGGTGCCCTCATAGGGGCGCTTGTAGCGGCCCTCGGGACCGCGCGGCGGTGGCGCGTTACCGGAGCCGGTTTCAAGCGGGCCATCGAAGCCACCATCGAGAACATAGACGTCCCATCCCATCTGGGCGAGCCAGGAGGCCGTCATGTCCGCGCGCGGGCCGAGATCGTCGGCGAGCAGGATGCGGGCACCACGAACCGGCGCCACCATGTCGGTCTCCTGGACCAGCTGTCCGCCCGGGGCGTTGCGGAACCCCGGGATATGGCCGGCGGCATAAGGCTCAGGCTGGCGGACATCGAAACAGTAGAGGGTGCGGTCCGGCACGGCGAGCGCCCTTGCTTCCTCGGGCGTAACCCGGCGGACACCCGCGCGATAGGCGACCTCGCGCGCACGAGTGCATGCGGCATCGAGCGATCCTTCGTCGACCTGTGGGGCAACCCCGCTCTGGCCCGTGGCGAGCTTCTGCCTGGCCAACGTCCAGCCGATCGTCCCGTTGCGCAGCGCATGCACTTTGTTGGGAAGGCCGAAATTGATCAGCGACTGTGCCCCGATGATGCTCCGCGTCCGTCCCGCGCAATTGACGATGACAAGCGTCTGCGGATCGGGCGCCGCCGCAGGCGCGCGCACAACCAGCTCGGCGCCCGGCGCGCTGCGACCGGTGGGGATGCTCATCGTCGCATATTCGTCGAAGCGTCGGGCATCGAGGATCGCGATGTCGGCGCCCTCATCGATCAGCGTCTGCACTTCTTCGGCCGACAGCGATGGCGTGTGGCGTCGATGCTCGACCAGCTCGCCGAACGCCTTGGAGTAGCTGTTCACATCCTCGAACAGCTCATAGCCAGCTTCGCGCCACGCGCCGAGCCCGCCGGTGAGCAACCGGACATCGCTATAGCCCAGGCGTTCCAGTGTCTCGATCGCGCCACCGGTCAGACCCTCGCCATCGTCATAGACGATGATGCAGCAGTCCTTGCGTGGCACCCGAGAAGCGATCTCGACCTCGATCCGGCGCGGTGGGAGTTGCGCGGCGAACAACGGATGCCCTGTGGCGAACACCGCCTCCTCCCGCAGGTCGAACAGCGCGGTCTCCTCGCGCGCGAGCAGGCGCTGGCGGATTTCGGCGGGGGTGATCGGATTGGCCATGATCGGATCAGATATCCGGCCCGGTCTCGTTCGAATAGCCCGAGACGAACAGCTTCGGGGTTCCGTCGAGCGCATAGGTCGAGCGCTCGATCCGATCGATATTGCCGCCATAGACGTGGATGCTGATCGAGACGCGGTCGGCAAAGGCGTTGGCGACACGATGGATCTCGCCGATCGCGGGATCGATGATGTCGACCTGTCCGGCCTCAAGCCTTCGAACTCCGCCGATCTGCTTCATCCCGGCCGGCGTCTTTTCCCAATCCTCTACCAACTCCGCGCCGCGCAGCACGCCGACGAGCCCCCAGGTGCGATGATCGTGAATCGGAGTTGCCTGTCCCGGGCCCCAGACGAAGCTCACGATCGAGAAACGCCCGTCGGGATCGCAGTGGAGCAGATATTGGCTGTAGCGCGCGGGATCGGGCTGCGCGAACCGTTCAGGCAGCCATTCGCCCTGTGCAACTAGCTGTCGGAGCAGCGCAGCGCCCTGCTTCAGATCGATCGGCGTTTCGACGAGCGCGGCAAATCCGCGCACCGCCTCACGCAAGGGCCGCAAATCGCTCATCGCAGATGTGGTAGCACCTTGGTCGCGAAAGTCTCGGCATAAGGCTTGAACTTCGAGGGCTTCATGCCTGTGGGGACCTTGAGCGCGAAAGTCTCCATCGGCGCCATCGCCATCCGCGCCCGGAAATGCGGGATCGCATCTTCGGGGGTCAGCACCTTCATGATGCCCGACTGCCGAAACTCGGCGATGTCGAGTTTCTTCAGGCCCCAGGCGGTACCTTCCTGCCAGCGCGCATAGGTGTCCGAATAATAGAAGCCGTGCGGTGCGATCTCCTCCCAGGCCTTGTCGACATCGTCGGCGACGAAGGTCCACATGTCAGTGGCGCCGATCAGGTGGAGCCGGGCGTCGTCCTCGCTCTTGCCTTCGTTCTTCACCGCCTGGAGATAGGCTGGCCAGCTTTCGAGCGGACCACAATATCCGTCGCCAAATCGGGCGGCGCGGCGATAGCCGGGCTCGGACAGCGCG
>CANJRZ010000133.1 GCA_947476735.1 Sphingomonadaceae bacterium
CCCGCGTACAGGACGAGGCGCGCGTGCCGGTGCTCGCCCATCTCGACGGCATCGTCCATCTCTACATCGACAGCGCGGCCGACCCCGCCAAGGCGGTGCCACTCGCGGTCAACGCCAAGATGCGCCGCACCGGCGTCTGCGGCGCGACCGAAACGATTCTGATCGACCGGGCCTATGCCGCGCCGCGACCGATCATAACGGCGCTTATGGATGCCGGATGTGAGGTGCGGGGTGATAATGCGATGCAGTCGCTTGATCCGCGGGTCCTGCCCGCCACCGACGAAGACTGGGATTGCGAATATCTCGACAGCATCGTCTCGGTGGCGCTGGTCGACGGGGTCGAGGGTGCGATGGCGCATATCGCCCGCCACAGCTCGCACCACACCGAATCGATCGTCACCGAGGATGTGGCCGCGGCCGAGCGCTTCCTGAGCGGCGTCGACAGCGCCATCGTAATGCACAACGCCTCGACCCAGTTCGCCGATGGCGGCGAGTTCGGCCTCGGCGCCGAGATCGGCATTTCGACCGGGCGGTTGCATGCGCGTGGGCCGGTCGCCCTCGAGGGGCTTACGACGTATAAGTGGCTCGTGCGTGGTTCAGGTCAGGTGCGGCCTTAGGCAATCGCTAGGTCATCACCTCGGCCGGCAGCGCAGCATCCTGAGATTGTGCGATCAGTTCGAACGAACGCAGCCGCGCCGCATGGTCATAGACGTCCGACACGATCATGAGCTCGTCGGCGCCGGTTTCCGCCACCAGTCGCCCGATCCCGGCCGCAACGCTCTCGCGTGACCCGACAATCGAGCGTTCGAGCATCTGCGAGGCCTGATATTTCTCGGCCGGCGACCAATAGGTCTCGATGTCGTCGATCGGCGGCAGGCTGAAGGTGCGGGCGCCGCGGAAGATGTTGGCGAAGGACATCTGCTGCGTCGTCGCCAGCCGCCGCGCCTCCCGGTCGGTATCGGCGGCGATGATGTTGACGCCGACCATCGCATGCGGCCGGTCGAGCTGCGCCGAGGGTTTGAAGTTTGCGCGGTAGATGTGGAGCGCCGCCATCAGCTGCTGCGGGGCGAAGTGCGATGCGAAGGCATAAGGCAGACCAAGCTCGGCCGCGAGCTGCGCACCGAAGGTGCTCGATCCGAGGATCCACAGCGGCACGTGGGTGCCCGCCGCCGGCACGGCCTGGACGGTCTGGCCCGGCTGTGCGTCAGCGAACCAGAATTGCAGCTCCTGCACGTCCTGCGGAAAGCTGTCGGCATCGTGGCGGCGGCGCAGCGCGCGGACAGTGATCTGATCGGTGCCGGGCGCGCGGCCGAGTCCGAGATCGATGCGGTCCGGAAAAAGCCGGGCGAGAGTGCCGAACTGCTCGGCGATGATCAGCGGCGAATGATTGGGCAGCATGATCCCGCCCGCGCCGATCCGGATCGTTTTCGTGCCCGCCCCGATATGGGCCAGAACGACCGATGTCGCGGCGCTCGCGATCCCCGCCATATTGTGATGCTCGGCGACCCAGAAGCGGCGATAGCCCCAATCCTCGGCATGGGCCGCGAGGTCGCGCGCATTGTCGAGCGCACCGCGGGCATCGGTCGTGTCGGTCACGCGGACCAGATCGAGAATGGAAAGTGCGACCATGGGAACTCCTTTGTCCAGCCATGTAGGGCGACTCGGCAGGAAATTCACGGATCCTGTTCGGCAACTGTCATGGCGGAGTCAGGCCGGCTGGGCTATGCTCTTCGCATGACGGAAATGACCGAAGATTCGCGCGGCCCTTCCCTGCGGATGACGCTTTCAGAACTCGCCGCCTTCCTCGACCGTGCCTTTCCGGCCGCTGCGCGGTCGGGCCTCGGCGATCTTGTCGCGATCGAACCGGGCAAGGCATGGCTGCGGCTCGACCCCACTACCGACATGCTCCGGCCTGGCGACCTGGTTTCCGGCCCGGTCCTGATGGGGTTGATCGACGTTGCAGCTTATGCGGTCGTGCTGGCACATATCGGGCCGGTGCCGATGGCGGTGACCAACAATCTGAACGTCAATTTCCTGCGCGGGGGCCGAAAGAAGACCGTGTTCGCCGAGGCCAGTCTCCTCAAGCTCGGTCGCAGGCTGGCGACAATCGATGTAAGGCTTTGGCAGGACTCGGACGATCGGCCAATCGCACACGCGACCGTGGGATATGCCCTGCCGTCCTGAGTCCTATATTCGCGGCTCGGCCTTGAGCTGCGCTTCGTCCGTCATCTCGGTCGCGAAAATCATGCGCGCCACGACTATCGGGCTCATTGCGGCGAGGATTAGCCCGTGCTGATCACGATCGGCGTCCAGGGCGCAGGCGAATAGCCGCACATCCTCGCCCTCGGTCGAACCGGAATTCCGGTCACACTGGACCTGCTGGACTGTTTCAATTGCACGCCCGTTGCGGTCAATGCGGAGCACCCGAAGTTCGGCATTGCTGCCCCTGCGCGCCAATGTCTCGACATCCGCGAAGACAGCGACGGGTTGAGTCGGAACTCCTGATACCAGCCACCAGTCGGCGGCACTGGCAGGACTTGCAGCGATCGCGACAACGATGCCGATCGCAAGTTTACGCAAAGCACTCTTCATCACGCTACACCCTCGAATGACGCCCCTTTCTAGGGGAGCCTTCGAACTAGAAACGTTCGAAGAGGCGGGTCTGGCTCCGGGCTGAGTAAAATCCCCAGCCCCTATTTTCCCCTCTCCCGCCTACGCGTTACAGCATTCGCACATCCCTTTTTTGATCGTCACCCCTGCGAAGGCAGGGGTCCTTGTCTCGCAATACCCGGATGTCATCTGAGGAGAAGACAGCCATGGATTCCTGCCTTCGCAGGAATGACGGAAAAGAGATGAGGCGGGTCAGTTGGCCGGGAAAAACCCGACCCAAAGGGCGAGGCCGAGGCCCGCGCCAATGCAGGATCGACCCAATAGCGCGGGACGCGTCGTACCAAGCCATGTCACTATGGCCAAAAAGACGACGAGCTCGATCACTGCTCCAAGCACGGCGTTCCCCGGTGCTAAGCCAGCACCTCTTCGGCCGACATCGACGTGCGATGCAACTCGCGGCCGCTGTCGACCGCATAGGGGGTCGCGCGGTGCATCGTCCCGTAATTGTCCCAGATCACCAGGTCGCCCTGCTGCCATTTGTGGACATAGACATATTTGGGCTGGCCGGCCCAGTCATGCAGCCGCTGCAACAGCGCCTTGCCGGTGGCGAGATCCATGCCTTTGATATGGTGCGAGGTGTAGCCCATCACCAGCGACTTGCGGCCCGACCGGTGGGTCCAGACCAGCGGATATTCGTTGACCGGAGCAGCGTTCCAGCGCGCAAGCTCAGCCTCAGTCGGCTGCTCGACGATCGCGCTCAGATAGGGCGCGAGATTGTGAATCACCCTCAGATCGGCGATCTCGGCCTTCTCGTCGTCGGACAGGCCTTCATAGGCGGCATAGGTGTTGGCGAAATGGGTATCGCCACCCGTTGCCGAGATCTTGCGGCCGCTCAGCAGGGTGGCGCGGGGCGGCTGCTCGGGCACGGTCAGTCCGTCGATGTGCCAGAAATAGGTGCCCTTGATATATTCCTGCTGGCTGTTGATCTCGGGGTTCAGCGTGACGGTGTAGACGCCGGCGGTGCCATGCTTACCACCATCGACCTTCGACGAGAAATCGAGCCGCTTGCCGAGCTTGTCGGTGAACAGCAGCTGCTCCTCGTCGGTGACGCCGATCTTCGGGAAGACCAGCACGCCATAGCGATCGAGCGCTTCGCGGCAGGCGGCGGCGACATCGGCGTCGCCGAGCCGCGACCGGGATACCTCGACGGCCGCGCCGATATGCTCCTTGATGGGTTCGATTCTCACTGAAATCTCCTGTGCGCTCAGGCCGCCTTGCGAACCTTGTCGGGTCCGGGGACCGGCTCGGTGCCGGCGATGGTGGTGCGGTGCATCTCGCGTCGCGACGTCTCGCCATAGGGAAGCGCACGGTGCATCGTGCCGTGATTGTCCCAGATCACCATGTCGCCCTGTTCCCACTTATGCTCATAGACGAAGTCGGGCTGGGCGGACCATTCCTGCAACCGGGCGATCAGCGCGAGACCCGAGGCGAGATCCATGCCGACCACATGATTGGCCGTGCTGCCGAGAATCATCGAGCTGCGGCCCGATTCATGATGCCAGACGAGCGGCCATTCGTTGATCGGCTGACGGCCCCAGCGCGCGAGTTCCTCCGCGGTCGGCTCCTCGACGATCGAGCTCAGATAGGTGACGAGGTTATGCTTGACCCGCAGGCCCTCGATCTCGGCCTTCTCCTCGTCGGACAGCGCCTCATAGGCCGCATAGACATTGGCGAACTGGGTGTTGCCGCCCTTGTCCGCGACGTGCCGCGCGCTCAGGCAGGTCGCCTTGGGCAGCAGCAGATTGTCCATGTTGAGCCCGTCGATATGCCAGAAGAAGGTGCCGGTGACATACTCCTTCTGGCTGTTGATCTCGGGGTTCAGGGTGACGGTGTAGACATCCTCGGTGCCGGCCTTGCCGCCGTCGATCGCCTTGGAGTAGTCGACCCGGCCGCCCAGCGCGTCGGTGAACGCAAGCTGTTGATGGTTGGTGGGGTTGAGCTTCGGGAAGACCAGAACGCCATATGTGTCGAGCGCCTCGCGGCAGGCCTGGACGACCTGGGGATCAGTAAGCTGATCCGGGTCCACATGAACGCGGGCTCCGATATGGGGCTTGATGGGCTCAATCTTCACGCTCGCTCTCCCGCCACGATTCTGCTGTTCGATATGATAGCATATCTGATGCCAGACATGTCGGCTTTCGACAGCTGGAAACCAGTGCAGCGCAATGATCAAGCGCCGCTGCCATGTCAATACCTACCAGTTGGTAGGAAGATTGCGGGGCTTTTGGGCCTATAAGCATATCTCGTTTGTCCTGAGGCGATGTCGGCCCCACTCTGGAGCCCTGTTCCAAAGCCCGAGGCACGCATGGCCACCGACGCACGACCCTCCTCCCGCTATGTCAGCAGTTTTGGCTGGCAGGTGCTCGCCGGCATGGTGATCGGGCTCGCGCTTGGCCTGCTCGCCCGCTCGATCGGCCCGGTGGGCGACGAGCCCAACATGCTCGCGCGGACGCTCGAGCTGATCGGTTCGATCTTCGTGCAGCTGCTCAAGGCGCTGGTGCCGCCGCTGATCTTCGCGGCGATCGTCACCTCGATCGTCCAGCTTCGCGATCTCAACAATGCCGCCCGGCTGGTCGGCCAGACCTTGCTCTGGTTCGCGATCACCGCCCTGATCTCGGTGGTGATCGGCATCGGCCTGGGGCTGCTCATCGAGCCCGGCATCGCCGCGGGCGTCCACCAGAGCGAGGCGGAGCTGCCCAAATCGGTTGGCAGCTGGCTCGATTTCATCAAAGGCCTCGTGCCCGCCAATATACTCGGAATCGAGGCCAGCAGCAAAAGTGCCGAGGACGGGGCGATCAGCACCACGCTCGGCTTCAACGTCCTCCAGCTCATCGTTGTCTCGATCGCGGTGGGCGCCGCCGCGCTGCGCAGCGGCCCGGCCGCCGAGCCCTTCATCGGCTTCGTGCGCGGGTTGCTGGCGATCATGCGCCGGCTGCTGTGGTGGGTGATCCGGCTCACCCCGATCGGCAGCGCCGGGCTGATCGGCAAGGCCGTCGTCAAATATGGCTGGGACGCGCTGGCCGGGCTCAGCTGGTTCGCCGCCGCGGTCTATATCGGCCTCGCGATCGTGCTCTTCGTCGTCTACCCGGCGCTGTTGCTGCTCAACGGCATCAGCGTGCGCCGCTTTTTCGCTGGCGCCTGGCCGGCGATCCAGCTGGGTTTCGTGTCCCGCTCTTCGGTCGGCACCCTGCCCGTCACCGAACGCTCAGCCGAAATTCTCGGCGTGCCGCGCAGCTATGCCGCCTTCTCGGTGCCGCTCGGCTCCACCACCAAGATGGACGGTTGCGCCGCGATCTATCCGGCAATCGCGGCGATTTTCGTCGCGCAATTCTACGCCATCCCGCTCGGAGCCACCGACTATGGCCTGATCGTCCTCGCCTCGGTGCTCGGCTCGGCGGCGACCGCCGGGCTGACCGGCGCCACCGTGATGCTGACCCTGACCCTCTCGACCCTCGGCCTGCCACTCGAGGGGGCGGGACTGCTGCTGGCGATCGACCCGATCCTCGACATGGGCCGCACCGCGACCAATGTCGCCGGCCAGATCCTGGTGCCGATGATCGTCGCCAAGCGCGAAGGCATCCTTGAGGAACCGAATCCGGAAGGTGTCCTGGCGCTCTGACAGCGCGTCGCATCGAAATTCTGCTCAGGTAGGGCAGCGAGCTTCAATCTCGCTGGCCGCGTTCGGAGTGACCATTTGTGAAATGCTCCAAGGATCGCTGCAACCGGCTCCGTCTTCCAAACGTTCAAGCCATGTTCACCCGACGCTTGCGATAAGCTGCGGGGTAAGTAGGTTGAAGGCAGGGGCCGCCCGGCCTTCCCATAATGACAAGGCCGCCAATGATGCCGATCATTCGTAAGTTACTTGCCGCCGCCGCCCCGCTTGCGCTGCTCGCGGCTTCCGCCTGCGCTCCGTCCTTCGAGGCCAACGTCTCGCGCTTCCAGGCGCTGCCGGTGCCAGAGGGCCAGAGCTTCGTGATCGTGCCGACCGATCCGCGCAATCAGGGCGGACTGGAATTCGGACAATATTCAAGCCTGGTGAGCCAGCGCCTTGCCGCCTATGGTTATCGACCCGTGGATGGCGCGGGCAAGCCCGACATGGTCGTCAAATTCGATTATGGCGTCGACAAGGGCATCCAGAAGACGGTCTCTCGTCCGGCGCCAGGGGGCTATTGGGGTCCAGGCTGGGGCGGCTTCGGCCCCTATGGCCGCCGCTGGGGCTACCGCTCATCTTTCTATTATGGATGGGACCCCTTCGGCTACGATCCCTTCTTCAACCAGGAAATCGACACCTACACGGTCTTCACCAGCTATGCCGACATGCAGATCGAGCGCACTGCCGATGGCAAGCGCCTGTTTGAGGGCAAAGCCAAGGCCCGTTCGCTCGACGACGCACTGCCAAAGCTGGTGCCGAACCTCGTCGAGGCGATGTTCACCAACTTCCCCGGCCAGTCGGGCGAAGAGGTGAAGATCACGGTGGCACCGCCAGACAAGAAGAAGTGATCTAACGCCCCTCCCTCTCACGGGAGGGGCATTTACGAAACCACCCTCAGCTGGGGCTTGTCCACCGTGCCGATACGCGCGGTCATGCCGGGCAAACGCTCGATCCGGGCCACCAGCTCGGCGTCGAGACGGAAATCTCTGCCCAGCAAAACCTCCGCCCGGCTGCCGTCGGGTAGCAGCGCCCTCAGATACATTTCGCCGCGCCCGCCGCGCTCTTCCGCCACCAGCGCGGCGAGCGCGGGAATTGTCGCCGCATCGGCAGTCTCGACATCGACCCTGAGTCTGATCGATTGCATGCTTTCAAAGCTCTGCATCGAGCGGACCGTGACGCGAGGCGTCTCCTCCCCGGCGCGCCAGTCGAGTTCGACGCGAAGCAAGGCGCACACGCCGGCCTTGGACATTGCCTCGAGATCGGCCGAGGCCTGATCGTCGAAGCAGGTTGCGATAAACTGCCCGGTCGCGTCCGAGCAGGTCGCCATCATATAGCGCTTTCCCTTGGCCGAGGTCCGCCAGCGGGCATCCTCGATCAGCGCAGCCATGACGCTGTTGACCCTGCCGCCATCTGCCGGAGCGGGCAGCGCGCACAGCGCGGCGAAGCTCTTGGCACCATTTGCATCGGCGAGGTGGCGGATACGATCGGTCGGATGGGAGGAGAAATAGAAACCGAAGCTCTCCTTCTCGGCCGCCATGCGATCGGCAAGCGTCCAGTGGACACCACGGTCGATCCGAATGGGCGCGACGTCACCGGGGGAATCTCCGAACAGTCCCCCCTGGCCGCTTTCCCGCTGGTCGGCCGCGCTTGAGGCGTGGGCAAGGATCATCTCGGCCGAGGCGAACACGCCGGCACGCTCCTGCTCAAGCGCATCGAAGGCTCCGCCACCGGCAAGACTTTCGAGCTGCCGCCGATTCACGAGGCGCGGATCGATGCGGTCGGCAAAATCCTCGAGGCTCGTGAAGGGACCATTGGCCCTCCGCTCTTCGACGAGTTGCTCCATCGCCTTCTCGCCGACCCCCTTCAAGGCGCCTAGGGCATAGCGCACCGCCAGCTCGCCATCGGCCGCCGGCTCAACTGAATACTCCGCCTCACTATGATTGACGCAGGGCCCGAGACACCGGACTCCCATGCGGCGCATGTCGTCGATGAAGATCGCCAGCTTGTCGGTCTGGTGCATGTCGTAGCACATAGAGGCGGCATAAAATTCGGGCTTGTGATGAGCCTTCATCCAGGCGGTGTGGTAGGCGACCAGCGCATAGGCTGCGGCATGGCTCTTGTTGAAGCCGTAGCCGGCGAATTTGTCGATCAAGTCGAATAGTTCGTTAGCCTTGGCCTCGGATATATCGTTTCGGGCGCAGCCTTCAACGAAACGGCTGCGCTGGGCATCCATTTCCGCCTGGATCTTCTTGCCCATTGCGCGACGGAGCAGGTCGGCTTCGCCGAGCGAATAGCCGGCCAACACCTGGGCGGCCTGCATCACCTGCTCCTGATAGACGAAGATGCCATAGGTTTCGGCGAGGATGGTTTCGAGCAGGGGATGCGGATATTCGATCGGCGCGCGGCCGTTCTTTCGGTCCCCGAACATCGGGATATTGTCCATCGGGCCCGGACGATACAGCGAGACCAGAGCGATGATGTCGCCGAAACTGGTCGGCCGAACCGCCGCCAGGGTGCGGCGCATCCCCTCCGATTCCAGCTGAAACACCCCGACCGTGTCGCCCTTCTGGAGCAGTGCGTAGACGGCGGGATCATCCCATTCGAGTGCATCGAGATCGACCTCAACCCCGCGCGCCTTGAGAAACTGCACCGCCTTCTGGAGCACCGAGAGCGTCTTGAGGCCAAGAAAGTCGAACTTCACCAACCCCGCGCCTTCGACATATTTCATGTCGAACTGGGTCACCGGCATGTCCGATCGCGGATCGCGGTAGAGTGGTACCAGTGCATCCAGACGACGGTCGCCGATCACCACGCCTGCGGCGTGGGTCGAGCTGTGGCGCGGCAAGCCTTCGAGCTTCATCGCCAGATCGAGCAGCCGGCGAACCTCACGATCGCCCTTATATTCGCTCGCGAGCTCGGAGACGCCGTTCAGTGCGCGTTCGAGCGTCCAGGGATCAGTCGGATGGTTAGGGATCAATTTGGCGAGCCGGTCGACCTGACCGTAGCTCATCTGGAGTACGCGACCCGTATCCTTGAGGACCGCGCGCGCCTTGAGCTTTCCAAAAGTTATGATCTGGGCGACCTGATCGCGGCCATATTTCTGCTGGACGTAGCGGATCACCTCGCCGCGGCGGGTTTCGCAGAAGTCGATGTCGAAGTCGGGCATCGACACGCGTTCGGGATTGAGAAAGCGCTCGAACAGCAGCCCCAGCCGCAACGGATCAAGATCGGTAATGGTGAGCGACCAGGCGACCACCGAGCCGGCGCCCGAGCCGCGGCCCGGCCCGACCGGAATGCCCTGTTCCTTCGCCCATTTGATAAAATCGGCGACGATCAGGAAATAACCGGGAAAGCCCATCTTGATGATGATATCGGTTTCGAACGCGAGCCGGTCGAAATAGGCCATGCGATGGTCGGGATCGGTGATGCCGAGCTTTTCCAGTCGCTTATCAAGACCTTCCTGCGCATCGCGTCGCAGTGTCTCTGCCTCGGCGTCGCGATCGCCGGCCAGGCTCGGCAGGATCGGCTTGCGATATGGTGCAGCGACAGCGCAACGCTGCGCCACGACCAGAGTGTTGGCGATCGCTTCTGGGATATCCTCGAAGAGGCGCGCCATCTCATCGGCGGGCTTGATCCACAAATGCGGCGATGAACGCGGGCGCTCTGCGGTATCGATGTAGGAAGAACTGGCGATACACAGCATCGCATCGTGCGCGGCATGGAATTCGGGCTCGGCGAAACAGGCCGGGTTTGACGCGACAAGCGGAAGATCCCGCGTATAGGCAAGCTCGACCAGCGCGTCCTCAGCCGCTTCCTCGATCGGATCGCCGCGCCGTACCAACTCGATGTAAAGTCTGCCCGGGAACAGCGCCTCGAGTCGGTCGGCATAGGCCGCAGCCGCGTCGCTCTGCTCTCCGGCGAGCAGGCGCCCAAGCGCTCCCTCGCCGCCCGCGGTCAGCGCGATCAGCCCGTCAGTGCGGCCGTCCAGCGCCGCCAACGGGACATGCGCCTCCTCATGGACCGGCCG
>CANJRZ010000134.1 GCA_947476735.1 Sphingomonadaceae bacterium
ATCTATATCGATGGCTTCTACAGTCCCGCGCCGCTGGCTTCGGACGCGCAGCTGCTCAATGTCGACAGCATCCAGGTGCTGAAAGGTCCGCAAGGCACGCTGTTCGGCCGCAATACCTCGGGCGGCGCGATCCTGATCAACACCAGGCAGCCCGACGGCGAGACGCACGCTACGGTGCGCGTCTCCTACGGCAGCTACAACGCCCAGCGCGCGCAGGGTTATGTCACGGCCCCGATCACCGATAAGGTCGCCTTCGACCTGGGCGTGCTCTATAGCCGCGGCGACGGCTATTACACCAACATCGCTCCCCAGGATAAGCAGTTCCCGAACAGGCCGGGTGACAAGGTCGGCAAATATCGGAACTGGTCGATCCGCGGTTCGGTCCGGTTCGAGGTCACTGAAGATTTCAACGTCACGCTGCGCTATGCCCATGACAGCCGCAACGATCCGACGCCGGTCACGGTTCAGCCTTATCTGAAGAATGGCCGCCCGCTGGCGCGAAGCGGTGTCGTTGGCGGGATCACCGCGATCCTTCCGACCAAGCCCTTCCAGGTTTCGGCCGACGACGAGATCTCGATCCATGGCAAGACCGACAATTACCAGCTGGCCGCCAAGCTCGATCTCGACTGGGCGACGCTGAACTCCTATACCATGTACCGCAAGGACAAGGCGATCCAGCACTACACGCTGGATTACAGCAACGTGAAGACCACGTCGTTGATCTATCCGGACGACAACCGGACCTTCAGCCAGGAGTTCATTCTGTCATCGCGGGCCGGTGGCAAGCTCAACTACACGGTCGGCGGCTTCTACTATAACAACAAGGAAACCTATCCGAGCGTCCAGGTGTCGTTCGCGGGCAACCCCTATTTCCAGTCGGCGGCATCGGGCGCGACGGGCGAGTCGATCGCGGCCTTCACTGACGTCACCTATGAGCTGGTGGATCATCTGTTCCTGACGGGCGGCGTGCGCTACACGCACGATACGCAAAAGGACGTCTATTACATCACCGCAGCGAACTTCAATCCGCCGCTGAACAAGGTATTCGTTCCGACGATCAAGAACAGCAAGGTCACCACCCGGGCGGTGGTGCGCTATGAGGTGAGCCCGGCTTCGAGCGTCTACGGCTCCTTCTCGCAGGGTTACAAGTCGGCGATCATGAACGTCGGCGCCGGTCCCATCGCGGTGCTGGCCGGCAAGACGCTCAGGGACACCTATTATATCAAGCCCGAAACCATCAACGCGTTCGAACTCGGCTATAAATACAACACTCGCGAACTGAGCTTCAACGTCTCGGGCTATTACTACAAGTACAAGAATCAGCAGATCACATCGGCCCGGTTCGTCAACGGCGTGCCGCAGAGCATCGTGCAGAACGCCGCTTCGTCGAAGATCTACGGCATCGATGCCGATCTGCGCTATCCGGTCACGGACCGCTTCGTAGTCAACCTGTCGGGCAACTGGAACCATGCCCGCTATGGCAACTTCCCGAACGGCCCGAAGTTTGTCGAGAACGGAACTCCGACCAACAATCCGAATGGGATCCCGGGCACTTTCTCCACCCAGTTTCTCCAGGCGAAGGGCAATCGCATGATCCGCTCGCCCGATTACTCAGGGACGGCGCAGGCGACCTATAGCTTCGATCTTGGTGGCGGAAAGCTCGATGTGACCGGCAATGTCCAGTACACGTCGCGGATCGAGTTCGATAATTTCGGACAGTTCCCGCAGAAGGGCTACACGCTGGTCGGAATGAACGTCGAGTGGACCGATCCGACCGAGCGGTGGAGCGTCGGCGTTATAGCCAACAATCTCACCGACAAGGAGTATCTGTCGGTCGTCTCACCCAACAGCAACGGCGTCGGTGCAGTTTATGGCGCACCGCAGACCTTCGAGGGCTTCATCCGCCTGAAGATCTGATCGTTACAAACAGAAGGGCGCGCGGGAGTTCGTCTCTCGCGCGCCTTTGTTTTTGCACCGCGCGATCAAGCCGGCCGCCACAAATATGTGACACCATGCAACAGCCATGCGCGGAAAGGCTTGTAGGGACTCGCCGCGTGGCATAGCCTCCGCCCATAAACACCGCCAATAACGGTGCGAGGAGAGTTGTCATGTCGACCGTGCTGAACCCTCCGGGTTTCCAGCAAGAGGCCATGGATGCCTATTTTTGCGAAGGCGAGAAGCGGGCGCTTGCGCTCGGCAATCGCGGGCCGATCCGCTTCGGCCCCGACGGCAAGCTGCTGCCCGAGATCGTCGAAGCCTATGCGCGCACCGGCTTTTATATCTTCGAGGGAGTGCTGGATGGCGGCGAACTTGCCGAGCTGAGGGAGCAGTTCTTGGCGATCTTCGACCGGCTGCCGGTCCACCGCGATGCGAAGCTGGACGCGCAGGGCCGTCCCGCACTCGGCCGCGATCGCGATACGCCATTCGTCCACTGGTCGAAACCGCTCGGCGATCCGCTTGGCGGCACCGGGGTCTCGAACGGGCGCCATCCGGTCAAGATGGATGTGCCCGACGCTCCGAAGGACAAGCCCGCGGAAGTGCCCTTCGCGCTAATGGCGCCGCTCGAATTTAGCGAGGCGGCGCTGCGCATCTATGGGCATCCCGGCCTTCTCGGCGTCGCCGCGACGATCAACGGCGATGATTTCGTGCCCTTCAACGAGGCGTTCATCATCAAGAAACCGGGGGAGGGCGCGGCTTTCGCCTGGCACCAGGACGGAACCACCCATTGGGAATCCGAGGACTGGACACCCTTGACCCACGGTTTCAACTTCATGGCGCAGATGTTCGACTGCACCGCCGCCAATGCGATCTGGTATGTGCCGGGCACCCATGCGGTCGGCCGGATCGACATCCGCGCAGCGGTCCGGGAAGCGGGCAGCAACCGGCTTCCGGGCGCGGTGCCGCTGATCTGCAAGGCCGGCGATGTCGCGATGAGCAATCGCCAGATCCTCCACGGTTCCTTCGCCAACAACAGCCCCGACTGGCGGGTGACCTTCAATCTCGGTTTCCATCGCCACGGCTCGATCCTGGGCGCGCATACCTGCGGGATCGACGGTCAGTGGGTTACCTATGACGAGGAACGTATCGCCAGGCGCTCCGAGATGATTGGCTATGCGATCGCGGCCCGGAAGCAGCGATTTCGCGAAGAGAAGCCGTTCGTCTATCGGCCGCACGCCGAGGCGGGCCGAAGCTTCGAATGGGACGAGGCGGGTCGCCGCGCGATCCGCAATTACGAAAAGCTCGATCTGTTCATCTGAGGAGGTGAGACTATGGCGACAGGCCAACTCGAAACCCGATTCGACGAAGAGGCAATGCAGGTCTATTTCCGCGAAGGCGAGAAACGGGCTCGCGCGCTCGAAAATCGCGGGCCGATCCGTTTCGGTCCCGACGGCAAAATCCACTCCGACATCGTTGAAGCCTATGGCCGGGTAGGCTTCTATATCTTTGAGGACGTGCTCGGAGCGGAGGAGCTGGCGGAACTGAAGGCCGGCTTCCTGGACGTCATGGATCGGTTGCCGGCCCGACGCGACAGTCCGCTGGACGCGCGCGGCCGACCAGCGCTTGGTAGCGATCGCGACACGCCGCTCGTGATGTGGTCGAAACCGCTCGCCGATCCGCTCGGCGGCACCCAGCTCGCCAACGGACGGCATTCGGTGAAGATGGATGTGCCCGAGCCGCCGAAAGATGGTCCGGAGGACACCCCTTTCATCATCATGGGGCCGCTTGAACATAGCGAGGCGGCGTTGTGTACTTATGCCCATCCTGGCCTGCTCGCGGTGGTCGAGGCGATCAATGGCGACGATTTCGTCCCCTATAATGAGGCCTGGATCGTCAAAAAGCCGGGTGAGGGCGCGGCCTTCTCGTGGCACCAGGACGGAACCACCCATTGGGATGCCGAGGACTGGACGCCGTTCACCCATGGTTTCAATTTCATGGTGCAGATGTATGACTGCACCCCGGCGAACGCTATCTGGTATGTTCCCGGTACGCACAAGGTTGGCAGGCTCGACATCCGGCAAGTGGTCCGGGAAGCGGGTGGCAATCGCTTGCCTGATGCGGTGCCGCTGATCTGCAAGGCCGGCGATGTGGCGATCAGCAATCGCCAGATCCTGCATGGCAGCTTTCCAAATTTGAGCGGCGACATGCGCGCGACCTTCAACATGGGCTTCCATCGCCGCAAGTCGGTGGTCGGTGCCTCTACCCATGGCATTGACGGTGCGTGGGTCACCTACAGCGATGCGCGCGTCGACAAGCGAGCCGAGATGATCGGCTATGGCATCGCGGCACGGCGGCAGCGGCATCCTGAAGAGGCGCCATATCGCTATCGTCCCCATATTGAGGCCGGCGCGCGCTTCGACTGGGCCCCGGAGAGCCGCGACGCGGTCAGGGATTATCAAAAACTCGATCTGTTTATCTGAGGAAATTGACATGCTGGATCTGAAAATCACGGGCGGCACGATCGTCGACGGCAGCGGCAAGGCCCGCTTCAAGGGCGATGTCGGGATAAAGGACGGGCGGATCGTTGCGGTCGGCGAGGTCGCTGAAGAGGCGCGCGAAATGGTCGATGCGTCGGGCAAGATCGTCTCGCCAGGTTTCATCGACGTACACACCCATTATGACGCGCAGGTCTTCTGGGATCCGCAGCTCAGCCCCTCCTGCTTCCATGGCGTGACCACGATCCTCGGCGGCTTTTGCGGCTTCTCGATCGCGCCGATGACCGCCGACGCGGCCGGCTATCTGATGCCAATGCTGGCGCGCGTTGAAGGGATGCCGCTCGAGACGCTGCAGATGGCGGTGCCATGGGGTTGGGAAAGCTTCGGCGAATATCTTTCTACGTTCGAGGGCAAGGTCGGGCTCAATGCGGGCTTCTTCGCGGGCCATTCGGCGATCCGCCGCGTTGTGATGGGTGAGCGCGCCGTCGGTCATGAATGCACGCCCGAAGAGCTTGAGAAGATGAAGACGCTGCTTGGCGAATGCCTCGCCGACGGCGCGCTCGGCTTTTCGACGACGATCCTGCCGACCCATAATGACGGTGACGGCAATCCGGTGCCGTCGCGCTGGGCAAGCTTCGATGAGATCATCGAACTCGGCAGGGTGGTCGGCGGTTATGAGGGCACTGGTCTGGAAATGTTGCCCGACATCGACTTCGGCCCCGGCATCGCCGAGCTGATGACCGATTTCTCGAAGGCGGCGAACCGTGCGGTCAACTGGAACGCGCTCGGTGTTCTCGGCATCCCCAACGAGTCGAAAAAGGCGGCGCGGCAGCTCAAGGTCAGCGATTTCGCACGTGCGAATGGCGGCGAGGTGCTGGCGCTGACCGTGCCGGCTACACCAAGTCTCTACGTCAACCTGTTCAGCGGTTTCATCTTCGACGCCAATCCGGGGATGTGGCGCGAGATTTTCAAGATACCGGTTGCCGAGCGGATCGAGAAGCTCAAGGATCCGGCGCTGCGCGAGACGCTCAAGGCCGATCTCACCGGGGTCGCCGCCGATTCCGGCATGTATTTCGCGACGCAGTTCCAGCGTTTCGTCGTCTCCTCGGTCAGATCGCCGAACAACGAGAAATATAAGGGCCGCTCGATTGCCGACATCGCTGCCGAGGAGGGCAAACATCCGGTCGACGCGGTGCTCGACATCGCGATCGAGGATGGCCTCACCACCAGTTTCCAGCCGAGCTTCGGCGGAGACGAGAAAGCTGCCTTCGCGCTGCGCGGCGAAATCTGGAAAGACGACCGGACGATCATCGGCGCCTCGGACGCCGGCGCGCATCTCGACATGATCGACACCTTTGCTTTCTCTTCCGACGTGCTCCAGCGCGGCGTGCGCGAACATGGGGTGATCGGGCTTGAAGAAGCGATCTACCAGCTGACCGACCGTCCGGCGCGCTATGCCGGCCTCATCGACCGCGGCTTGCTCAAGCCCGGCTATCATGCCGACATCGTCGTCTTTGACGAGAAGACGGTGGCGAAGGGCGACACCTATTTCCGTTACGATGTGCCGGGCAACCAGTTCCGCACCTATGCCGATGCGATTGGCATCGACCATGTCTTCGTCAACGGGGTGCAGATCGTTCGTAACGGGGAACATACCGGCAAGCTGCCGGGTACGGTGCTCCGTTCGGGCAAGGATACCCGCACCGTGCCAATGAACGCGCTGCAGGAAGGGCGTCAGGCCGAGCTCGCGTCATGAAGCCCATTAGCTCTCCGGCGGCGTGGCGGGCGGATGAGATCGGCGGCAAAGCCGGTCTCTCGCGCGCACTGACCGAGCCCGAGCTTGCCGCGTTTGAAGCGATGTTGAAGTCGGTCGATGGCAAGCCAGTGCTTTCCATCCTTCCCTCCGACTTCAGCGATCCGTACCTCGTCGATCTCGCCCGTCATTGTCGTCACGAACTGTCGGGGGGGCGCGGGGCGGTAATCCTCACCGGGCTCGATCCGGCGCGTTTCGGCTTTGATGGCTATCAGCGGCTTTACTGGTATCTCGGCCAGCTTATCGGCAAGCCGGTGTTGCAGAGCGAGAAGGGCGATCTGCTCGGCTTCGTACGCCAGGAAAAGGATAACCCGTTCAATCGAGGCTATATCAGCAATTTCGAAATTGGGTTTCATACTGATTATCACGAGTTGCTGTCGCTCGCCTCGGTCCAGGCTGCGAGCGAGGGTGGCGAGAGCGGACTATGCTCCAGCTTGGCGGTTCACAACATCATGGTCGACGAACGGCCCGATCTGCTGGCGGTCCTCTATGAAGGATGGCTCGACGGGCTCTATGCCTTCTACAATCTCCAGCCGCCCGAGGACGGCTGGTGGGAAAAGCGGGTGCCGATCGTGGCCGAACAGGACGGCGTTTTCAGCGTTCATTGCCTGGGTACCCATTTCGCCGAATATGTGGCGCGTGATCGTGGCCTCACAGTTCCGCCGGAACTCGACGAGGCGATCCGGGTGTTCCAGGCGATCGCCGCGCGGCCCGGGATTGGCGCGCGCTTCGTCCTTCAGCCGGGCGAAATGATGTTCTGGCAGAACTGGACGGTACTGCACGCACGTACCGCCTTCACCAACGCACCGGGTCACGAACGCATGCTGATGCGACTGTGGATGGAGGCGCTCGACGGTCGTACGACGCCCGCCTTCATTCGCGATCGGGCGAGGCTTGTCGACCAGATACATGCCGAGATCCAGGCTCGTAACGAAGCCGAGGACGCCGTGCCGCAGATGGCCTGAACCCATCGCGTCAGGCGTTCGGGTTTTCAGTCTTTGAAAACCGGTATTTCTTCGGTCGGCGTCAGCATGATGATCGGGATTTCGCGGTCGGTCGCTGCCTGATAATCCTTATAGGGCGGGAAGCAGTCTTCCATATATTGCCAGACTGCGGCCCGTTCGGCGCCCTGCGGTTCTCGCCATGTTGCTTTCCAGGCCTGGGTCGCGATCTGGATGGCGACGTCGCCGCCCTCTTTGATGTTGAGATACCAGGCTGGATGCTTGGCAAAGCCACCCTTGGAGCCGACGATCACGACCTCGCCTTTCCAGTTGCCGTAGATCAGCGCGGAAATGCGTGGCTCGCCGCTCTTGCGACCAGTGGTGCGTAGCAGCATGCAGGTCGTGAATGGCCGGCCACCGCCCCAGTCGAAGCCGAACACATGGCCTCTGGTGCCGCCCGACGCGATATACTCTGCCTGATGTTTACCGATCCGTTCCATTGCGGCGGCCAATTCGGGCGAGAGTTCCTGGCTCATGTGACGTCCTCCATCTGTTTCCCCGTCCCTAATCGTACCGCCTGCGGCGGTGAAGCGAAAAGGGGGCGGAGGGAGGACTTCCGACCGTCTACCGGACGCCCTGATAATAGCGGGGGAGCTGCTCGATCTCCTTGTCGGTGAGCGCCGACGCTATCGCGCGCATCCGGCGGTACACGTCGTTCTTTCGACCGCCTGTCCGGAAGGCCAAGAGCTGCCGCTGGAGATATTGATGATCCTGGCCCGTCAATATGGGTGTCTCGATCGGCCCTCCCGCTCCGTTGACATGGCAGCTGTTGCACGAGGGAATGTGTCGGGCGCTGTCGCCTTCGCTCGCCAGCCGGACGATCGATGGATCGGCGGCCTGGTCACGCGGTCCCAGGCCCTGGCGGGGCAGGGCGGCCGCGCCAAAATAGGCTGCGACATTGGCCAGATCGACCGACTGAAGCTTCTGCGCGACGGGCGTCATGAGCGGATGCGTGCGTGCACCGGACCGATAATCGTCAAGCTGCTTGTAGATGGCGGCTGCGGCTTGTCCGTTGAGGCTGGGCAGGTCGGGAGTGGCGGATACGCCACCCTCGCCATGGCAGACCACGCAGGTCTGCGCCGCTATCCGCGCGCCCTGCGCGGGTTCCCCCTGGTCAAGCAGGCGCAGGATGTCAGGTCCCCATTCGACGCGAGAGACCGGCGAGGCACGCGCGCTGCTGGTCGGCTGCCGATAGGCGGGCGAGCCGCTCTCTACGCCCAGCGCACGACACATCGCCGTCCACAGGCCCAATTGTGCATTCTCCCGCTGGAAATTGGGCAGGACGAGAAATCCGAGCACGGCACCCAAAGCCAGAAAGGCGAGTACCGCAATGATGGTCCACCGACGCCAGCGCTTATCGGACTGGGTGGGAACAGCAGGGTCTTCGGCCATGCTTTCCTCCTAATTCACGTGGTGCACGACCGCTTGCGGCGGTGGATCAAGGAAAAACTGGGCGATCGGAAAACCATAGGCGCCCAGCATCAGCAGCGCGACGAGCCAGTTCCACAGCCCGAAGCCATTCAGCATCGGGGGCACGCGCACCGGCGGGTGAACTGCGAGCGCATAAGCTGGTGGACGGGCCGTTTCATTGAGCGGTGCGCGATGGAGACCGACGAGGTTCGCCACGAACAGGATGGCGCTGGCCGCAAGCAACACGCCACCTGCCAGCGACACGAGCACATAGGGGCCCCAGCTGGCCACCAGCGGGTCGGAATAGTCAAAAGCTGCGACCCGGCGCCATTGCCCCTGCAGACCCGTATAGTGCCACGGCAAGGTCATCACCATCATGCCAATGAACCAGAGCCAGAGCTGGAGTCGGAGCGGCCGGTTCGATCGGAATGCCCGACCGGTGAGCGGTGGCCAGATCGCATAGGCGATGGCAAAATAGATGATGACGACGGTCCCGCCGAAGATCAGGTGGAAATGCGCGGTGACCCAGCTCGTGTTGTGCACCATCGCGTTCATGCCGTAGCTCATGTTGACGAGACCGCCGCCGCCGCCGAAGAACAGCATGATGAACGAGAGGCCGGTGGCGAGCACCATCGGCCGTTCCCATGGAAGCGCGCCGATCCAGCCGAGCAGGCCCGTCCCGCCCCGCATCCGACCGGCCACTTCGAACGATGCCGTGATCGTGAACACCGTCAGCAGCGTCGGAACCGTCACGAGGGCGGTGAGGGTCATCTGCACGAATTTGAAGCCCGTTGAATGCTCCGGATCCATGTACAGATGGTGCATGCCGACGGGGAGAGAGTAGAGCAGGAACAGGATGAACGCGATGCGTCCCATCAGGTCCGAATAGAGTCGGCCGCCGGCAGCCGCAGGCGCCATGGTGTAGAAGGCGAGATAGGCGGGAAAAAGCCAGAAATAGACGATCGCGTGCAGCGTCCAGCTGAACAGGGTCCGGGACAGGCCCACATCGATGGTCTGGGTCCAGCCAAAGGCCGCCGGCAGAATCTGGAAGAGGATTTCGGCGGCAACTCCTACGGTCGTCCAAAGCCACATCACGGCGTTCGCCACCGTACCGTACATGACCAGCGGGACGGGCTGGCCCGGATTGGCCCGCTTCCATCCGGTCATGGCGACGATCATGATGACGCACCAGATCCAGCTGCCGACCACGACAAGCACCAGTCCGATATAGAACCAGGGTGTCGCAGTGAGCGGCGGATAGAAAGTGAAGAGGACCGACGCTTTGCCGGTCACGATCGCAAGCACGGTCATCACCACGCCGGCGATGCCCATCCAGAAGGCCATCCAGGCAAAGGATTTGCCGGGCAAGGGGCGGGCCAGCGCTGTTTCGGCGACATAATAGCCGAAGCCCATCACGAAGAAGGTCGTCAGCACATAGGCCATCGAAACGCCATGGAGCGTCACCGACCCGAAATAGTTCGCGGCGGTGTGGCCCGGGGCCTTCAGCGGGCTGCGTGCCCACATCTGCCAGACCCCCAGCAGGCAGGCGAGCATGAACGCGCCAAAACCTGTCCACAGATGGGCAAGGGCAAGCGATGCTATACCCGGCCTGCCGCTTGTTTCGCATTGCGGAACGGATGCGGCGGAGCTGGCAAGGGGACTCG
>CANJRZ010000135.1 GCA_947476735.1 Sphingomonadaceae bacterium
CCCCCTGATGGAGAGCCACGATCCGCTGACGGTCGCATGCGCGGGCCGCAACGACCTCGAGCTGCCGGCGCGTGCGCTGTGTCCGATCATCGGCGACGTGATCGGTCTGCTCGAAGCGCAGCCGGGCGTCATCCTTGCGCGCATGTCGGGATCGGGCGCGACTTGCTTCGCACTGTTCAACCATATCGAGGAACGCGACGTCGCCGCTGCTGCCATCACTGAAGACCGCCCCGGCTGGTGGCGGCTCGCAACAAGATTGCGCCAGGGCTAGCCGATCTTGGTGATCGTGACGCCCTCATATTTGGCGTCAGCCGGATCGTAGAGCGGCTGGACGGTGAAGGTTTCGGCCGTCAGCGAGACACTGTTGAGGCCGGCCAATTTGAACGTCCCGAGTTTGAGTTCGGCCGGCACCTTGCCGTCGCGCAGCACGGCCACGCCGTCGATGAACGGGTCATCATGCTTGGTATACAGGATGTGCGGAGCAATCTGCATGTGCGTGCGGTTATAGACCGCGACGATACAAAGCTTGCGGCGGATCGCCTGGGCAATCAGTTCGGCTTCAGGGGACAGAGCGGGGCCATCGGCGGGTGCCGCGACGCGGCCGAGCGATAGTGTCTTGCGCGGTGTGGACATCGGCGACGCGCATATCTGTGCAGCGATGACAACGCAAGCATGCTGGAGTTTGGCCTGGCCCGTGTGAACGGAGGCGTGGTGCTGGCTGCGAAGTGAAACGGGCCGAAATGTCTTTCGGCCCGCTGGTCTCACATATTCGGATAATTCGGTCCGCCGCCACCTTCCGGTGTCACCCAGTTGATGTTCTGGGTCGGGTCCTTGATGTCGCAGGTCTTGCAATGGACGCAGTTCTGCGCGTTGATCTGGAAGCGCGGAGCACCTTCCTCCCTGCCGAGAATTTCATAAACGCCCGCCGGGCAATAGCGCTGGGCCGGTTCGTCGTAGAGCGGCAGATTGATGTCGATCGGGACGCTCGCGTCCTTGAGCTGGAGATGGACCGGCTGATCCTCTTCATGATTGGTGTTCGACAGGAACACCGAGGACAGGCGATCGAAGCTGACCACGCCATCAGGCCTTGGATAGCTGATCTTCGGCGCGATGTCGGCGCGCCACAGGCCTTCATTGTCCTTGTGGTGCTTGAGCGTGAAGGGCAGGCCGATGCCGAGCACCCGCATCCACATGTCGATGCCGCTGAGGATCGTTCCCGCGAAGGGTCCGAACTTGGCGATGAACGGCTCCGCATTGCGGACGAGTTTGAGCTCCCTGGCGACCCAGCTGTCCTCAAGCGCCACGGGATAGGCACTCAGTTCGTCGCCGCCGCGATCAGCCGCGATCGCGTCAAACGCTGCTTCGGCCGCGAGCATGCCGGACTTCATCGCGGTGTGGCTGCCCTTGATGCGAGGGACATTGACGAAACCTGCCGAGCAACCGATCAGTGCACCGCCCGGGAAAACCAGCTTAGGGACCGACTGCCAGCCGCCCTCGTTGATCGCGCGCGCACCATAGGAGACACGGCGGCCGCCCTCGAGCACCTCGCGGATCGCGGGATGGGTCTTCCAGAGCTGGAATTCCTCGAACGGATAGACGTGCGGATTCTTGTAGCCGAGGCCGACAACGAAGCCGAGTGCGACCTGATTGTTCGCCTGATGATAGAGGAAGCCGCCGCCGACTTCGTCGCGGAGCGGCCAGCCCTGGGTATGGATCACCTTGCCCGGCTCATGTTTGGCCGGATCGACGTCCCAAAGCTCCTTGATCCCTATGCCATAGGTCTGCGGCTGGCAGTCGGCCTCAAGGTCGAACTTGCCCTTGAGCAACTTCGACAGATGTCCACGCACGCCTTCGGCAAAGAAGGTGTAGCGCGCATGGAGTTCCATGCCGGGCTGATAGTCGGATTTATGCTCACCCTCGCGATTGATGCCCATGTCACCCGTCGCGACGCCCTTCACCGAACCGTCGTCATTGTAGAGGATCTCGGCAGCGGCAAAGCCGGGGAAAATCTCGACCCCGAGATTCTCGGCCTGACCGGCGAGCCAGCGGCACAGGTTGCCGAGCGAAACCGTGTAGGTGCCCTTGTTGTGCATGAAGCTCGGCGTCGCGATGTGTGGAAACGGAAATTTCCACTTTCGCGTGAGAATCCAGTGGTGGTTCTGCGTCACCGGCACGGTGAGCGGGCTGTCCATGTCCTTCCAGTCGGGCAGCAGCTCGTTGAGCGCGATCGGGTCGACGACCGCCCCAGACAGGATATGTGCGCCGACCTCGGATCCCTTCTCAAGGATGCAGACGCTGATCTCCTTGCCGCTTTCGACCGCCAGCTGTTTCAGCCGAATCGCGGCCGATAGCCCTGCCGGGCCGGCTCCCACGATCACGACATCATAGGTCATGGATTCGCGTTCCGACATTTCTCGTTCCTGTTCCCTGCTTTCCGATCGTCGCGTCAAAAAAACGTCATGCCCGAAAGCCGCTGCCTGCAGATTGACGGGTTCGTCAACCCATTCCTTTAGTCGCAGCCATGAGCTTGGGGGGTAATATCGGAAGTTCGGCGGATATCGCCAGCCTCATGGGCTGGTGGCAGGATGCCGGACTCGACGTGCTGATCGACGAGGCGCCGCGCAACTGGCTGGCCTCAGCGTCGAAGCCTGTCGCTCCCCCCGTGCCGGCGCCGGTGGCTCCGGTCCGGACAGTCGCAGCACCGCAGGCCGCCCCGCCTCCCAGCGCCACGTCCTTCCCCGGCACGCTACCTGCTTTCCGCGAGTGGCTTGCCGGCACTGATGCGCTGACGATCCCGTTGAGCGCGCGCGTTCCCCCGACAGGCGATCCGGCTTCAGGGCTTATGGTGCTGATCGACCTGCCCGAGGCCGACGACACCATGATCGGGCGGCTGCTCTCCGGCCCGGCTGGCGAGCTGTTCGACAAGATGCTGGCAGCAATCGGCCGCAGCCGCGAGCAGCTCTATCTGGCGGCCATGGCGCCGGGCCGGCCGGCCGGAGGTTATGTCGACAAGGCCTCCGGCGCACTGTTCGTCGAGCTTGCGCGGCATCATGTCGCACTCGCCAGGCCGCGTGCGCTGCTGCTGATGGGCGACCCGCCATCGCGCACCTTCCTCAATCAGGGCTTCGTCGAGGCGCGTGGGCGCGTGCATGACGTCGCGCTTCCGGGCGGCGGCACCACCGCCATATCCACCTTTCACCCACGCACGCTGCTCCAGCATCCGGATCAGAAGCGGCGTGCCTGGGAAGACCTGCAGATGCTGATGAAGATTCTCGGATGAAACCTGCCATTTTTCTTGCCGGTCTTCTGACCCTGATCCCCGGCGCAGTTGCCGCGCAGAACGCCATTGCGGTTCCTGTCGCCGCCGCGCTGGCCGCCGCGTCGCAACCCCTGCCGATTGTGTCTGGCCTGACTCCCGATCAGCGCACCCGCTATCCCGCCATCTTCAGGGCTATCGGGAGCGGAGACTGGATCACCGCGCAAACCGGCATCGACGCCATTCCCGATGGCCCGCTCAATGATGTGGCTCGCGCCGAGCTCATCCTCGCCAAGGGATCGCCCAAAGTTTCCGACGATGCGCTGGCGCAAATACTCGCCGCCGCGTCGGATCTTCCCCAGGCCAATGAGCTTGCGGCGATCGCCTCGCGGCGCGGGCTGGCGACGCCGGCCCTGCCGGTTGTTCGCGACATGGTGCGGTTCGCCGGGCCCTCGAAGCGACAGTCGGCACGGGCTCTGCGTAACGAGCGCGCCGTTGCGGCGCTTGCCCAGCGGGTCACTCCGCTGCTGCGCAGCGACCAACCTAGCGCCGCGGAGGAAATCGTCACCGCGCGACTTGGCGATCTCTCGCCCGAGGCCCAGACCGAATGGCTGCAACGGGTCGCCTGGTCCTATTATCTGGCCGGCGACGACGCCAATGCCCGCCGGGTCGCCGACCAGGCCGGCGCCGGCATCGGCGACTGGGCGGTCCAGGCAAGCTGGGTTTCCGGTCTCGCGGCCTGGCGCCAGAAAGATTGCCTCAACGCCGGAGTCGCCTTCGAACAGGTCTCGAACCGCGCACGCGATCCTGAAATGATCGCCGCCGGCCTCTACTGGGCGAGCCGGGCCGATATGGCCTGCCGCCATCCCGAGCGCGTCGAGAACCGGCTGCGCTCGGCGGCGCGGATGAAGGAGAGCTTCTACGGGCTGATCGCGCAGGCCGCCCTCGGCCTGGGCGATGACGGGGCGACGGCGATGAAACTCACCGCCAACGACTGGGCGGCGATCGGCGCAATCCCCAATGTCCGCCGCGCGACCGCCCTCGCCGAAATCGGCGAGACCAGGCTCGCCGAACAGTTGCTGCGGCACCAGGCGCGAATCGGGCTCAGCCGCGATCATGAATCGCTGATCCACCTCGCAGCGCGGCTCAACCTTCCTGCCACGCAGATCTGGCTGGCGCAGAACGGACCCTCCGGCGCCCAGCTCTCCGCCGCCGCACGCTATCCGATGCCGGCATGGACGCCGGCTTCCGGCTGGAAGGTCGACAAGGCACTGGTCTTCGCCCACGCGCTCCAGGAATCACAGTTCCGCACCGACGCCACCAGTTCGGCCGGCGCCCGCGGCGTGATGCAGCTGATGCCCGCCACCGCGCAGATGGTGGCCCGCCACCAGGGGCTGTCGATCGACTATGGGGCTTTGTCTCAGCCCACCACCAGCATCGCGCTCGGCCAGGCCTATCTGCGCGAGCTCGCCGACAATGGCGGCACCGGCGGGCTGCTGCCCAAGGTGATCGCCGCCTATAACGCCGGCCCCAACGCGGTCGCCAACTGGAACGCGCGCGGCCGCAATCTCGCCGATCCGCTGCTGTTCATCGAATCGATCCCTTTCACCGAGACCCGCGCCTATGTCGCGATCGTCCTGCGCAATTACTGGATGTATCAACGCCATTCGGGCGCGAAGCCGGTGAGCCTGACGGCGGTCGCCCAAGGCCTTTGGCCACGGTTCCCCGGGCTGCCGGGACGCGACGCCGTGCGCCTGACATCATTGGGTGCGACAGCGGCGGCGGACTGACTTTCTTCGTCATGCCTGCGCAGGCATGCACCCATGTCTGTTGCCTTCTCCGATGCCATCTGGCTGATGAGAGACTTGGATTCCTGCCTTCGCAGGAATGACGGTAAAGAAGTCATATGCCCATCAAGGAAGACCTCCCCTTTCATCCCGTCCGGATCGCGGTCCTGACCGTCTCCGACTCCCGCGCTCTCGCCCAGGACAAATCCGGCGACACCCTCGTCGCCCGCATCGAAGCGGCAGGCCATATTCTGGCCGATCGTGCGATCGTGAAGGACGATGTCGGACTGATCACCGCCAAGCTTCACGGCTGGATCGATGACCCCGAGGTCGACTGCGTGATCACCACCGGCGGCACCGGCGTCACCGGCCGCGATGTCACGCCCGAGGCATTGCAGATGGTCTGGGACAAGGAGATTCCCGGCTTCGGCGAGCTGTTCCGCTGGCTGAGCTATGCCAAGATCGGCACCTCGACGATCCAGTCGCGCGCCACCGCCTGCGTCGCCCGGGGTACCTATATCTTCGCGCTGCCGGGCTCGACCGGTGCGGTCAAGGACGGCTGGGACGACATCCTCGTCCACCAGCTCGACAGCCGCTTCATGCCCTGCAACTTCGTCGAACTGATGCCGAGGCTCAGGGAGAAGTGACCGACCGTCGCTCAGAACAGGCTGAGCTGATCGGTCGACACCCTGAACAGATCGGTCCGCAGCACGAAGCGCTCCTCGTTCAGGCGATGCTTGCGGCAGGCGAGCCGGAAGCGCGACGACAGCGTCTGTGCATAGGCGCCCCGCGGCCGAAAGCGGTTGAAGAAGTCGGGATCATTGTCACGCCCGCCGCGCATCTCCTGGATCAGCGCCATCACCTTTGCGGCGCGATCGGGATAATGGACTGCCAGCCATTCGCGGAACAGCGACGACACCTCGTGCGGCAGCCGCACCGCGATCGAGAAGGCGGCGCGCGCGCCGGCCTCGGCGCCGGCGGCGACGATCGCCTCGATTTCATGATCGTTGATTGCCGGCACGACCGGCGAGACGCTGATCGCGGTGCGGATGCCCGCTCTTGCCAGCGCTGCGATCGCGGCAATGCGCTGATGCGGCGCCGAGGCACGCGGCTCCATCCGCCGGGCGAGGACCGGATCGAGCGTCGTCACAGACAGGACAATCGCCGCGAGCCCCTTCGCAGCCATCGGCGCAAGCAGATCGATGTCGCGGGTCACCCGCGCCGACTTGGTCGTAATCACCAACGGATGGTCATGCTCGGCGAGGACCTCGATCAGCTGCCGGGTGATCCCGAACCTTTCCTCGATCGGCTGATAGGGGTCGGTGTTGGTGCCCATCGCCATTGTCAGGCAGCGATAGCCGGGCTTGGCCAGCTCCTTGCGGAGCAGCGCCGGCGCATCGGGCTTGGCGAACAGCTTCGTCTCGAAATCGAGCCCGGGCGATAGATTGTGGAAGGCGTGGCTCGGCCGGGCGAAGCAATAGATGCAGCCATGCTCGCAGCCGCGATAGGCGTTGATCGACTGGTCGAAGGGGATGTCGGGGGATTGATTGCGGCTGATGATCGTTCGGGGATGCTCGATCGTCACTTCGGTCCTGAGCGGCAGCCCCTCGCCGTCGACGGTTTCGCGCGCATCGAGCCAGTCACCGTCCGTCTCGCGCGCCTTGTCGTCAAAGCGGCTGCTGAGGCCGGCGTTGGTGGCGCCACGCCCCTTGATCGGGGGCGGCAACGGGATTCGTGAGTCGGGCATTTCACGTGGAACATAACTGGAACACGACCCGCTGCAAGCTGGATGTCTTAAGCTGTCGACAAGCCCCGTCGCCCCGGCATATTATCACCCGCAGGTCGAAGGAGAGACGACATGGCCGTGCTCGAGCACTACAACATCCGCACCAAGGATCTGAACGCGACGATCCGCTTCTATGAGGACATCATCGGCCTCAAGGTCGGCCCCTATCCCGGCAAGGAAGGTATGGGCTGCTGGATCTACGACGAGCGCGACATTCCGGTCGTCCACGTCATGAACCTCGCCGAGGGCCGCGACGAAATGGCGGTGAACTTCACCCAGACCCGGCTCGACAAGATTTCGCCCGGTACCTCGATCGAAGCCCATGGCGGCGGTGCGGTCGACCATGTCGCCTTCCGCTGCGACGATTATGACGGCTTCGTCGAAAAGCTCGAAGCGAACAACCTGCCCTATCACGCGGTAAGTTTCCCGGGCTTTCACCTCAACCAGATCTTCGTCAACGACCCGAGCGGCGTGACGTGCGAACTCAATTTCCTCAAGCCAGGCTATGAGGAAGGCCAGTTGGGGACGGTCGACCTGGCGACCGCGAAGTAGGAGCGCCACTTTTCCCTCTCCCCCTGCGGGAGAGGGTCAGTGTTCAGCGCCCGATTCTTCGGATTTCTTCTCCTCGGCGGGCGCCGTCCCGATGATCCCGGCCTTGCGCCGGTTGCCGACCCAGTCGACGATCGCCCGCCCGGTTGCGTTGAGCAGCGGATGGGTGCGCGAGTTGCGCATCCAGCCGGGGCGTTCGGCGGCCTGACCGTAAATGGTGTCATAGCCGAGATTGATCAGCAGATAGCCGAGGGTAACGATGATCAGCCCCTTGAGCGCACCGAAACCGAAGCCGAGCACGCGATCGAGCGGGCCGAGCACCGATTGCCTCGTCCGTTGGCCAATGGACGCAGCCATCAGCTTGCCGCCGGCATAGACGATCAGAAACAGCAGCGCGAAGGCGAGCACGCTGGCGCCGCTCGGACTGCCGACGATGCCCGTGAGCATCTTCGTCGCCGGCGTGTGGAGCAGTTTCAGCGCGAGGATCGAAGCCACCCAGGCGAACAGCGAGATCACCTCGGTGATGAATCCCCGCAACATGCCAAAGGTCGCGCCGCCGAAGATCGCCAACAGGACGAGGATGTCGAGAGCGGTCATTGGGAAGGACTAGCGCCGGCCGAGAATATGGTCAACGAGCGCGCCGAGGCTGGAGAAGGCTTCCACCCGCATCCCGGCCTGCTTCTCGTCCTTGCCGGCCGGTCCCCAGGCCCGACCGAAGCCGAGCTTGGCCGCTTCCTTCAGGCGAAGATTGGCGTGCGCTACCGGCCTGACCTCACCCGACAGCGCGATTTCGCCATAGGCGATGCAGTCGGTCGGCACCGGCCGCTCGGCAAGCGCCGAGACCAAAGCAGCCGCCACTGCGAGATCCGCGGCCGGATCGGAGACGCGGTAGCCGCCGGCAATGTTGAGATAGACCTCGGCTGTCGAGAAGCTGAGCCCGCAGCGCGCCTCGAGCACCGCGAGGATCATCGCAAGCCGCCCCGAATCCCAGCCGACCACCGCTCGCCTGGGCGTTGCACCGCTCTGCAGCCGCACCGTCAGCGCCTGGATCTCGACCAGCACCGGGCGCGTGCCCTCGATCGCGGGGAAAACGGTCGCACCACTCATGCCCTCGCCGCGCGCGGTCAGGAACAGCGCGCTCGGATTGGCGACCTCATCGAGACCCTCTTCGGCCATCGCAAACACGCCAATCTCATCGGTGCCACCGAAGCGGTTCTTGACCGCACGCAGGATTCGATACTGATGACTGCGTTCGCCTTCGAAACTCAGCACCGTGTCGACCATATGCTCAAGCACGCGCGGGCCCGCGATCGAACCATCTTTGGTGACATGGCCGACCAGCACGAGCGCGGTGCCACGATCCTTGGCGAAGCGGATCAACTCCTGCGCCGAGGCGCGGACCTGGCTGACCGTGCCCGGCGCGCCTTCGATCAGATCGCTGTGCATCGTCTGGATCGAATCGATCACCAGAAAAGCCGGGGTCGTCTTCTCGAGCGTGGTCAGTATGTCGCGCACGGAAGTAGCGGAAGCGAGCTGGACAGGGGCATTGCCCAGCCCCAGCCGGCGCGCGCGCAGGCGCACCTGATCGGCCGCCTCCTCACCCGAAATATAGGCGACCGACTGGCCTGCGAGTGCCATCCGCGCCGCCGCCTGCAGCAGCAGGGTCGATTTGCCGATGCCCGGATCGCCGCCGATCAGGGTTGCCGATCCCGGGACGATACCGCCACCCATCGCCCGATCGAACTCGGCAATACCGGTTGACCAGCGGCTTGGCAGCGGAACATCCGCATCGAGCCCGACCAGCGAAATCGCCCGCCCGCCTGTCCGCAGATTATGCTTGGCGGAAAAGACGGTGACGTTGGTCGCTTCCTCGACCAGCGAATTCCATTCTCCGCAATCCGCGCACTGCCCCTGCCAGCGCGTCGCCACACTGCCGCAAGCCTGACAGACATAGCGTTTCTGCGGCTTTGCCATGGAACTCCCTCGACCTGAACGTATAGGGAACATATCCGCTAGTCTGAAACACCGCAATGCCCACTTTCGCCAACGCGGATCAGGTACTGGATGGCGAATTCACATTGAGCCCGGCCTTCCTTGGCAGAGCGAGAAAAAATTCGCTAAGCAGCTCATATGCGGGAGAAGGAACTGCGGCTCGCGCTGGTCTGCTACGGCGGTGTCAGCCTGGCCGTCTACATGCACGGGATCACCAAGGAGCTGTGGCGCCTAACGCGGGCCAGCCGCGCCTTCCACGATCGCACCGAATGCACCCCGGGCAGCGAAGCCATTTATCGCGACCTGCTTGAACGCATCGCGCACGACAAGGAGATCAAGCTTCGCGTGCTGATCGATGTGATCGCCGGATCGAGCGCCGGTGGCATGAACGGCATCTTCCTCGCGCAGGCGATCTCCACCGGTCAGTCGCTCGAACCGCTTACCGACCTCTGGCTCGAGCGCGCCGATGTCGAGGTGCTGCTCGATCCCGACGCGCGGCCGCTGTCACGCTTCACCAAATTCTGGGCGGTTCCGATCGCCTGGCTGCTGATGAGGTTCCGCGGTACCACTGTCGAACGTACCGTCGCGTCCGAGGCCCGCAGCGAGGTCCGCCGCAAGCTTTCCGGCTTCGTCCGGGCGCGCTGGTTCCACCCGCCGTTCGGCGGCGTGACCTTCACCAACCTGATCCTCGACGCGCTCGACACGATGGCGGATACACCATGCGGTCCCCCGCTGCTGCCTGACCGGCAGCCGCTCGACCTCAGCGTCACGGTCACCGATTTCCACGGCTACAATCAGAAGCTCCGCATCCACAGTCCGCCACTCGCGGAAGAGCGCGAGCATCGCCTGACGATCGCCTTCA
>CANJRZ010000136.1 GCA_947476735.1 Sphingomonadaceae bacterium
GGCGGCTGCACCTATCCGGCGATGATCAACCGCGCTTCGATGGCGATCCGCGAGGGCCGCGCGAGCGCGGTGCTGTGCATCGGCGCGGGCTTCTTCATGAAGCCGGGCAAGGGCGGCGGCGGCGGCGAGATGATGGCGCGGCAGATCAGCCACCGCGATCTCGAAGTGCCCTATGGCACCTTCATCCCGGCGCTCTACGGGCTGATTGCCAGCCAGTATATGCACGAATATGGGGTCACCAAGGAGGACCTCGCCCGGGTCGCCGTGTCGGCGCGCAAATGGGCGCTGATCAATCCGCAGGCGCGGATGCACAGCAAAGGCCCGCTGACGATCGAGGACGTGCTCGCGTCGCGGCCGATCTGCACCCCGTTCAACTATTATGACTGCTCGATCCCGTCGGATGGCGGCGGCGCGGTGCTGGTCTGCCGCGAGGATCTCGGCCGCAAATGGGCGAAGCAGCCGGCCTATGTGCTGGGCTATGGCGAGAGCCACAAGCGCGGCACGGTGGGCGATCCCGGCAATCTGATCGAAAGCGGGGCAACCGTCTCGGGCCCGCGCGCCTTCAGCGAGGCGGGAATGACGCCCGCCGACATCCAGGTCGCGCAGGTCTATGACGCCTTTTCGAGCACGCCGCTGATCCTCCTCGAAAATCTCGGCATCTGCGGCCCGGGCGAAGCACCGGCGTGGATGCGTGCGGGCAACGCCGATCCGGGCGGCAAGCTGCCGATGAACACCTATGGCGGGCTGATGTCGTTCGGCCATACCGGCGACGCTTCGGGCATGTCGCTCGTCACCGAGGGCGCCAAGCAGGTGATGGGCATTGCCGGCCCGCAGCAGCAGGAGAAGGCCGACCGGGCGCTGATCCACGGCTATGGCGGCATGCTCTACGACCACGCCACTCTGATCCTGGGGCGCGAAGGATGACCAGCACATTCAATCCGAAACCCGTTCCCGTCGTCCATTCGATGAACGAGGCCTTTTTCGAGGGCAGCGCGAAGGGCGAATTGCGGGTCGGCCATTGCCCGAAATGCGACGCGCTGTTCCGCTTCGCTTATTATCTCTGCCCTGAATGCTGGTCGCAGGACCTGTCGTGGAAGAAGGCGAAGGGTACCGGCAGGATCAGCCACTTCACCATCATCCACCAGGCGCCGTGGGAAGCGTTCGAGGCCGACGCGCCCTATACGCTCGCGCTGATCGAGCTCGACGAAGGGGTGCGGATGATGAGCAACATCATCAACTTCCCGCCCGAGAAGGTGAAGATCGGTCTGCCGGTGAAGGTGGTGTTCGAGCAGCGCGGCGACATCGCGCTGCCGATGTTCGAGGTGATCGAGGGCTAGCAACCGCTAGCGGGATTGATCGTTCGGAGCCATTTGCCTGCCAGGCTCAAGATATGTCGCACAGCGATCGGCTTCTGCCCCATGAAAGATCTACTGAACGCGTTGCTGGAACAGGACATGGCCCGCGCCAATGGATATCTGGCGGGCTATCCCGGATTGGCCGGCAAGCTCACCGTCGAGCGAACCAACCATCCCCGACCGGTTCATTCCGCCCCGGTGTGGCGTATCGAACGCGACGGCACGAGCCGGTTTCGCTTTCATGTGACCAGCTGGCAAACCGTCCCGGTCCTGATCTTCTTCCGGTGGGTCACGATGCTGCCGCTGATCGCGTCGATCATTGCCGTCGGAAAGCCGGGGCGCTGCTGGTTCAGCCTGGGCGATGAAGCGCATCGTCCCGGCCTTGCCTTCTGTGCCAACACGCCCGACGCAGTGCCGGTGCCGGATCCCTATTTCATGGAATCACTTGGCTATATCGGGCTTCGCGATCACTACGCGGCCAATGGCCTGCGGTGGGAACAGCGCGCTGCGGTGGCATTCTGGCGGGGCACCACCACCGGACCCTATGGCTCCTCGCTGGACGCGTTGCCACGGGTGATCATGAGCCGCCTTGCCAGGTCCATGGGCGATCGTGCCGACGTCGGACTGTCGAATGTCACCGAAGGTTACCAGGACATGATCCCGTTGCTAAGCGATGAAGGGATTCTGAAGGATCATGTCCCGATACAGCGTTTTGATCAGTACCAGGTGCATATCGATATCGACGGCCACAGCAACAGCTGGCCGGGCCTGCTGTCCAAGCTGCACAGTGGCGGCGCGATATTGAAAGTCGAGTCCCAGCAGGGCTTTCGGCAATGGTATTATGATCGGCTGGAGCCCGGGATTCATTATCTACCGGTGCGCTCGGATCTGTCCGATCTGATCGAAAAGGCCGAATTTCTTCTCAACAATCCTCACATCGCAGAGAAGATTGGCCGAGCGGGCCAGGATCTGGCCCGGCAAATGACGGTTGAAGCGGAAATCGCGAAGATCACGCCGATTGCGGTCGCGGCCTTCGAACCGATCTAGCGGGTTTCAAATCCGACGGAGAGCGACCGCGGGAGACCAAACCCGTCTGTGGCAATATCGCCAACCGCACTATGCGCGGCAAACCGTACGCGAGGACCGCGCCGGTGCACCGATCGGCGTTCAGCGCTTACCGGGTGATTGCTAGCCGCTGCTGGGGGTCTTGGATTTATCGGCTAAATGCTGGTCGGGGCGACAGGATTCGAACCTGCGACCCCTTGACCCCCAGTCAAGTGCGCTACCAGGCTGCGCCACGCCCCGACCAAGGCTGCGCGCTTTAGGGTGGGATTCGGCGCTTGGCAAGCGCCCGGTTGCGCCTTCCATGCGGAACGTGATAGGCGCGCGCCACTCCGGGTTCGCATGAGCCCGCCCTCTTTCGGGATGTCTTGAAACGATGTTCGCTTCCCCCGCTTACGCCCAGGCCGCAGGCACGGCAGCCCCCGGCGGCAGCACCGCAATGCTGGTGCAGTTCGCGCCGCTGATCTTCATCTTCGTGATCTTCTATTTCCTGATGATCCGCCCGCAGCAGAAGAAGATGAAGGAGCACCGTCAGGCCATCGACGCGGTCCAGAAGAACGACCAGATCGTCACCGCGGGCGGCCTGATCGCCAAGGTCACCAGGGTCGACGAGCATGAGGTCGAGGCCGAAATCGCACCCAATGTGAAGGTCAAGATCGTAAAGGCCACGATCGCCGAAGTCCGCAGCGCGGGCACCGGCAAGCCCGCCAACGACTGATCCGCCAGATGCTCGATTTCCCACGCTGGAAGATCCTGTCGATCGTCATTTTCCTGGCGGTCGGCGTGTTGCTGTCGGTGCCCAGCTTCATTCCCGAGCCCATATTGGCCCGCGCCGGGCTGAGCGGCCTGCCGCGCATCAATCTCGGCCTCGATCTGTCGGGCGGAAGCCATTTGATGCTTGAGGCGGACACCGCCGACCTCGCAAAGCAGAATATCGAACGGATGGACGAAGCCGTCCGCACCGAAATGCGCCGCGGCGACGAGAAGATCGCGATCGGTGATATCTCGACCACCGGCGGACGGCTATCCTTCTTCGTCCGCGATGGCGCCCTGCTCGACTCAGCGGTCGAGCGCATGCGGACACTCACCCAGCCCAGCGGCATGACCGGTCAGCGCGACTGGAACGTCCAGGTGGTCGATTCGACTCGCATTGTGCTGACGCCCACCGATGCCGGGCTCAAGCAGGCGGTCGACGGCGCGATGCAGGTCGCCACCGAGGTCGTCCGCAAACGCATCGACGAAATGGGCACGCGTGAACCCAACATCGTCCGGCAGGGCTCGGACCGCATCCTCGTCCAGGTGCCTGGCCTCCAGGATCCGGCGGCGCTCAAGGCGCTGATCGGCCGGACCGCCAAGCTTGAGTTCAAGCTGGTCGATCTCACTGCTGACCCCTTGGAAGTGGCCAAAGGCCGCGCACCCGTCGGCAGTGAAGCATTGCCCTATGCCGACAATCCGCGTGGCGGCGCCTTCATCGCGGTCAAGCGCCGCGTGGTTCTGTCCGGCGACGAGCTGATCAACGCCACGCTGAGCTATAGTCAGCAGACCAACGAACCGGTCGTCTCGATCACCTTCAACAGCGAAGGCGGCCGCAAATTCGCGCGCGTGACGCAGGAGAATGTCGGCAAGCCGTTCGCGATGATCCTCGACGGCAAGGTGCTGTCGGCCCCGAACATCAACGAGCCGATCCTCGGCGGCCAGGCACAGATCTCCGGCCGCTTTACCACCGACAGCGCCAACCAGCTGGCCATCGCGCTGCGATCGGGCAAGCTGCCGGTTGCGCTCAAGGTGGTGGAGGAGCGCACCGTCGGCCCCGAACTCGGCGCTGACTCGATCCGGGCAGGCACCCTGGCCAGCGCGATCGCGGCGGTCGCCGTCGTCATCTTCATGCTGGTCAGCTATGGCCGCTTCGGATTCTATGCCGACCTTGCCGTCATCATCAACGTGTTCGTCATCCTTGGCGTCATGGCGATCTTCAACGGTACGCTGACGCTGCCCGGCATCGCCGGCTTTGTGCTCACGATCGGCACCGCGGTGGATGCCAATGTGCTGATCAACGAGCGCGTTCGCGAAGAACTTCGGCGCGGCCGTGTTCCGACCCAGGCCGTCGAGCATGGGTATAAGGAGGCGAGCCGGACGATCTTCGAGGCCAATGTGACCCACGCGATCGCAGGTCTCATCATGTTCATTCTCGGCTCGGCCCAGGTGAAGGGCTTTGCGGTGGTGCTGCTGATCGGTATCGCCACCTCGGTCTTCACTGCCGTCGTGTTCACCCGGATGCTGGTCGCGCTGTGGCTGCGTCGCAACCGGCCGACCCACATCAATATCTGATCGGAACGGCCCCATGCGCCTGCTGAAACTGGTTCCAGACAATACCAATATCGGCTTCGTCCGGATTCGCTTCATCGCCTTCATGGTCACAGCACTTCTGACCGTCGCCGCGATCGGTGCGACCGCGACGCGCGGCCTCAATCTCGGTGTCGATTTTGTCGGCGGCCTGATGATCGAGGCGCAGTTCGAACAGGCGCCGCCGCTCGACAAGATGCGCGCCACGATCGACGGGCTCGGTGTCGGCACCAGCGCGCTTCAGCAATTCGGCGATCCGCGCACCGTCTCGATCCGACTGCCGATCGCCGAGGGCTCAGACGAAGGCGCGACCAACGCGATCGTCACTACAGTCTCGAACGCACTCAAGGCCCAGTTTCCCGGCGTGACCTTCACCCGCACCGATACGGTTTCGGGAAAAGTCTCAGGCGAACTGATCCGGAACGGCGTGCTCGCGGTCATTCTCGCCATCCTCGGCATCGCGGTTTTTTCCTGGCTGCGCTATGAATGGCAATTCGGCGTTTCGACCTTCGTCGCGGTCGTCCACGACGTGGTGATGGCGATCGGTTTCTTCGCGATCACCCAGCTTGAATTCGACCTCAACATCGTCGCCGCGGTGCTGACGATCGTCGGCTATTCCATCAACGACAAGATGGTGATCGACGACCGAATTCGCGAGAATATGCGCAAATACCGCCAGATGGATATGAAGGCTCTGATCGACCTGTCGGTCAACGAGACTCTGCCGCGCACCGTGATGACCTCGCTCACCGTCTTCCTGGCTCTCGGAGCGCTCTTGCTGTGGGGCGGCCATGTGCTGCGCGGCTTCTCGGCGGCTATGCTGCTTGGTGTGATCGTCGGTACCTATTCGTCGATCTACGTCTCCTCGTCGCTGTTGATCAGCCTCGGCCTCGAACCCGCCAAGTTCGGCCAGAAGGCCGAGACGGCACGCCCGGAAGCGGAACGAGTCGGCCCGAAAGCCTGACCGAATATGGTCAGTTTCGATCGCGAAGAAGCCGCCAGCGGCCCGGTGATCCGCGGCTTTTCGGGTAATGCCTTCCGTATTGCCGACAGGATCGTCCCGGGCGGGCTGTGGCTGACTCCAGAGGATGCCCGTGATTGGGCAGCAACCTCGCTCGACTCACTGACAGCCGCCGATCTCATCCCCCTGCTCGCGCTCGATCCACCGCCCGAATTCCTGTTGCTGGGGACCGGTGCATCGATGCGCCGCCCTTCGCCCGTCTTCATGGCCGCTGTGGAGGCCATGGGCTTCGGCGTCGAGGCCATGGACAGCCGCGCCGCGGCGCGCGCCTGGAACGTGTTGCGCGGCGAGGACCGCTGGATCGCTGCGGCCCTGCTGCCGCTCTGACGTCGGAGACGTCATCCCAGCGAAGGCTGGGATTTCGGTCGGCAAGGACGGCGCTTGATACTCCTGAGCCCCCAGCCTTCGCCGGGGTGACGGTTATTCCACCAATCCCGCGAGGTGTTCGTGCAAAGCCTCGCTGTTGCGTTCCCAGGTAAAAGGTTTCGCGGCTTGCGCGACCTCTTCCTGGGACGATGGGCTGGCGAGCACCGCCCTAATCCCCTCGGCGATGGCCTCCGGCGTCCGCTCGACAAGGCGCCCCGCCGCGGGCCGGTCGACCACCTCGCGTGCACCACCGACATCGGTGATGACGATCGGCGTACCGCAGGCGAGCGCCTCGACCCAGACATTGGCAAGCCCTTCCGCAGCGGAGGGCAGAGCCATCACGTCGGCGGCCGCGAACAGCCCCGGCAGGTCGGCATGTGGCAGCGGGCCAAGCAGCCGGACGCGATCCTGCAATTCCGCCGCCGCGATCCGTGAAATGAGCATATCATGGTCGGGGCCGCGCCCGGCGATCAGCAAGGTCACGCCGGGCAGCGCCTTCATCGCCTCGACCAGCAACGCCTGCCCCTTGAGCGCGATCAGATTGCCTGCCGTCACCACCAGCGGCCCCGCGATGCCCAATGCCGCCTTCGCCGCCGCCCGGTCGCGCGGATGGAACATTGCCTGATCGACGCCGGTGTGATGGACCCGAATCCTGTCGCAAGGCAGCCCCATTGCGATCATGTCGTCGCGCAGCGCGCCCGATACAGCGAGCAACCCAGCCGCGGCCTGCCCGGCCGCGACGATCTTTCTGCGGCATGAAGGCTTTTTCCCCCACAGGTGGATATCGCTGCCTCGCGCCTTGATCGAGACAGGCACACCGTAGCGCCGACCAAGCCGGACTGCAGCCGGGCCATCCGGATAAAAGAATTCGGCGTCGATCACATCAAACGCAAAATCCTCTCGGATCGCGTCGAGAAGCGGCACCAACGTCCACCAGATGCTGGCCGGATTGATCCGGCCACCGATCAGCGGAACTGTGGGGAAGTGCGGCCGGTGGACATCGAGGCCCTCCCAGGTCTCGCGCGGCGGCAAGGCGCCGAGTTCGCGATAGGCGGGATGCCGCCTGGCCCAGGCCACCGGCGGCATCGCAACCGGAGCTACGACTTTCACCTCGACACCGGGGCGGGCGGCGAGGCCCAGCGTCTGCCGCGCAACGAACGCGCCGAAGCCGGGCCGCGTCCGATCGGGAAAAAGGGTCGAGATCGTCAGCACGCGCAGCATCGCACCATCTTAACAACTCATCGGCGCAGCGCACCCCCCCTTCACGGCCATTGCGGCAACCGGGAATGGACCCTAAAGAAGGCGGCCTATGCTGCGTAAATCCGTCCGTCCGATCGCCCTGTTGATCGCTGCCGCCCTCGTCGTCCCGCTGGCCGGCTGCGCCACCGGCAAGAACAAGGGCGACACCAAATATGTCGCCCGCGACGTGGACACGCTCTACAATGCGGCTAAGGAGCGGCTCGACCGGCGCCAGTACAAGCTGGCGGCACAGCTGTTCGACGAGGTCGAGCGCCAGCATCCCTATTCGGTGTGGGCGCGCCGCGCCCAGCTGATGAGCGCCTTCTCCTATTATCTCGCGCGCCAGTACACCGAATCGATCGGCTCGGCGCAGCGCTTCGTTGCGATCCACCCGGGCAACCGCGACGCACCCTATGCGCTCTACCTGATCGCGATCGATTATTATGAACAGATTCAGGATGTTACACGCGATCAGAAACTGACCCAGAATGCGCTTGATGCGATGAACGAGCTGATCCGCCGCTACCCCGAATCGCGCTATTCGGCGGATGCGCGGATCAAGGTCGACCTGATCAAGGACCATCTGGCGGGTAAGGAAATGGAGATCGGCCGCTTCTACCAGCGGCGTGGCGACTGGCTCGCTTCGGTGATCCGCTTCCGCACGGTCGTCGATCAATATGACTCGACCAGCCACACGCCCGAGGCGCTGATGCGGCTGACCGAAAGCTATCTTGAGCTGGGCATTCAGCCGGAGGCCGAGCGTGCGGCAGCGGTGCTCGGGCACAATTATCCCGGCAGCAAATGGTATGAGCATGCTTACAAGCTCATCCAGAAGAAGGGCGCTGCCTGACCCGTTGCCTCAGCAGCGCGCGAGGGCCGGACAAAACCCTCCCCTTCCCCACCTTTCATTAACCAACTCCGGCTTATAGCGAATCCGCCGGCAGATCCGGCATGAACCGGTTCAGGAATTTCGCACTCGAGATGACTCGCGCAGCTTCCAGTCTTTCGGGTGACGAAGTCGCCGCGCTGATGGATGAGCTCAGCGATATCTCCTTCGACGAACTAGGCGGGTCGGAGGAAGATGCTGCCCCGCAGTCGCAGGAAATAGCACCCTATGCACTGGGCCAGCGCAAGGACCGGCCGGTCGCACATCTCGCGCATCTCGAACGAATGAACGAGCGCATCGCACGCCGTCTTCGCGGCGTGATCGAACCCATTGCCCAGACCCGCGCCAAGGTTGAAGCCATTCCGCTGGAAACGCGCCGCTTCGACGAGTGGCAGCGCAACCAGCCCGATCATAGCAGCCTCAGCCTGTTTCGCATCAGCCCGGTCAAAGGGGTGATGATGATCGCTATCGAGCCGACCTTCATCAACAACATGGTCGACGCCTTCTACGGTGGCACCGGCAATGGACTAACCGCCAAGAGCGGTGAGTTCACGCCTTCCGAGCAGCGGCTGCAGGCACGACTCGTCGATGCCATCGTCGACGTGCTCAGGAAAAGCTGGGGCGAAACCTATCCGCTCGAATTCACCTTTGCGACCCACGAGACCAATGCCGCTTTCGCAAACATGGTCCGCCCCGACGAGGCAGTGGTGCTGCAAAGCTTTACGATAAAGCCGGGCATGTCGCGTTCGACGCGCATCGAGATCCTTTATCCGCTGGCCATTCTCCAACCGATCGAGGATCAGATCGCCATGCGCGCCCAGTCGGGCGTTGCGGGCGACGATGTCGAATGGAAGGGCAAGCTCCTCGGCGCGCTCGACAATGTCTTGCTGCCGGTCCGCTCGGTCCTGGCCCGCCCGGAGATGACCGTGGCGCAACTGCTCGCACTCAAGCCCGGCGACGTCATTCCGGTTACACTCTCCCAGACCGTTCCGTTGCTCGTCGGCAATCGCCGATTCGCCGAAGGCACGATCGGCGAGCAGGAGGGTCGTGCCGCCCTGATGATAGAAAATCTCAACAAAGGTCTCCTGAAATGAGCGATATGTCCGACGTTCCCGCGGTGCCGCAGGCGCAGGAGCTGGCCAGCCGCGCCAACTACCGGCTGCTCGCCGACATCCCGCTACGCCTCTCGGTCGAGGTCGGCAGCACGTCGCTGCGCCTTGCCGAATTGATGGATCTCAACGCGGGGAGCGTGGTCGAGCTCAACCGCCAGGCGAACGAATTGCTCGACATCATGGTCAACGGCACGCTCGTCGCGAAGGGCGAGGTAGTGACAGTGAACGGAAAATTCGGCATCAGGGTGGTTGACGTCGTCGCCGCTGACGCGCGTCTGTCGGGAATAGAACGCCGCCAATGATGCTTCGCCAATGATGCTAGACTATCTGTTGCGACTGCTCCTGTTGCTCCCGCTCGTCGGCGGGCTGGCCTATGGATCGCTCTGGCTGTGGAGGAAACTCCAGCCCGGCATCGCGATCGGCAACAGGCAAAGAGCCATCAAGATCGTCGACGCGATCCCGATGGGTGCCACCGGCCGACTCGCCGTCGTCGAATTCGCGAATCGCCATATCCTCATCTCGGTCTCGCGCGGCCGGATCGAAAAGATCGCAGAGGCGCCCGCCGATGGTGTGTTTGTCCTGCCCGACGAGGATGTTTGATTCACCTCTCTGACAGCTGAGGGGCGAAGCACCTAAGCGCTGATTTCCAGCCCCTTGCTGTTGCGATACAGCGCCGCCCGCACCACGGCGACGATGGCCTCGGCATCGAGGCCTGCGTCGGCATATTGTTTTTCGGGTTTGTCATGGTCCTGGAAGACATCGGGCAGGCGCAGGGTCCTGAGCTTGAGGCCGTTGTCGATCAGGCCGAGGTCCGAGGCGAGGGTGAGGACATGCGCGCCCAGCCC
>CANJRZ010000137.1 GCA_947476735.1 Sphingomonadaceae bacterium
GGAACCAGGGCAGCACATCGCTCCATCCCCAGCCGGGCAGGCCGAGCTGACGCCAGCCATCATAATCGGCCGCCTGCCCGCGCATATAGATCATCGCGTTGATCGAGGAGCTGCCGCCGATCACCTTGCCCCGCGGATAAGCGAGCCTGCGCCCGCCGAGACCGGGCTCCTCGACCGTCTCGAACATCCAGTCGGCGCGCGGATTGCCGATCGCGAAGAGATAGCCGACTGGGATGTGGAACCAGATCCAGTCGTCCTTGCCGCCCGCCTCGAGCAGCAGCACCCGGTTGCGCGGATCCGCTGACAAGCGGTTGGCGAGCAGGCACCCTGCGGTGCCCGCGCCGACGATCACATAATCATAGCTGCCGAAATCCTGCACCGGTCGGAGCGCGGCTTATGCGCCCGCCCAGGCTTGCATGTCGAAATGCTCGACGGCCGCGCTGTTGATCAGGTCGGGCATCGGACCGCGGAATGCGGCGAAGCCATCGCGGGCCGCCTCGTGCGCCGCAACCGAATCCCAGCGCAGGATGAAGATCGCCTTGTCGGGATTCTCGACGCCGCGGCCGTAGCTGAACGAGACGCAGCCCTTGCTGTTGCTGAACACATGTCCGCTGTCCCGGCAATGCGCCATGAAGGCGTCCATCTGCCCTGGCTTCACCTCGAATTCGACCCGCTCGATGATCATGTCCGTCTCCCTTTCGCGACGGAGGCCTAGAGCCTGATCGACCGGAGGGGAAGCAGGATCAGGCGTTCTCCTTGACCCCGCTCAGCCGGAAGCCGCGATAGCCATCGGCGGCGGAATTGTCGCAGGTGTCGAGATAATTGGCCCAGCCGCCGAGATAAGCGCTGAACGCGCGCTTCTTCCCCGGCACATTGGCGCCGGTGTACCAGCTGTCGACCTGGGGATAGAGGGTCAGGTTGGCGGCGCGTTCGACCTCGGCCGTCCAGTCCTCCTGCGCCTTTTCGTCGACTTCGATCGTCTGCAGCTGATGATCGCGCATGTAGCGGATCATGTTGCCGATCCATCCGGCATTATGCTCGAACGCACCCATCATATTGCCGAGCACCGAGGGGCTGCCCGGGCCGGCGATCATGAACATATTGGGGAAGCCGGCGACGGCGAGGCCGAGAAAGCTGACCGGGCCTTCATTCTCCCAGACATCCTTGATCGACTTGCCGCCGCGGCCGCGAATGTCGATCCGCGTCATCGCGCCGGTCATCGCGTCGAAGCCGATGGCGAGAACGAGCGTATCGAATTCATATTCCTTACCGCCGGCGATGACGCCCTTCTCGGTAACGCGCTCAATGGGATTCTCACGGACATCGACCAGCTCAACATTGTCGCGGTTGAACGTTTCGTAATAGCCGGTGTCAACGCAGGGCCGCTTGGTGAAGATCGGGTGCGAGGTCGGCACCAGCTTTTCCGCCACCTGGGGATTGGCGACCTTCTCGCGGATTTTCTCCCGAACGAAAGCGGCACAGCTTTCATTCGAATCCTTGTTGAACAGCAGATCGTTGAACGAGCCGACGATAGCGATACCGCCCTGTGCCCAGCGCTCTTCATACATCTTGCGCCGCTCTTCCTCGGAGACCTCCATAGCGCTGTTCGGGCCGAACTCGCTCATGATCAGGCCGAGCTGCGATTCGCGCTGGCGGCGGTGCATCTCGTCGCGGCGGTCGAACCATTCCTGTGTACGCCTGGTATCGGACGGACCGTTGTTCGACGGCATGCTGAAACCGGCAGTGCGTTGAAAAACGGTAAGGTGTTCGGCCGTCTTGGCGATTTCCGGGATGCACTGGATTCCCGACGACCCGGTGCCGATCTCGCCGACGCGCTTGCCTGCAAAGCTGACCTCGTGGCGCGGCCACTTGCTGGTGCGGTAGAGTTCGCCCTTGAAATTCTCGATGCCCGGGAGATCGATATCCTTGGGTTCCGACAGCGTGCCCGTCGCCATCACCAGATATTTGGCGGTGACACGGTCGCCCTTGTTCGTGGTCACCAGCCAGCGCCCGCTATCCTCCTGGAAATGGCAGGCAAGGACATTGGTCTCAAGCTGGATGTCGCGGCGCAGGTCAAATCGGTCGGCGACATGGTTGCAATAGGCCTCAAGCTCGGGCTGCGACGCATAGGCCTCAGTCCATTTCCACTCGCGCTCGAGATCGGCGGAGAAAGTGTAGCTATATTCGAGGCTCTCGACGTCGACGCGTGCGCCCGGATAGCGATTCCAGTACCAGACGCCGCCGACCCCGGTGCCGCGCTCGAACACCTTGCAGCTGTTTCCCTCGCCGCGCAGCTTGTGAAGCGAGTACATGCCCGCGAAACCGGCGCCGATGATCACGACGTCATAGTCGCCGGTGTCCGCGACCCTGAGCTGCCCGCTATCCGACTCTGCCATGCGGTTTCTCCTCGAAATTTATGCCGGTTTTCCTTGTCCCGGCTTTCTGCCATGTCATCATGAACAAGGCTTGTCATATTGGGACAGGATCGAAGGCTGTTTGACCACGATCAAGCAGCGGGCCGTCCCGCGAACAGCGAGAGGAAGCGCAGATGAACGAAAAGGCTCTCCAGAAACTGATCGACCGCCAGGACATACTGGACGTCGTCAACATCTATTGTCGCGCCGTCGACCGCCGTGACCGCGAACTGCTGCTGACGGTCTATCATCCCGACGCGGTGGACGATCATGGCCCGTTCGTCGGCAGCCGCGAGGAAATGCATGAATGGGGGCGGCTGCGCGACCTCTCGGGCACGGTCGAATCGACCCAGCACCACATCACCAGCCATATCTGCGAGATCGACGGCGATACCGCCCATGCCGAGAGCTATTATATCTACACCGCTCCCGTCGTCGGCGACATGGTGTGGACGGCGAGTGGCCGTTACCTCGACCGGCTCACCCGGGTCGATGGCGAATGGAAGATCGCGACACGCTATTGCATGGTCGACTGGTCGAGCAGCATTCCGAGGGGGGCGAGCCCGTTCGACGGGATCGACGATCTCTACGCCAATGGCGTGCCGGGCCGGAATCGCGAAGATCCCTGCTATCGCCGGCCGCTGATCAACCGCCGCGCGCTGCGCTTTCCCGACCTTGGCCAGAACGCCGCTAAGGAAGAAGCGGACGCCACGGCATGAAGACGCTCGTCATCGGAGCCAGCGGCTATGTCGGTGGCCGGGTCGTCCGCGCTTTCAAGGCGGCCGGCCATGAGGTGAGCGGCCTCGCCCGCAGCGACGCGGCGGCCGCACGCGTGAGCGAGGCAGGCGCCCGGGTGATCACGGGCGACCTCGACGATCTTGATGCGCTCCGTCCGCATGTCGAGGCGACCGACTGCGTGATCTTCACCCCGATGGTCGAATATGCGACCGAGCGACGCGCGATCGAGGTGCTGATCGAGGTGATGGCCGGCTCCGGCAAAGCACTCGTCTTCACCAGCGGTACCGCGGTGCTCGCCAAGCGAACCGAGGGCTACTGGTTCGACGGCAATTATGGCGAAGACGAACCCTGGGACGGCGACGAGGTGTTCCGCACCCGCATCCCGATCGAGAATATGGTGCGCGACGGCTCCAAGCGCCGCATCCGGGCGACGGTGATCCGCCCGCCGCTGATCTGGGGCCATGGCCACGCTCCGCCGATTCACGCGCTGCACAGTTCGGCGCGCACCGGCGCGGTCTGCTATGTGGGGCCCGGGCTCAACGTGTTCAGCACCATCCATGTCGACGATCTCGCCGACATCTTCCTGCTGGCCGCGACCAGGGGAACGCCCGGCGCGCTCTACCATGCGGTCTCGGGCGAGACCAATTTCCGCTCGCTTGCCGAACAGATCGCGCATCTGCGCGGGGTAAAGACCCGCTCGATCTCCGGCGCCGAGATCGACGAGGTGTTCGGCCCCTTCCTCGGCCCGGTGGTGTTCGCGTCGTGCAATCGCACGCGCTGCCCGCGCACCCAGACCGAGCTCGGCTGGAAACCCAATCCCGACCGGCTCGACATCTATGCCGAGCTTGCCCATCCGGCGTTCATGGCGGTCGACGTCAGCGCGGGAGACCAGGCGCATTTCACCCTCGCGGATGCGCTGAAGGACGGACGCAAAAGAGACTGAACCCTTTCCCCTCTCCCGCAGTCGAGAGAAGGCCTAAGAAGCTGCAGACCAATCTGGATGTGACCTATGAAGATGATGCGTTTCCTGCTGACAGCCCTGCTGGGTTTCGCCGCACTTCCGGCCCTGGCCCAGGAAGGGGCTCCGGCGCCTGCACCGGCAGCCGCGGCCGACGCGCCCGCCCCCAAGCCGGCGACGGTCAAGGTGAGCCTCGTCACCAGCGAGGGCAACATCCTGCTCGAGATCGAGACCGAGCGCGCGCCGATCACCGCGAAGAATTTCCTGCGCTATGTCGATGCCAAGCGGCTCGACAATGCCGCCTTCTACCGATCGATCGGCCAGATCGGCGGCGCCAACGGCATCCCCGATTACGGCTTCGCGCAGGGCGGTGTGCAATATAATCCCAAGAAGCTGTTCCCTTCGATCCCGCATGAGCCGACCACCAAGACAGGTCTCTCGCACACCGACGGCGCGATCTCGATGGCGCGCCTCGCCCCCGGCACCGCGAACGGCGACTGGTTCATCATAGTCGGGGACATGAAATCGATGGATGCCAACCCGGCGGCCTCAGGCGACAATCTCGGCTATGCGGTGTTCGGCCGGGTCGTCGAGGGAATGGATGTGATCAAGAAGATCGTCATGGCGCCGAAATCGCCGACGCTCGGCGAAGGGGTGATGAAGGGGCAGATGCTCGAACCCAAGATCAGGATCATCAGCGCGAAACGGGTTAGCACTGCCCAAGCGCCGGCCGTGACACCGGCAAAGTAAGGGCTGACCTGCCAAGGGGAGAATCGAGCGATGGAATTCGGCATCATGCTGCCGACGCGGGCGGATTCGTGGCGGGTCGTCCAGCGGGCCGAGGCGCTCGGCGCGAGCCATGCCTGGTTCTACGACACCGCGCTGGTCAATGCCGAGATCTTCGTTGCGATGGGCGCCGCTGCAGTAAAGACCGATCGGATCATCCTCGCCACAGGCGTGATCACCCCGTCAAACCGGATCGCGCCGGTGACCGCCAGCGGGCTCGCCGCGCTCAACCTGCTGGCGCCGGGGCGGATCGCCTTCGGGGTCGGCACCGGCTTCACCGCGCGGCGGACGATGGACATGGCTGCGATGAAGCTCGACGACATGGAGCGCTACATCCGCGAGGTGGAGGCGCTGCTGCGCGGCGAAACAACCGAGGTGATGGTCGAGGGCAAACTCCGCCGCACCGCCCTGCTTGACCCAACCCCGCCGCTCCACAACATCGCCGACCCGATCCCGACCCATGTCTCGGCGTTCGGGCCGCGTGGTCGCAAACTGGTTACGAAGCTCGGCGCCGGCTGGCTTGGCAGCACCGGCACCCCCGACAGCGAAGCCGCGACGCTCGCCGAAATGCGCGCCGTCTGGGCCGAGGCGGGCCGCGACCCGGCAGCGCTGCACAGCTGCATCGTCGGCAGCGGAACGGTGCTTGCCGAGGGCGAGTCGCCGGACGGGCCGCGCGCCCGCGCACAGGCTGGCCCGCTCGCCGCAGTCGCCTTCCATGCACTCGCCGAGAGCTATGGCACGCTCCATGGCGAGGAGGCCGATACGCATTTTCCGTTCAGGGACGCGCTCAATGCTTATCGCAAGGTCTATGCGGCCTATCCGGAGGCCGACCGTCACCTGCGGAACCATCGCGGCCATATGATGAAGCTGCGCCCCGACGAGACTCACATCACCGGTGACATCATCAAGGCCTTCAGCCTGACCGGCACCAGGGCTGAGCTGGTCGATCGCCTGCGCGGCATGCGCGACGCGGGCCACAGCCAGCTCGCGATCAGCCTGCCACCCGGGCAGGAGGACGACATGCTTGAAGGCTGGTCCGAGGTGTTCGCGGCACTTTGAGGGGAGAGAGCTGATGCGCTTGATACTGGTTCATGGCGGCTTCCATGGCGCCTGGTGCTGGGACCGGGTGGTGCCCGAACTGGAGAAGCTCGGCCATGAGGCGCTGGCGATCGATCTTCCGGGCCATGGCGCGCGGCGGTGGGAACGCTCAACGCTGGCCGACCGGCGCGACGCGATCGTCGAGGTGATGCGCGACGGCGACGTGCTCGTAGGCCATTCGGGCGGCGGCTTCGACTGCACGCTCGCCGCCGATGCCCGGCCCGAGCTGGTCCGCCATATCGTCTATCTGGCGGCGGGGCTGCCGATCGAGGGGCGGCCGCTGGTCGAGGCGACCGGGGGCGAGCGCAAGGCCAATAGCGGCGACGGTAGCGACATCGCCAAGCTGAGTTCGTCGATGCCGCCGAGCGCGCTGCGGCCGACCGAGGATGGCCGGCTCGAATGGGTCGACAAGGAAGCCGGCCGCGCGATCTTCTACCATGATTGCGACGACGCGACGGTCGACTGGGCGGTCTCGAAGCTGACCCCCGCGCCGCCAGGCATCCTGGTCGAACCGATCGCGCTGACACGCTTCTGGCAGGCCGATCTCCCGCGCAGTTACATCATCTGTACCGACGACCGGGCCAAGCCCTTAGCCGCATCGATGACCATCGCACGGCGGCTCGGCGTGGTGCCGCTGCCGATCGAAGGCTCGCATTCGCCCTTTTTCAGCCGCCCGGCCGAACTGGCGGGGTTGCTCGTCCATGCGACGACAACCCGGCCGGTGGCGCCGCTGGAGCCCATCTGACGTCATCAATGTGTCACATGGAAACATATCGGTTCACCGATAGACACGATAAAAATTTTCTGGTCTGGTGCGCGCCGCACCGATTCAAGGAGGGGCTGAAATGGCCGAAGCATCTATCGAGATTAACGGCGGCAACGTCGTCTATGAATTCGTCGGACCGGAGAATGGCGAGATCGTCGTCATCACCCCGGGCGGGCGATTCAGCAAGGATTATGGCGGCGTGCATGAGCTCGCCGACAAGATCGCCGCGGGCGGCAAGCGCGTTCTGCTGTGGGACCGGCCGAATTGCGGCAAGTCGGACATCCAGCTCTACGGCCAGTCCGAATCGCACATGCGTGCCGAGACACTTGGCAAGATGCTCGACAAGCTCGGCGTCAAGGACAAGGTGATCGCGGCGGGCGGCTCGGGCGGCGCGCGCGACATGATCGTGTTCACGATGATGTATCCTGAAAAGGTCCGCAAGCTGATCACCTGGTGCATCGTCGGCGGCTCGTACAGCTCGATCAACCTGGCAGCGGTTTATGTGCTCAACGAGTTGCGCACGATCCGTTCAACCGGCAGCATGGATGCGATCGCCGCGCTCGGTAACGGTCCGTTCGGTTGGAAGCCGCTGATCGAGGCAAACCCGAACAACCTGAAGCGCCTGCGCGATATCGGGCCCGAGGAGTTCGAGAAGGTGATGAACCGCTGGTTCGATGCCTATATCCCGAAGCCCAACGAGGCGATCCCGGGCGTGCCCGATCATCTGTTCGCAGACGTCAAGGTGCCGACCCTGATCGTCCGTGGTGGCGTCAAGGATTATGACCATCCGCCGCGCACGTCGTTCGAAATTCATGCGCTGATCAGAGGCTCGACCCTGGTCGAGCCGGCCTGGCCCGAGGATGCCTGGGAAGTTGCGGCGCGCGGCGTCGGGCAGGGCAAAGGCTCGCTGTTCGACTTCTGGCAGGATGGCGCGCAGCAGTTCCTCGACTTCATCGACAGCTGAGGCTGAACACGCATCAGGGGGCACGGATCGCCGACAGGCCGGTCCGTGCCCTCTCTATTTGGAGAAATGAACATGAATGTCGCCGAAGCGGTTACCTCTCGTCGTTCGGTCAGGGCCTTTCTCGACAAGCCGGTAGGCCTCGATACGATCAGGCGCGTCCTCGATCAGGCGCGCATGGCTCCGTCAGGCTGCAACTATCAGCCCTGGGAGTCGATCACCCTTGCCGGCGCGCCGCTCAAGGCCCTGCAGGAACGCCTCCTCGCCGCGCAACCCGACGATCCGCTCGAATATGATTTCGCCGCTCCCTCGCAGCTGGAGAAATATCAGTCCCGTCTGCAGACGCTCGGCGCGCAGATGTACGGGACGATGGACATCGCCCGTGGCGATACCGACATGCGCGATGCCTTTGCCCGCGCCAACCTGCTCTGCTTCGGCGCACCCGTTCTGCTGCTCTGCCATTTCCCCAAGCTGATGAAGGAAGCGCAATGGTCCGATGTCGGCATGTGGCTGCAGACGATCATGGTGCTGCTGCGCGGCGAAGGCCTCGATAGCTGCCCGCAGGAATATATGGGGATCTACGGACGGACGATCAAAGACCATCTCGGCCTGTCCGACGACACGATGCTGTTCTGCGGCCTTTCGATCGGCTGGCGCGACCCCGACGCCAAGGTCAACAATTTCGAGCGCGAACGCGTGCCGCTGGACGACCAGGCGATCTTCCTCGGCTTCGACTGAGGCGCCCGGGCGAAAGGACCGCATTGGCGGCGAGCCGTCGCTGATCTAGTCTCCGCACATGCAACCGTCCCGAAGCGACGGAGGAGGGGTGTCGATGCGCGCTTGGGTCCCGTTGATGATCGCCGGTCTGCTGGCCGCCTTTCCCTCGGCCGCACAGGCTGATGCACGGTCGCGCTGCGAGGCGCTCAGTACGGAGAACTCCGAGGGCGGCGTGCGCATCCAGGCGAGCTTCGTGCCCGCAGGTTTCGAGACACCGAAGAGCTATTACCCGGCCGGAAGCGCCAAGCTCCATTTCGGCACCGGCGCCACCGACGGCAGGGAGCCTCCCGGCAACCAGGTCGACCGGGCTTTCTGTCGCGTACAGGGCGTGGCTCCAGCCTCGATCCGTTTCGAGGTCTGGCTACCGGTCAGCGGCTGGAACGGGCGGATGCTCGGCGCCGGCAATGGCGCGATGGCGGGCGCCATTCCCTATCCCGCGCTCAGGGGCGGGGTCGAGAGCGGCTATGCCGCGGTCGGCTCCGACCTTGGCCATGACGGCGGCTTCTATGACGGCCGCTTCGCGCTGGGCCGCCCCGATCTGCTGGCCGACTGGGGCCACCGCGCCAACCATGTGATGACGGTCGAGGCGCGCAAGCTGATCGTCGCCTTTTACGGACGCGCTCCCGCCTTCTCCTATCTCACCGGCTGTTCGGGCGGTGGTCGGCAGGCGCTGATGTCGGCGCAGCGCTACCCCGACGACTATGATGGCATCCTCGCCGGCGATCCGATCATCAACTTCACCCGATTGACGATGGCAGGCCGGCTCTGGGCGCAGCTCGCAATGTATCGGGAGCAGGGCGGTGCCGGCTACATCCCCGCCACCAAAATCCCTGCGATCGCCAGGGGCGTAGTCGCCGCCTGCGACAAGCTGGACGGCGTCGCCGACGGGGTGATCGGCGATCCGCGCGCCTGCCGCTTCGATCCGGCGCGCATCCAATGTTCGGGCAAGGACGGGGCCCATTGCCTGACCGCACCGCAGGTCGCAGCGCTCCGGAAAATCTATGCGGGCGCGCATGACAGCAAGGGCCGTCGCCTGTTCAGCGGCTACTCGCCGGGCGGCGAGCTCGGGCCGGGCGGCTGGGCCTTCTATCTTTCGGGCGACGCTCCCTACACATCCAGCCACTGGGCCTATGCGCAGGGCATTCTTCCCTCGCTGCTCTACGCCGATCCCGATTGGGACATGCACCGGATCGACTATGACCGGGATGTCGAGCGCGCGCTCAACCTGCCGATCCTCGGCGAGACGATGAGCCGACAGATCGATACCTATGATCCCGATCTCTCCGCCTTCGAGGCGCGCGGCGGCAAGCTTATCCACTATCATGGCTGGAGCGACCCCGGCGTGCCGCCGATGAACAGTGTCCGCTATTATGAGACTGTGGTCGCTCATGGTGCCAAGGCTCGTGGGCTTTCGCATGACGCAGCGCTGAAGGTCACGCGAGGCTATTACCGGCTGTTCATGGCCCCCGGCATGCAGCATTGCACCGGCGGCCCCGGCCCAGATCTGTTCGATGCGCTGACGCCGTTGCGCCTCTGGGTCGAACAGAAGCGGGTGCCCGAGTTGATAATCGCGCGCCATGCGACAGACGGCCGGATCGACAATGAACGCCCGCTCTGCCCCTTCCCGCACGTGGCGCGCTGGAAGGGCAAGGGCAGCACGACCAGTGCGGCGAACTTCGCATGCGTCAGCGTGCGGTCCAATCTGGCCAGAGCGAAGCC
>CANJRZ010000138.1 GCA_947476735.1 Sphingomonadaceae bacterium
ATAGGCCGAGATCGCTCCAACTGCGATAGCGATGAATATGTCACTGATAAGCATGGCACCAAAATGCCAGCGCGCGTCGCCCAGCGTCACCGCCCATCGCAACAGCCATCGGACCAACATCAGGACGACAAGGAACAGCATAGCGCCGGCCGAACTGCGCTGATGGAGTCGCCCTGTCGTCCGGTCGACACTGATATCGACAAGCAGCGCTCGCCACCATCCGATCACGCCACCGGCGGCCAGACCCATTGCCACCCACAGCCAGCCGATCCCAGACGGCGGATACTTCCGGAAGATCACCGCTGCGAGCAGGATGAAAATGGCGGGTATAATCCACAGCGTCCCCTGCCGCAGCCGCCAGCTTTTGCCGATGCGGCGGATCCGGATGAGCAGCGCCAGAGCGAAACAGCCGCCGAGCAGGGCAAAATAGGTCCAGTCATGCTGTTCCATGGCGACAGCTCAATCCTTGAACCCCAAAGAAAAAAGGGGGAGCAACTCTGCTCCCCCTCTTCAATTCACGGACCGTGGATCAGTCGTCGTCGCGGGTCAGGAAGGCCGGCGCGAAATCGGGCGCGGGCCCATCGTCACTGCTGCCTTCCGAACGCTCGCGGCGCGGGCCGCGGTCACCTCGGCCTTCGCCGCGCGGACCACGATCGCCCCCGTCGCGACGAGGGCCACGATCACCGCCGTCGCGGCGCGGACCCCGGTCGCCATCACGGCGCGGACCACGATCACCACGGTCGCCGCGCGGGCGCTCCTCACGGGGCGGACGCGTGTCTGGCAATTCCTCGCCGGTCTCCTGGTCAACCACGCGCATCGACAGGCGGACTTTGCCGCGCTGGTCGATCTCGAGCACTTTGACCTTGACCTCCTGACCTTCGGACAGGGCGTCTGCGACCTTCTCAACGCGCTCATTCATGATCTCGGAGACGTGGACGAGACCATCCTTGCCGCCCATGAAGTTCACGAATGCGCCGAAATCGACGAGATTAACGACCTTGCCGTTGTAGATCTTGCCTACCTCGGGCTCCGCCACAATGCCGATGATCCAGTTGCGCGCTGCTTCGATCTGCGCCGTGTCAGACGACGAGATCTTGACGGTCCCATCATCGTCGATATCAACCTTGGCGCCGGTGGTGGCGACGATCTCACGAATGATCTTGCCGCCGGTGCCGATGATGTCGCGGATCTTATCCTTGGGCACCGACATCGTCTCGATCCGCGGCGCATGCGCCGACAGCTCGGTACGGGTGTGGTCGAGTGCCTTTGCCATCTCAACGAGAATGTGCGCGCGACCTTCCTTCGCCTGATGCAGCGCCGTCTTGAAGATCTCCTCGGTGATGCCGGCAATCTTGATGTCCATCTGCATCGTGGTGATGCCTTCGGACGTACCAGCCACCTTGAAGTCCATGTCGCCGAGATGATCCTCGTCGCCGAGGATGTCGCTGATCACCGCGAACTCCTTGCCTTCGAGGATCAGGCCCATTGCGATGCCCGAGACCGGGCGCTTGATCGGCACGCCGGCATCCATCATCGCAAGGCTGCCGCCGCACACCGTCGCCATCGACGACGAGCCGTTTGACTCGGTGATGTCCGAGGTCAGGCGGATCGTGTAGGGGAACTCCTCCTTGGTCGGCAGCACTGCGTGCAGCGCACGCCATGCCAGCTTGCCATGGCCAACTTCACGACGGCCCGGCGCGCCGAAGCGACCGACTTCACCGACCGAATAGGGCGGGAAGTTGTAGTGGAGCATGAAATGCTCGTAGCGCAGGCCGGTCAGGCCATCGATCATCTGCTCGCTTTCCTTGGTGCCCAAGGTGCAGGTCGAGATGCTCTGCGTCTCACCGCGGGTGAACAGCGCCGAACCATGCGCGCGGGGCAGGAAATGAGCCTCGGCGACGATCGGACGGACCGTCCGGGTGTCGCGCCCGTCGATGCGGCGGCCGTCCTTCAGGATCGCAGTGCGGACAATGTCGGCTTCGAGCTTCTTGACGAGCTTGTTGGCGGCCATCTGGTCCTGCGGGGCGGCATCGGCAAACGCTGCCTTCGCCTTGGCGCGGGCCTCGTTGAGCGCACCCGAGCGGGCCGACTTGTCGGTCAGCTTGTAGGCGGCCTCGATATCCTTGCCGATCAGTTTCTTGAGCTTGTCCTTGGCAGCCGAGAGATCGGCCTGCGCGGCCATTTCCCATGGGTCCTTGGCAGCCTTCTCGGCGAGCTTGATGATCGCCTTGATGACGTCCTTGATCGCGTTGTGGGCAAACAGGACAGCGCCGAGCATGACCTCTTCCGACAGCTCCTTCGCTTCGGATTCGACCATCATCACCGCGTCATGGGTAGCGGCGACGACGAGATCGAGCTCGCCGGCGGCGACCTGCGCGTCGGTCGGGTTGAGCTGATATTCGCCATCCTGGTAACCGACGCGCGCGGCACCGATCGGCCCCATGAACGGAACACCCGAAATGGTCAGTGCAGCAGACGCGGCGATCATCGCCAGGATGTCCGGCTCGTTCTCGCCGTCATAGCTCAGCACCTGGGCGATGACGTTGATCTCGTTGTAGAAGCCCTCGGGGAAGAGCGGGCGGATCGGGCGGTCGATCAGGCGGGAGACCAGGGTCTCCTTCTCGGTCGCGCCACGCTCACGCTTGAAGAAGCCGCCGGGAATGCGGCCCGACGAGAAATACTTCTCCTGATAATGGACGGTCAGCGGGAAGAAGTCCTGCCCTTCCTTGACGCTGCGCGCCGCCGTAACGGCGCAGAGGACGACGGTCTCACCGAGGGTTGCGAGCACTGCGCCATCGGCCTGACGGGCAACGCGGCCCGTTTCCAGCGTGAGGGTCTGGCCGCCCCACTGGATTTCCACTTTCTTTGTATCGAACATCTGATTTCCTTGTCTCCGGACGCCCTATGCGCCCGGGGCCTATGTCGACGGCTTCAAGCCGTCGCGTGGGGCAGACCATCCATTGGCCTGCCGTGGCGGGATCTTGTGCCCGCCGTCCTGCCCGATGCCGAATTGCATATGGCCGGAAAAGACAAACGGCCCCGTGTTGGCGGGGCCGTCCTGAAACTTGTTTACTTGCGCAGGCCGAGTTTGGCGATGAGTGCTGCGTAGCGGCTGGAGTCTTCCTTCTTGAGATAATCAAGAAGGCTCCGGCGCTTGTTGACCAGCATCAGCAGACCGCGGCGCGAGTGATTGTCTTTCGCATGGATCTTGAAGTGCTCGGTCAGATTGGCAATGCGCTCGGTGAGGATTGCGACCTGAACCTCTGGGCTACCGGTGTCGCCATCGGTGCGGGCGTTGTCGGCAATAATCGCGGTCTTGCGCTCGGCGGTAACGGTCATTCTTCTTCCTTCGACATCAGATTGAAGCCCCGCACCACCCGGATCTCGCGATCCTGAGCCTCGACCAGCGCGACGGGCGTACTGCCCTCAATCGCGAGGTTGAGGCCGGTGGGTGCGGCGATCCCGATCAATTTGCGCCCTTCGCGGAGCGCCCTTGCCTGATCGGGGGTGACGGAGAGAGCCGGGATGTCGTCCAGCCCTGCCGTCAGCGGCAAAAGTGCTTTTTCAAGCCGCTGCCCCTTAGCGAGTTCCTCCAGTTTGTCCAGTGAAATCGAGGAACTGAGAGTGAAGGGACCGGCCTTGGTGCGGCGGAGCATGATGACATGTCCGACGGTACCGAGCGCCCGCGAAATGTCGCGCGCTAGGCTTCTGATGTAGGTGCCCTTGGAAACCGAACTAGCGAGGGTGGCTTCGCCAGAGGTGGTCGAAAGAACGCTAAGCGAATGAATCGTCACCGGCCGGGTCTTGATCTCGAATGCCTCCCCTGCCCGCGCCCGATCATATGCACGCTCGCCATCGATCTTGAGCGCCGAATAGGCCGGCGGTACCTGCTCAATGTCGCCGGTGAAGCGCGGCAGAATCGCGTCGAGCGCGTCGCGCCCGGGATTTACGCCGGAGGTGGCGACCACCTTTCCCTCGGCATCAAGCGTATCGGTCTCGGTGCCGAAGCCAATCGTGAATTCATAGGTCTTGTTGGCATCCAGCATCCGACCAGCAAGTTTGGTCGCTTCACCGATGGCGACCGGAAGCACACCACTGGCGAGCGGGTCGAGTGTGCCCCCATGGCCAACTTTATGCTTGCCATACCCGCCCATCTTCAGCGCGCGCTTGACAGCCGAGACGATCTGGGTCGAGCCTGGGCCGACCGGCTTGTCGATGATAATCCAGCCATGCATGGCGAGCGGCTGTAGCCATCCCGAAGCCGTCAGGCCACCCCGGTGCGATTTCGCGCTTGCAGAGCTTAGCGGGCAATGCGACCAAATATGCTAACAAGCCGATCAGGAGAACGCTGCCATGGGCAAGAAATTCATCAATCATGTCGATCATGTCGCCTGGGTGTCCAAATGGGAGAACCTCGACGCGAACATCGCTCATCTCGAAGCGATCACCGGCGCCAAGCTGGGGCGCTTCCCGAGCGACGACGGGACCAGGATTGTCTGCGTCGACTGGTCGACCGGGCTCGAAGTGGTCGCGCCGATGGGTGAACCCTGCGAGGGTAATGCAGCATTGCGCGGCCGGCTGGAAAGCCACGGTGAAGGGGTCGTGGCGGTAATCTACGGTGTTGAAAATCTCGAGGCTCACAAGGCAAAGCTCGAAGCTCTGGGCTATGAGATGGGCGATCTCATGGGTGGCACCCGCGGCGAACCCTGGAGCGAGATCGTGCTGCGTGAGCGCTTCGGTCCACCGATCATGGGAACATGGACTGTCTTCAGCGAGATCGATTACGACGAAGGCCTGATCCGCTTCGTCGACGTGAAGGAAATGGCCCCGGTCAAATAATTGGGTGGCCAAAGGGAGCGAAGTCTCCCCCGGCCCTCAGACCTTCACCTCAAGACTGTCATACGAGCAAATGATCTCCAACGGCGGGCGATCCTTACGGTTGAGCGCCTCATATCGGACAGTCTCTTCGAACAGCCGGTCGATATCGGCGTCGGTGCTGGTCGGCTCGTGGTGGAACAGGACCAGCCGCCTGGCGCCCGCGCCATGACAGAGGTTGACCGCCATGACATTACTTGAATGACCCCAACCGGCTTTCAACGTGATGCTCTCAGCCAGCGAATACATGGTGTCGCAAACAACGAGGTCGGCCTTGTCAAAAAAGGCCTCGAATGCCTTCTTGTCCTCGACATCCTCCATCCGGTGTTCGGCGTCGGTCGAAAAGACGAAGGAATGCCCTCCCTTCCGAAATTTCCAGGCATAGGAAACATGGCTGTGATCCTGCGGCATCAACTCCACGTCGATGCCGTCGATATGATATTGCTCGCCGGGCGTCAGCACCTTGAACTCGATCTTGGCGCGCAGCCAGTCGAACGCGACCGGAAAACTAATCTCTTCCTGCTGCCGGCGCAGCGCTGCCTCGCAATCGGCATGACCGGAATGAATGACGATCGTCGAATTGGGATCGAAGGCGGGACCGAAGAAGGGAAAGCCCATGATATGGTCCCAGTGAAGATGGGACATGAAGAAATTGAAAACGCGGGGATGGCCGCCGGCCATGCGGCGGAAGGCGTCGTTGCCCAGTTCGCGCAGCCCCGAGCCCATGTCGAGGATGAAGAAGCTGCTGTCGGCGCCCTCTATCTCGAGGCAGGTGGTCGCGCCGCCGTAAGTGCGTCCCTCGCTGAATGCGAGTTCCTCGTTCACGAACGTCCGCGCCGCGCCCTCATCAGCGAACGACCGGCCGGAAGCGCGCATTAGCGCCGCGACCAGCTTGTCCTCAATGGCGCGCGCACGGGGAGCGACCGGCAAAGACCCCCTCGTTCCCCAAAATCGCACCAGCATCCAGCCTGATCCTTAAACCGCCGTCAACATCAAGATCGTCGATGATATCGAAGATCAGCTGATAGCGGCTGATTTCGAGCACCTCACGTATCGTCGGACTGGGCCGTGCCAGAACGATCTTCACATTGCTGCTGATCGCTTCCTTGCGCGCGATCGTCAACGCCATCAATGCGCTGGCCGAAATATGCTCGACCCGCGCCATGTCGACGATAAACTCGCTTTGGTCCGCCGCGGCCAGCGCCACGCCATCCCGCAAATGAGCGAGAAACGGCTCGCGCACGTCATCGCCGATGTCGCCCGCCGGTTGTCCTACTGGTCCTCGTGTCGATGAGGACGCCACCCACTGCATCGAAGCCCTCCCCAGCTCCGTTTCGTAGCCAAGCTTAGGGCTTGTACCGATCGGCTGCAACGGGGCTGATTACGGGGTTGTCAGCAGGTGCTTCACCTGTGGCAGGATGCCGCGCACCATCACTGAAACCCCGCGTTCATTGGGGTGAATCGCATCGCCGATGTGCAGCGATCGATCATTGACCACGCCGGCAAGAAAAAAAGGATAAAGCGCGACGCGATATTTTGCGGCAAGCCGAGGGTAGATTGGATCGAACCGTTTCGCATAGGCGCGGCCCAGATTCGGCGCCGCTGCCATGCCGGCAAGCAATGTCCTGATTTTTTGCCGCTGCAGCTCGGCGAGTATCGCGTCGAGATTGGCTTCGGCCTGGCCGGGGTCGAGTCCGCGGAGCATGTCGTTGGCGCCCAGCTCCACGATCGCGACATCAGGCTTTGATTTGAGCGATCCCAATACCCAGCGCAGCCGGGCCTTGCCCTGGGCTGTCGTGTCACCCGACACCCCTGCATTGTGAACGCGCGCGGAGATGCCCTGTTTGCGCAACGCAGCCTCGAGCTGCGGCGCGAAGCCCTGTCCCGGCGGCAAATTATATCCCACGGTCAGGCTATCGCCGAAGGCGAGAACGAGCTTTTCGGCGGCCCCGGCGGGAGAGGCGAAAGAGAAAAGCGCCAGGGGCGCGAGCAACAAGCGGATCAGCTTCATTCCGCCGATATTGGTTCATGCGGCCGGAGATTCAATCTCCCTCCCTCAGCAAAGGGTAAGGATTGACCGCACGCCCCTGCCACCAGCCTTCTCCAGGCGCCATGGAGTGGATTGCATAGTGAAGATGCGGAGATTCGGGGCTCGCATCCCCCGTCGAGCCGACTCTTCCGATCATTTGGCCCTGTGAAATATTCTGCCCTTCGGCGAGCCCAGGCACATAGGAATCGAGGTGCGCATAATAGTCTACCCACTGCCCACCGGAGCGACGAATGTATACCGTCGTGCCGCCGCGCTTGCTCTCGAAAATCTTTTCGACAGTGCCGGCGGCGGCGGCGATGACCGATGTTCCGTACGGTGCCATGATATCGATCGCGTCATGGACCCGGCCTTCGCTGCGCGCATCGTCAAATGTATCGACGAGCTGTTCAAAATGCACTCCCAGGACGGGAATGACGGACACCCCCGACGGCGGGAGCGGGTCCGCCACCTCAGCCCGCTTCGTGACTGGAACCAAGGCAGGTGCGCTGGCCTCACGACGCGGCACAGAAGGGGAGCCGTCTTCTCCAGGGAGATTGAGGGCGACAATCCATAGGGCGTACCCCGAGACAAGCAGAAGCAGGACAATCGCAATCCTCAGGATCATCTTGCTGCCCTCATTCCTGGAATATGGCCGGCGTTCCCGGCTTCACCATCATCGCGAGCCGCGCCGCATCCCAGTTCGTTAACCGGATGCAGCCATGGCTTTCTGTCTTGCCGATCGTCTCAGGATGCGGCGTGCCGTGAATGCCGTAGTGCGGCTTGTCGAGATCAAGCCAGACGACCCCAACCGGCCCATTCGGTCCCGACGGCAGTGTCGCCTTCTGGTCTTTCGCATCGGCGTCCCAAAACAATTCCGGGTTGTAATTAAAGGGCGGGTTGTAGGCCGCTCCCTGGATTTTCCATGTACCGATGGGTAGCGGATCATGTTCGCTACCCATGGTCGCGGGGAATTGCGCGACGAGCTTGTCTGCGGCATCGAACACGCGCAGGACGCCGTCCGATTTGTCGACCACTACCTTGCCTGCAGCAGGTTGCTCCGATCCGACATTAAGCGTCCAGAGCGTCTTTCTCCAGGCCGGGTTCATGCCTTCCGCAAACTCCAGCTTGGCAGGAATGACGTTGGGCACCTTGATGACTGCGCCACCCGCCAAACTGGTTCGCGGGCGGTTGAGCGCGATCAGCGTGCCTTTGCTCGTATGGTAACGTTCGGCGAGCTTTTCCATCGCGTCCGCATAGCCGAGCGATTTCAGCTTTGCCTTGTCGGCCTCCTCTTCCGGGAGCGGCCCTACGAATGGCCCTTCCAGAATTTCGTCGTTGAGCGTGACGTCGATTACCGTCGGCATCGCGCGAAACGGAGCAAAGCTCTGGGCAGTAGCGGGGTCGAGCTTGCCCGTAACGGGCAGCCCTTTTGCTGTCTGATAGCCACTCAATGCCTTAGCAAAATTTGCGCCAGACGCGCCATCGATCACTCCGGGGCCGAAGCCGATCCGGTCAAGCAAAACCTGTGCTGCGAGGATATGGTGGTCAGGTGCGGCGGCGGTCACCGACGGAATCAGGATGGAGGCAAGAATGATCGATTTGAAGCTGCGCAACGGGGGATCCTCTCGTTCGTGACGAGCGGAAAACGTCCGTGCGTGCTAATATTTCCATCGAAATCGGCACGCCGAAGGAAGGATGAATTATCTGCGGTCCTTGGTCGCCGAAAAGCGCAGCGCCGGGAACTTGCCCTGGATGTAGTTCAACTCCCAGATATCCTTCGCCATGAACACGGGCGCGTCGTCGCGGTCCATGGCCAACGCCGACCGATGCAGGCCGGTAAACTCGTCGAGCGCCCTGGGATCGTCCGAAGAAACCCAGCGAGCAGTGTCGTAGGGCGACGGCTCAAAGCTGGCGTCCACTTTATACTCGGCCTGTAGACGTGAAATCAGAACGTCGAGCTGGAGCTGGCCGACCACGCCGATCACGAGCTGCGAGCCGATTTGGGGGTGAAAGACCTGCATAATCCCTTCCTCCGCCATGTCGTTGAGCGCATTGCGGAGCTGTTTGGTCTTGGTCGGATCTGCAAGCTTCACGCGACGCAGGATTTCCGGCGCAAAATTGGGCAGCCCGGTGAACCGGATCACCTCGCCCTCGGTCAGCGTGTCACCAACCCGAAGCGTGCCATGATTGGGTATGCCGATGATGTCGCCCGGGTACGCCTCTTCCGCCAATTCGCGATTCTGCGCGAAGAACAGGATGGGGCTGTGCACCGCGATTACCTTGCCGGTACCGACCTGGGTGAGCTTCATGCCCCGTCGGAATTTGCCCGAACAGAGCCGCATGAAAGCCACCCGGTCGCGATGCTGCGGATTCATGTTCGCCTGCACTTTGAAAATGAATCCGGCGACATTGGGCTCGCCGGGATCGACATCGCGCGGCTCGCCCGGCTGCGGGCGGGGAGAAGGTGCATAGTCGGCCAGCGCATCGATAAGCTGCTCGACTCCGAAATCCTTGAGTGCCGAGCCGAAATAGACCGGTGTCAGATCGCCGTTGCGATAGGCGGTCTCGTCAAAGGGCGCATAGCCGATCGCTGCGAGCTCGGCCTCCTCTCGAAGCAGCGCTACGCCCTCGGCGGAAAGGTGCTCCTCAATCTGTGAATCGCCGATCCCCGCGACCGCGACGGCGTCGCCCTCATAAGCGCCGGTCGCATCCGACGCGGGGCGGTAGAGCCGGTCGCGCACCAGATCGTATATTCCTTCGAACATACCGCCCATGCCGACCGGCCAGCTCATCGGGGCTACGTCCAGAGCGAGCGCGTCGGCGATCTCGTCGAGCAATTCGAAAGGCGGTCGACCCTCGCGGTCAACCTTGTTGACGAAGGTAATGATCGGCACCGAACGGAGCCGGCACACCTCGAACAGCTTTCGGGTCTGCGGCTCGATACCCTTGGCCGCGTCGATCACCATGACCGCCGAGTCGACCGCGGTCAGCGTACGGTAGGTGTCCTCGGAGAAATCCTCGTGTCCCGGCGTATCGAGCAGATTGAAGGTGATCCCGCCGCGCTCGAAGGTCATCACCGAGGAGGTGACCGAGATGCCGCGCTGCTGCTCGATCTTCATCCAGTCCGAGCGCGCCCGCCGCGTCTGCCCGCGCGCCTTCACCTCACCAGCGAGATGGATCGCGCCCCCAAAATAAAGCAGCTTCTCGGTCAAGGTGGTCTTGCCGGCGTCAGGATGCGAGATAATCGCGAAGGTGCGGCGGTCGGGGCGGGTCTGCTTGTCCATGGGCGGGGGCGCTTAGCAGCCC
>CANJRZ010000139.1 GCA_947476735.1 Sphingomonadaceae bacterium
CACTTCGGGGGTGTTGAAGTCGATATCGAGCCGGGGATAGGCCCTCGCATCGCTTTGCTCGGTCGTCGCGGTCACCTTCGATACCCTCTCGATTGATCGCCCGGTGAACCCCGGACGCATTGATCGGACTCAGTCTGCCGCGCTGCGCCCCACCAGTCGATCTATATCGAAATCAGGTACTTCTCTACAGGCCATGCACCCTGAAATCCGATCGGGCGGCTCGTGGTTTCCCGGCTAAATCAGCCCCGCCAGCGGCGACGACGGATCGGCATACATCCGCCGCCCCATTCGCCCGGCCCGGTAAGCGAGCCGCCCGCTTTCCACCGCGAATTTCATCGCACGGGCCATCATCACCGGGTCCTTCGCCTCGGCGATCGCGGTGTTCATCAGCACGCCGGTGCAGCCCAGCTCCATCGCCACCGCTGCATCCGAAGCCGTGCCGACCCCGGCGTCGACCAGCACCGGGAGGCTAGTGCCCTCGACGATCAGGCGGATCGTCACCTTGTTCTGGATACCGAGCCCCGAACCGATCGGTGCACCGAGCGGCATGATCGCGACCGCGCCGACATCTTCCAGCCGCTTCGCCGCGATCGGATCGTCTACGCAATAAACCATCGGCTTGAAGCCTTCCTTGGCCAGAATCTCGGTCGCGCGCAGCGTCTCGTGCATGTCGGGATAGAGCGTCTTCGCCTCGCCCAGCACCTCGAGCTTGACGAGCTCCCATCCGCCCGCCTCGCGCGCCAGGCGCAAGGTGCGGATCGCTTCCTCGCCGGTGTAGCAGCCGGCAGTGTTGGGCAGATAGACGATCTTCTTCGGATCGATGAAATCGGTGAGCATCGGCGCCTTGGGATCAGCGATGTTGACCCGGCGCACGGCGACGGTGACGATCTCCGCGCCCGAAGCCTCGACCGCAGCGGCGTTCTGAGCGAAATCCTTGTACTTGCCGGTGCCGACGATCAGCCGAGACCGGAAGGTCTGGCCCGCCACCGTCCAGCTGTCATCATGTGCCGTCACTGCATGATCTCCACCGTCCCCGCGACCGGATGGTCGCCACCACCAACGAAATGGACGATCTCCAGGTCGTCGCCATCTTCCACCCGCACCTGCCCCAAGGTCGACCGCGGCACAACCTCGAGATTGCGCTCGACCGCGATCTTGGTCGGCTCCAGCCCCAGCTCAAGCGCGAGCGTTGCGATCGTCATGCCGGCCATGATCCGGCGATGCTCGCCATTGACGCGGATCTGGATCGTGCCGTCGGGATTGGTCATCGGGTCTATATGCTTTCTCTTTGCGTGCGCCGGTCATATAGGGGGCGGGCAAGCACCATCGCAACGGAAAGGCAGCCCGCGTGGCGGATCGTCCGGTCATCTTCGTACTCAACGGCCCCAATCTCAACATGCTCGGCACCCGCGAGCCCGAGATTTACGGGACGACCACGCTCGACGACATCGCCGCAATGCTCGAGGATCGCGCGCTGGAACTCGGCCTCGCGATCGAGATGCGCCAGTCGAACCATGAAGGCCATCTGGTCGACTGGATCCAGGAGGCGCATCTCAGCGACGCAAAGGCGGTCATCATCAATCCCGGCGCCTTCACCCACACGTCGGTTGCGCTCTACGATGCTATCAAGGGCGTCACCATCCCGGTGATCGAGGTGCATCTGTCCAACCCGCATGCCCGCGAGGCCTTCCGCCACAAGAGCTTTGTCGGTCAGGCCGCGAAGGGCACGATCGCCGGATTCGGGGCGCAGAGCTACATGCTGGCGCTGGACGCCGCCGCCCGCTTCTGACAATGGCGCCCGACCAAATCCAAGTCTTGCCGCGACTCGTCAACAATTGAAGAGCAATTCATGCCCGATCAAACCCAGGGAAATGCAATGCAGGTAGATCCGGAACTGGTGCGCCAGCTCGCGGTCCTTCTCGATGACAGCAACCTGACCGAGATCGAGATACAGGACGGCGACCGGCGGATCAGGGTCGCGCGCAATATCAGCGTCAGCGCCGCGCCGACCTTTGTTTCCGCCGCACCGTCTGCGCCAGCCGCGACGCCTGCAGCAGCACCCGCCACCGCCGAACCGGTCGGCGATCATCCCGGCACGATCCGCTCGCCGATGGTCGGCACCGCCTATCTCTCGGCCGAGCCGGGCGCGAAGCACTTCGTGTCTGTAGGGGACAAGGTCGCGGCCGGGCAGACGATCCTGATCATCGAGGCAATGAAGGTGATGAACCAGATCCCTTCCCCGCGCGGCGGCACCGTCAGGGCGATCCTGGTCGAAAATGGCCAGCCGGTGGAATACGACCAGCCGCTGATCGTGGTGGAGTGACGAGAAGCCAATGGCGATAACCAAGGTCCTGATCGCCAATCGCGGGGAGATTGCGCTTCGCATCCACCGCGCCTGCCATGAGATGGGCATCCAGACGGTCGCGGTCCATTCGACCGCCGATGCCGATGCGATGCACGTCCGGCTCGCCGACCAGTCGGTCTGCATCGGACCGCCGCCGGCGGCCGAATCCTACCTCAACATCCCGGCGATCATCGCCGCCGCCGAGATTTCGGGCGCCGACGCGATCCATCCGGGCTACGGCTTCCTGTCGGAGAATGCGCGCTTCGCCGAGATCGTCGAATCGCACAACCTTGTCTGGATCGGCCCCAAGCCCGAACATATCCGCACGATGGGCGACAAGATCGAGGCGAAACTCACCGCCGCGAAGCTCGGCCTGCCGCTGGTCCCCGGATCGGACGGGCCGCTGTCGTCGATCGAGGACGCGAAGAAGGTCGCTGCGAAGGTCGGCTATCCGGTGATCATCAAGGCCGCTTCGGGCGGCGGCGGGCGCGGCATGAAGGTCGTCGCCGACGAGAGCCAGCTCGAAACGCTGATCGCTCAGGCCGGCTCCGAGGCGAAGGCGGCGTTCGGCGACGCGACGGTTTACCTGGAAAAATATCTCGGCGACCCGCGCCATATCGAGTTCCAGGTGTTCGGCGACGGCAGGGGAAATGCGATCCATGTCGGTGAGCGCGACTGTTCTCTCCAGCGCCGCCACCAGAAGGTGCTCGAGGAGGCCCCATCCCCGGTCATTACCCATGCCCAGCGCAACGAGATGGGCGCAATCGTCGCCCGGGCGATGGCCGACATGGGCTATCGCGGCGCCGGCACGATCGAGTTCCTCTACGAGAATGGTGAGTTCTACTTCATCGAGATGAACACCCGTCTCCAGGTCGAGCATCCGGTGACCGAGGCGATCACCGGCCTCGATCTCGTCCGCGAGCAGATCCGCATCGCCGAAGGCAAGCCGCTGTCAGTCGCGCAGGAGGATCTCGAGTTTCGCGGGCATGCGATCGAATGCCGGATCAACGCCGAGGACTGGAAGACCTTCGCGCCAAGCCCCGGCACGGTGACGGCCTTCCACGCGCCGGGCGGCATGCATGTCAGGGTCGATAGCGGAATCTACGCCGGCTACCGCATCCCGCCTTATTATGATTCGATGATCGCCAAGCTAATCGTCTACGGCCGCGATCGCGACGGGTGCCTCAGGCGCCTGCGCCGCGCGCTGGAGGAGTTCGTCGTTGAGGGGGTCAAGACTACGATCCCGATGCACCAGGCACTGCTCGACGATCCCGACTTCCAGAAGGGCGACTATGCGATAAAATGGCTCGAAGCATGGCTGGCCAAACAGGGCGACGCCTGACCGGCGAGCGCGATCTGGTTCGCCTGCTGCAAGGCATGGCGCCGCGCCTCTACGACGATCGCTATGCCATTCGCCCGCTCGGGCAAGGCGAGGGCGCACCCGCTTCGGCGTTCGCACTGATCGCCGAAGAGGAAGGCCGCACGCTGATCGCTGCGGAAGCCGGTGGCGAATGGGCGCGGATCAGCCTTACCGTGCATTCGGACCTGACCGCTGTCGGGCTGACCGCGGCGCTGTCACGCGCCTTGGCTGACGCAGGAATCAGCGCCAATGTGGTGGCTGGTCTCTATCACGATCATATCTTCGTACCCTGGGCGCGCCGTCACGACGCGCTCGCGGCACTGGCAAGTCTGGGAGAAATTGTATGAAGGCGACGATCTGGCATAATCCGCGCTGCAGCAAATCGCGCGAGGCACTGGCGATCCTCGAGGGGATGCCGGGCGTCGAGGTCGAGGTGGTCGAATATCTCAAGACCCGGCCGAGCCGGGACGAAATCGCCGCCATGTACAAGCAGGCGGGGATGTCTGCAGCCGACGGCCTCCGCAAGGCCGAGGACGGCGCGAAGGCGCTTAAGGGCGCGAGCGACGATGCGATCCTCGATGCGATGGCCACCGATCCGATCCTGATCGAACGCCCGCTGGTTGCGACCGTGAAGGGCGCCCGGCTGGGCCGTCCCCCGGAAAAGGTGCGCGAGATCCTCTGAGCAATTCGGTCAGGACGTCTCGAGAAGCTTTTCGCCGCTCTTCTCCGTCGGAGCGGTTGGCTTGAGCCAGCGATCGACGATGCCGTTCCAGACCGAATAGCCGCGCGCGTTCATGTGAATGCCATCATCGGTGAAATAGCCGGCGTCAGGCACCCCCGTGCTGGTCAGCAACGCACCGCCGACGTCGAGATAGTCGAACTCACTGCCCGCCCTCGCCCGAACCGCCGCGTTGACCTCGGCCATGCGGGGCTAGAGTTCCCAGCGCTGTGGGGTCGGCTTCATCGACAGATAGGCAATCCGTGCATGGGGCATGTCGGTGTGCAACCGCGCGAGCAGCTTCAGCACCCCGATTGCAACCACTTCGGAAGGCTCACCCAGAGCGACGTCATTCTCGCCGACATAGACGATCACGGCGCTCGGCCGCACCCCGGCGACCACCCGGTCATATTGGTACAACACATCGCCAACCGTCGCGCCGCCGAAGCCGCGATTGACGGTGCCGATCGCGGGAAAGCTGCGCGCGACATCCCACAACCTGATGCTCGAACTCCCGACAAACAGGGTGACCTCGCCGTGCATCGGCGCATCATGGTGCTGCCTGACATTCGCGGCCTCGGCCGCGTGGCGATCCGCCGAGGTGCCCGCACCTGGCTTCATCGGCGTCGCCGCGACCGGGGAAGCGGCCGCCAGCGCGAGAAACGCCATCAGGATCCTGTTCATCATCGCCACCACGTTCACATCACCGCGCCACTATCACGCCCCGCCGGACATAGATAAGAGCCGGTGGCGAAACTATCGCCAGACATCCATGCGCCGGATCAGCTTAGCCAGCGATGAACGCGCAGCGACTATTCCGCCGCCAGCAACTGTTCCGCGCCGCCGAGGTCAACCGATACGAGCCGGCTGATACCCTGTTCCATCATCGTTACGCCGAACAGGCGATGCATCCGGCTCATCGTCACGGCGTTGTGGGTGACGATCAGATAGCGGGTCTCGGTCTCCTGCGTCATCGCGACCAGCAGATCGCAGAAACGCTCTATATTGGCGTCGTCGAGCGGTGCATCGACTTCGTCAAGCACGCAAATCGGTGCCGGATTGGTGAGGAAAAGCGCGAAGATCAATGCCACCGCAGTCAGCGCCTGCTCGCCACCCGACAGCAGGGTCAGCGAGGCGAGATTTTTGCCCGGCGGCTGCACCATGATCTCGAGGCCAGCCTCGAGCGGATCATCGCTATCGATCAGCGCGAGGTGCGCCTCCCCGCCTGCGAACAATGTCGTGAACAGCCGGCGAAAATGGCCGTCGACGGCCTGGAAAGCCGCGAGCAGTCGCACCCTACCCTCGCGATTGAGGCTACCGATCGAGCCGCGCAATCGGCTGATCGCCTGATAGAGTTCATCGCGCTCGGCGACGCTCGCGCCATGCTGCTGCTCGATCTCGGCCAGTTCACTCTCGGCGACAAGGTTTACCGGACCAAGCCGTTCGCGATCCGCTGTCAACCGATCGAGACGGGTGGCTTCGGTCTGACCATCACCGATGTCGTCGGCTACGAAGCCGATTCTTTCGGGAAGCACGGCCGCCGGGCATTCGAATCGCTCACCCGACAGGCGGCTCATCTCGGTTCGACGCTCTTCCTGATTCTCATGCCGCGCCTGCGCACCAGCACGAGCCTCGCGGGCCGCAGCGAGCGCCTCACCCGCCTGGAAGACGTCGTTCTCGATCGAGCGCAGTTCAATTTCGGCGACGCGTTCCGCCTCGCGCGCTGCTTCGGCCATGATGTCCGCGGCGCGGGCATCGGCACCAACGCTGGCGATCAGCGCATGCAACTCTTCAGGGCGACCTTGTAGCACGCTGGTTTCGGCCTCAATGGCGGCACCGCGGGCGTCCATCTCGGTGATCCGATTGGCAGCATCCCCCGCGCGGGTTCGCCAGCTCTTCGCCTCGGAGCGCGCCGCACTCTGGCGCTGCGCATCCGCCGAAGCTGCCTGCGCCAGCGTCATCGCCTGGCCGCGCGCTTCGAACAGGCGCGAGCGGACTGCCTCGCTCGCAGTGCGCAGCCGCTCAACCTCTGCTCTGCTCGACTCGCCGCCTGGCAGCGCTATCATCGCCGCCATCTGAATCTGCAGCGCTTCGGAAGCTTCGTCGACCTCAGCCCTGGCCCGCTGCTGCCGCTCTGTCATTGCGCCTTTTTGCGCCGCCAGCCGTTCGATCGCCGCGGTTGCCTGATCCTCATCGCGGATCGCACTTCGCTGCGCGATCTCGGCCCGACCCAAATCGGCACGCGCGGAATCAATCGAGACCTTCGCGGCCTGCAGAGCTGAATTGGCCTCCGCCAGCATCGCCTGCGCAGCTTCGACCGTAGCGCGCGCACCCGGCAACGCTACATCAAGTTCAGCGAGCCGATTGGCGCGCATCAGCCGTTCGGCTGCCGCGGCGCCGATGTCGGTGGCAACGAAACCGTCCCAGCGCCGCATTCGCCCATCACGCGTTACGAGCCGCTGGCCTACTTCGAGGGTGACGCTGCCATCGTCGCTATCGACCACAGCGACCTGCCCCAGGCGGCGGCCAAGCTCAGCAGGCGCGCTGACATGATCGGCCAGACGTCCGACTCCGACGGGTAGCTCCGGGTCGTGCGAAAAGAGCGCCCCTGCCCAGCGCAGTGGCCCCTCGCCGCCGATCGCGGCGTCAAGATCGTCTCCCAGCGCCGCGGCGAGCGCATGTTCATAGCCGGGAGCGGCCTTGACCTTGTCGATCGCACGATTGCCCTCGCCGGCTCCGCTCGAAGCCTTTTCCAACGAGCGGGCTTCAGATTCGAGCGCGGCCAGCCCCGCGCGAGCAGCACCGCTTTCAGTCTCGGCGTCATCGCGTCGCTGAGCGGCCGCCGCTCGCGCTTCCTCACCGGCACCGATCACCTCCATAGCCGCCGAAATGGCGCGCTCGGCAACCTCGCGCGCGCCGGTCGCCGCGCTGCGTCGGGCAACGAGCGGCGCCTGGTCGCCAAGCCCAGCCAGTTCCCGCGCGATCCGCTGCGCTTCATTCTGGGCACGATCGAGCCGTTGGCGCGCGGCGGAGACATTGGCCTGCGCCACACGCATATCGGCCTGCTCCGCAGCATAAGCAGCCTGTGCCTTGGCAACCGCGAGTTCCGAATCGCGCGCTTCGGATTCGGCCTCACGGACCTGCGCATCGATCACCCCCTGGCGCGCCGCTGCTTCCTCGATCCGCCGGCCGAGCGCTTTCTCTTCCTCGGCCAAGGCCGCTAGTGCCGCTGCCGCGTCGATCGCCAGCCGATCCTCGCGGGCCCGGTCTCGGTTCAGCGTATCCCACGACTGTTCGATGTCGGCGAGCCGGCGATGAACACTCTCCAGTTCGCCCTTTAGCGTAGCGAGGCGATGGGCGAGGCCTGTCGAGCGCTCCCGTGCCGACTGGGCGGCACTGCGCGCATCAGCAACCTTACGCGAGGTCTCGGCCTGACGCGCACCGGTCACTCGCTGGGCTTCGGCCGCCGCAGCGACCAGCGACTCGGCCTGCACCGCCTCCCTGCGCGCAGCTTCGGCCGCCCCAGCCGCATCGCGCCAGCGCGAGAAGATCAAACGCGCCTCGGCTGTCCGGATCTGCTCGCTGAGCGCCTTGTAGCGTTCGGCTGCCCGCGCCTGACGGCGAAGTGCACCCGTGCGAGCCTCCATATCAGCGATCAGATCGTCGAGCCGCGACAGATTGGTTTCGGTCGCCCGCAGCTTCTGCTCGGCATCTTTGCGGCGAACATGGAGGCCGGCGATCCCCGCCGCTTCCTCAAGCATCTGGCGCCGCTCGGCGGGTTTAGCGGCTATCACCGCCGCAATCCGACCCTGGCTAACCAGCGCGGGCGAATGGGCGCCCGTGGCTGCGTCGGCGAACAGCAGCCCAACATCCTTCTGACGGACGTCGCGCCCGTTCATCCGATAAGCCGAGCCAGCACCTCGTTCGATCCGACGGGTAACCTCGATCTCACGCTCTTCGTCAGCGTCCGCCTCTGGGCTCTCGGTGAACAGAGTAACCTCGGCGAAGTCGCGCGCCGGGCGGGTCGCCGTACCCGCGAAGATTACATCCTCCATACCGCCGCCACGCATCGACTTCGGCGAGGATTCGCCCATTACCCAACGTATCGCTTCGAGCAGGTTCGACTTGCCGCAGCCGTTCGGACCAACGATCCCCGTGAGACCGCGTTCGATGATCAGCTCAGCCGGCTCGACGAAGCTCTTGAAACCCGAAAGGCGTAGCTTACGGATACGCATCGTCTATTCAGCTTGCTCCCATCGCCTGCGCGATCACATGGACCATGTGTCCACGCCACATTTGGACCACCGAGCTTTTCACCTCAGCTGACGCGCCCCCGCAGCGCGGCTTCCAGGCCTTTCCAGTCGTAGACGCCTTCCTGCTTTTCGCCATCGATGAAGAAACTCGGGGTGCCGTCGACCTTCATTTCCTTCTGGCCATGATCCATAAGCTTGAGCACTTCGTCGACGCCCGCCTTGTCGGTCAGACAGGCATTGATGCGCTCGGCCGGAACGCCATGCGTCTTGAAGAATTCGTCGAGCCCCGTGACTTCGATCAGTTTCACACGCTGCTGTTCCTGGGGCAGCGCACCCATAGCCTGCAGTTGCTTCTCATCCACCGAGTTAAACTTACCCAGCCATTCTGCCTGGGTTGCGTAAAGCTGCTCGGCAAAGGGGAAGAAGGTATCGGGGCCTTGGCAGCGCACAACGAGCGTCGCGGCGAGATCGAGCGGGTTCAACACAAAATTGCGGTACTCCCAGCTCAACTTGCCCGTGCGAACATATTTTTCCTTGAGGGTAGCCGCCGCTTCCTTTGTGAAATCACGACAATGCGGGCAGGTGAGCGAGGCATATTCGATCAGCTTGACCGGTGCATCGGCTTTTCCCATGCGAAATCCGCCGTCAGCGGTTTTTACTACTGTCTGCGACCAGTCCTGCCCTGTGTAGGGTGCTTCAACGCCCGCCGGCTTCGCGGTGGCGTTACCACCCTCGTCCTTCTTACCGCAGCCGGTCAGAACCAGCACCAGACCGATCGCCGCGATGGCAAGCGTCTTCCTCATGATGTCCAATCTCCAGGCAACTCGTTCTACAGTACTAATCAGTGATAGCCTCGGGTACGCATGGCGCAAGAGGCCGCAGGGTCGCGCGCCACGAAAGATGTGGATGGAGGCGTTAATCCCTTGCTTCGGGGGAACCTAATTCGGCTCGCGGCTTGCCAAGAGCAAAGATAAGGCACGCGCCGACGACCGCAGCACCCGCGAGTACGATGAAGATCGGCTTGTAGCTGCCCGTCGCGTCATACACAGCACCCGCGCCGACTGGGGCCAGCCCGTAACCAATAGCGAACGTGCCGAGTAGCAGGGCATAGACACCGCCAAAGGAATCGCGGCCAAAATAGCGGCTGACAAGATAGGCGAGCAGGTCGCTCTCGGCACCTGCCGCGATCCCCACGAACATCGCACAGAGATAGGCCGGAAGTGTCGACGTACCGCCCGCCAGCAGGATGATGTGACTAATCGCCGGGAGGACGATCAGCGACGCGGTAACGACATTGGGCGGAAAGCGATCGAGCAGAAAACCCGAGGCGAGACGCCCCGCTATCGCCGACGGGCCGAGCACCAGGGCGATCGCCGCCGCCCGCGCCGGCGAGAGACCCGCGTCGGTCAGGATCGGCTGGAGGTGGATCAGCAACGAGGACGCCGCGGTGGCGGCGATGGCGAAGGCGATCGCGATCTGCCAGAA
>CANJRZ010000140.1 GCA_947476735.1 Sphingomonadaceae bacterium
AACGCGCTCGACAGGCCGCTGCCCGTCGTTGTCGCCAACGCCTGCGCGCTCGCCGTCGCACAGCTGCGCATTTCGGTCGACACACTCGTATCGATCGCCACGGTCCAGACACTGATGTTGCGCGCCTTGGCCGATGAACAGGACGCGAGAAAGCGGGCATTGTGATAACTGGTCAGGTTGGAGAACGTCCCGCCCGATACGCGACGATCGAAATATTCGATCCCGTACATGCCATAGATCCGCTGGTTGGGGGCCATGTCGCCGTCGGTCAGGAAGACAATGACCCGGTTTGGCGGATTGCGGTTCGGCCAGGCGGCGGTGTCGGCGGCGAAGATGCCGTTGGGCGACAGCATCCGCGTGCCCCAGATCATGCCGGTGTCGTGATAAGTGCCGCCGATCGGCCGGAAATCCGTGGCATTGACGAAGGCAGAGACCTCATTGCGGGTCATGACCTTCAGGCGCGAGACAGGCTTGCCGCAGCTGACATAGCCGTCCTGCACCCAGCTCGGCGAGCCGATATTGGGGTTTTGGCTGTCGTCGCCGGTAGAGGTGTCAGTGCCGGTGCTGCTGAAGTTGTTGCGCCCGTAGATGATCTCAGGGACCATCGGCTTCCATTGGGTAGCGATGTTGGATCCGGGGACCAGATCCGGGTTGAGATCGTTGGGTAGGCTGGAGAGGTTGAACGAACTCGCCGCGGCCGTAGTCGAACTTTCTTCGATGCAGCCGGCCCAGCGGATCGTCGTCGCGGGCGACTTGGTCGTGTCGCTGATGCCGGTGCTGGTCAGGTAATTGGTTATATTGAAGCTGATCGGCTCGTACGACCAGACCGGCGTGCCAGAGCTGGTGCCGGTCTGCCTCCGCGACTGGTAGGTCCAGCTGCTGTTCGCGCTGCCCGATCCGCCGACCATATAAGCGGGGGAGACCGACGTGATCGCCTTGCCGGCATTCACCGTCGATGTGTAGGTGACGAAGCCGTAGCGGATATGGCTGGTGGGATCGATGTTGGCGGCGAGCGTATCGTAGAAGTCGAGCACTGCCGCCCGGAGCGCTGCCATGCGCGATCCCGATTTTTCCGGCACATAATAGGCCGTGGAACCCGGATAGCCGGGTACGCTTCGTTCCCGCTCGTCGCCCCGTCGGCGGGCCGACTATAGGACACGGCATTGGTCGCGCCGACATAGTTGCTGCACGTGCTGCTGCTGTCGGTCGGCAGGCACGCCATCGAGCCGGTGGTGTCGAGGACGAAGATGATGTCGACGTCGGCAACGTCGAAGCGGGCCTCGCAGGTGACGCTCAGCTGCTGGGCGGGGATGCCGAAGATCGTCATCATCGCCATCGGGACGGTTGCCTGGGCGGCGCCCGAAACCTGGCCCTCGTTTGTCTTGGCCGGCGTGAAATTGACGGCGCTGGCGCCGAACAGACCGGAACGGAAATTATTGTTGAAGAACGCGGTCGCCTGACTGCTTGCCGTGGCATCAAGGCTCGCGCCGGTGCCCGTCATGAACTTGCGCCCGGCGAGGACGCCCGCGTCGCAGGCCTGCTGAAGGCGCATCTTCACGAAGTACAGGCGCGCAGCATCGACGGCGCAGCCCGAAAAGGCGAGAATCGGCATCATCATCGCCGCAGTGATGAGCATGACGTTACCGGCAACGTCGCGTCGCAACCGCTGGAGAAAACCCGAACTGTCTTTCCGAGACATTTGTGCTGCCGGCCGCCTGAGGTGCCCAGATCTCCCTTGACCACGAAATAGTTAAGAAACACCGAATGGCAGGGTTTTCAGCCCGGCCGGAAGGCTCTGCTAGCAACCCATACATCCACGTTCGAGGACGCCAACCGCGCAATATACGCTGCGCGGAAGCTCCCTTTTCGCCTGCAGTCCGATCGGCCGATTAAGAATGGCGTCGAAATGCGCCGGCTGCGTTGACCCAATCAACCGTTCGCGCGTTGAGCGATGGATACCTTCCGGTGTCCTATGCAAGGAGTTACATCATCATGGGCGAAATGACTGACAAGGCAAAGGGATATGCCAATGAGATCGCAGGCAAAGCCAAGCGCGCGATAGGCGATGCACTCGACCGGCCCGGCCTGAGTGCAGAAGGCGACGCCCAGGAAGCGAAGGGCGATCTGCAGAAAGCCAAGGGCGCTGTGAAGGGCGCTATCGATAAGATCTAGGCACGGGATCCCGGATCCGAAAAACATTGAGGCCCGCCGTTGAAGGCGGGCCTTTTTCGTTGTCTCCGGCTCACGAACAGCGGCTAATCGAGGCGCCCTTCGTGCAGCCGCACCACCCGATCCATGCGCGCTGCGAGCCGCTCATTATGTGTGGCGACCAGCGCGGCCGAGCCTTCGTGGCGCACCAGCCGGAGGAATTCGGCGAACACGACCTCGGCGGTCGTCTCGTCGAGATTGCCGGTAGGTTCGTCGGCGAGCACCAGCGCCGGCCGGTTGGCGAGCGCGCGGGCGACCGCTACGCGTTGCTGTTCACCGCCGGACAGCTGCGAGGGTCGATGGGTTAGCCGCTTGGCGAGACCAAGCGAAGCCAGCAGGCTTTCCGCCCGTTCCCGGGCTGGCTGCATCTCTGCCCCGTGGATCAGCTGCGGCAACACGACATTCTCGACCGCGGTGAAATCGGGCAGGAGGTGGTGGAATTGATAGACGAAACCGAGCCGGTCGCGGCGGATGCGGGTGCGGCCATGCGCGTCGACCCTGGCCGCCTCCTCGCCGGCGATGCGGATCGAGCCCTCGAAGCCGCCCTCAAGCAGGCCAGCCGCCTGCAGCAGCGTCGACTTGCCTGATCCGGACGGCCCGAGCAGCGCGACGATCTCGCCCGGCGCGATGCAAAGATCGACCTGGCGCAACACATGGATGGCGACCCCCGCCTGATGGAAGGTGCGGCTGAGCCCCCGGATCTCGAGCACCTCATTCATAGCGCAGCACCTCGACGGGATCGGTGCTGGCCGCTTTCCACGCCGGATAGAGCGTCGACAGGAAGCTGAAACCGAGCGACATGACGATGATCGCGGTCACCTCGAACGGGTCGCTCTTGGCGGGCAGTTCCGTCAGAAAGCGGATCGACGGGTCCCAGAGATTCTGGCCCGTGAGGAGCTGGACGAAGTTGACCACCGCCTGGCGGTAGAAGAGGAAGACTGCGCCAAGCACGATACCGGTGCCGGTGCCGAGAACGCCGATCACCGTTCCTACCACCATGAAAATCTTCATCAGCGCCGCGCGCGAGGCGCCCATCGTCCGCAGGATCGCGATGTCGCGCCGCTTGGCGCGGACCAGCATGATCAGCGATGAGAGAATGTTAAACACCGCGACCAGGATGATCAGCGACAACACCACGAACATGGTAACTCGCTCGACCGCAAGCGCCTCAAACAGCGAGCTGTTAAGGTCACGCCAGTCGCGGATTTCGCCCTGCAACGCAATCGCAGGCTTAATTGGAGCCAGGATTTCGCTGACCCGATCTGCGTCGACGGTTTGAACCTCGATCATCCCGACCGCATCACCGAGCATCAGCAGCGTCTGCGCGTCCGACATCGGCATCACCACGAACGCCTTGTCATAATCGTACACGCCGACCTCGAAAATCGCGGCAACTTGATAGGAAACGATGCGGGGAACGGTGCCGAACGGGGTCGTCTGTCCCTGCGGGCTGATCAGGCTGACCTGACTGCCGAGATCGGCGCCGAGCTGCTCGGCAAGGCGCGCACCGATCGCGATCCGGTTCGTACCAGGCGTGACCGCGCCCAGCGATCCTCGCACAACCTTACCCTGCATCACCGGGTTGCGACGGATGTCCTCGACCGTCATCCCGCGTACCAGCACCGCGGCGACCCGCCCCGAATAGCTCGCCATCAGTGGCTGCTCGATCAGCGGGGTGGCCGATGTGACCCCGGGCAGACTGCTCGTCCGGGCAACGATCCGGCGCCAGTCGGGCAGCTTTCCGTCATAGCCCTGGATCACTGCATGGCCGTTGAGCCCGACAATCTTGTCGAACAGCTCGGCGCGAAAGCCGTTCATCACGCTCATCACGATGATCAGCGCGGCAACCCCGAGCGCCACCGCGACGAGACTGATCGAGGCGACGAGGAAGATGAAGGCCTCGCCCCTGCCCGGCAGCAGGTAGCGCCTCGCGATCATGCGCTCGTAGCGGTTCAGCAGCATGCGAGCGGCTTAGCCGCTTACCCTCGCCAGCGCATCCTCGACCGACAGCTCGACCTTCTCGCCCGTCGCGCGGCGCTTTACCTCGACCACGCCCTTATCGAGCCCCTTGGGACCGATCACGATCTGCCAGGGCAGGCCGATCAGATCCATCGTCGCAAACTTTGCGCCGCCGCGTTCGTCGCGGTCGTCGTAGAGCGTCTCGACGCCCGCCGCCTGCAGCTTCGCATAGAGATCGTCAGCGGCCGCGGCGCAGCGCGCATCGTCGGCACGCATGTTGATCAGGCCGACCGCATAGGGCGCAACCGCGTCTGGCCAGATGATCCCACCATCGTCATGGCTGGCCTCGATGATCGCGCCCAACAGCCGCGACACGCCGATGCCATAACTCCCCATTTCCGGGATCACCGGCTGGCCGTCGGGTCCCTGGACGCTCATCCCCATCGCCTTCGAATATTTGGTGCCGAAGTAGAAGATGTGGCCGACCTCGATACCGCGCGACTGCTTGAGCTTGTCGCCGGCATCGGCCTCGCGCGGGAGATCGCGCTTCTCGTCGGTGGCAGCATAGTCGGCAGTCAGCGCGCCGACGAACGCCTGCAGCGCCGCTCGATCATCGGCGTCGACTGCGAGCGAGCGGTCCTTCTCCCAATTTTCATGGTAGAAGACCTCGCTCTCGCCGGTTGGCGCGAGGACAATGAACTCGTGGCTGAGATCGCCGCCAATCGGACCGGTGTCGGCCTGCATCGGGATCGCCGACAGCCCCATCCGCCTGAATGTGCGCAGATAGGCGACGAACATCTGGTTGTAGCTTTGCCGCGCGCCCTCGGCGTCGAGATCGAATGAATAAGCATCTTTCATGAGGAATTCGCGACCGCGCATCACCCCGAACCGGGGACGGACCTCGTCGCGGAACTTCCATTGGATATGGTAGAGTGTCCGCGGCAGGTCGCGATAGCTGCGCGCGCTGTCGCGGAAAATCGCGGTGATCATTTCCTCATTGGTCGGCCCGAACAGCATTTCGCGATCATGCCGGTCCTTGATGCGCAGCATTTCGGGGCCATAGGCGTCGTACCGGCCCGATTCGCGCCACAGGTCGGCTGACTGCATCGTGGGCATCAGGAGCTCAATCGCTCCCGCGCGATCCTGCTCCTCGCGGACGATCTGCTCGATCTTGCGCAGCACGCGATGACCGAGCGGCAGCCAGGCATAGATGCCGGCGGCAGTCTGGCGGATCAGGCCCGCGCGCAACATCAGCTTGTGGCTAACAATCTGGGCGTCGGCGGGCGATTCCTTCATCACGGGCAGGAAGTGACGGGACATGCGCATGGAACAGGTTACTCGCTGGAAAGAGGCAGCGGCTGTCTAGGCGGAGAGCCGCGTCCGGGCAACCGCTTCGGCCCGGATTTTCCGACCGTACCGTTCAGTCTCTGTTGCCTAGAAAACACACACCCTCTTCTTTCGCTCGCGTGCCACCTGAAAGCCCATGACAAGCTCGGAGGCGAGCTGTAGGAGAAACGTCACGGAACATAGGCAATAATAAACAGGCCATGGTTCGGGGAAAAATCGTGGTTCCGCCGTCATTTAAAGGGGTGATGGTGTAGAGCCCGACTAGGGGGGTGACGACTATCGTCACGCGGCGCCGGGGTTGGCAACATCCCCGGCGTTTGCCGTTTCAGGCCTCCCCAGATCCTGGTTTCTATCGGTTCGTACCAATAATAACGCGCAGCGTTCCGGATATCGGCCGGGAGACGGATAGAGCGCGCTCGCTGCGCGTTCTGGACGCGAAGGAGATGTACCATCGCCAGCCAGCCCCCACACCCCGATGACACCCCGGCCGACGCACCGGTCGATATTCCCGTCCCGTCACCCACCGACCCTGAGCCCTGTGCTCCGAGCGATCCGGTGATGCCCGAATTGCCGGGCTGAACCGGCATGGCGACGTTCGTCAGGCGGCATGGCTTGGCGATGCCGGCGACGTCGAGGTCAACTGAAACCCGCCGACGAGACGTGCGGGCAGCTCTCCCGGACCGTTGAGGTTTCGGCGAGGCACCCGCTTGATCCACCACTGCGGCATTTTACGATGGCAGGTCTCGATCTCATCGCTCGATTGTACCTGCCCAGTTGCTCAGGTCAGACCAGCCGGCTTTGCTTAACGGCGGCCTCGATGAAGCTGCGGAACAGCGGATGCGGATCAAACGGCTTGCTCTTGAGCTCGGGATGAAACTGCACGCCGACAAACCAGGGATGATCGGGCCGCTCGATCACTTCAGGCAGCTCGCCATCGGGAGACATCCCCGAAAATACCAACCCGCCCCGCTCCAGCGGCTCCTTGTAATGGGCGTTGACCTCGTATCGGTGTCTGTGCCGTTCGGAGATCGCTGTGCTCCCATAGATCGCCGCAGCGTGACTGTTACCGGAAAGGACGGCATCGTAAGCGCCGAGCCGCATCGTGCCACCCATGTCGCCACCCTCCTCACGCTTCTGGAGGCCCGCCTCACTCATCCATTCGGTGATCAGGCCGACGACCGGCTCGGCGGTTGGGCCAAACTCGGTGGTCGATGCGTCGGCGATGCCAGCAGTGTTGCGGGCACCTTCAATGCAGGCCATCTGCATGCCGAGGCAGATGCCGAAATAGGGCACCTTGCGCTCACGGGCGAAGCGGACGGCAGCGATCTTGCCCTCCGATCCCCGCTCGCCGAACCCGCCCGGCACGAGGATTGCGTTCATCGGCTCGAGCTGGGCCGCGATCTCGCCTTCGTCCTGCTGCTCAAACAACTCGGCATCGATCCAGCGGATATGGACTTTCACCCGGTTGGCGATGCCGCCATGCACCAGCGCCTCGTGGAGCGATTTATAGGCGTCGAGCAGCCCGACATATTTTCCGACGACACCGATCGTCACCTCGCCCTCGGGATTTTCGAGACTGTCGGTGATTTCGGTCCAGCGCGCGAGATCGGGCTCATCCTCAGCTTCGATACCGAACGCCGCCAGCACCGCTTCGTCCAGCCCCTCAGCATGATATTGAAGGGGCACCGAATAAATACTGCTCGCGTCGAGCGCGGGAATAACCGCGTCTTTGGCGACGTTGCAGAACAGCGCAATCTTGGCCCGCTCATTTTCAGGCAAAGGCCGCTCGCAGCGACAGACGAGCACATCGGGCTGGATACCGAGCGAGGTCAGGTCGCGCACACTGTGCTGGGTCGGCTTGGTCTTCAACTCGCCCGCAGCCGCAATGTAGGGCACCAACGTGACATGGATGAATACGCTGTTGCCCCGGCCCAGATCGTTCCGGAGCTGACGAATCGCTTCCATGAAGGGCAGCGATTCGATGTCGCCGACGGTTCCGCCGATCTCGCACAACACGAAATCAAGATCGTCGACATCAGTGCGCGCGAATTCCTTGATCGCGTCAGTGACGTGCGGAATCACCTGGACGGTGGCGCCCAGATAGTCGCCGCGCCGTTCTTTCTGGATGATCGTCTGATAGATTCGGCCCGACGTTATATTGTCCGACTGGCGGCCCGGCACGCCGGTGAAGCGCTCATAATGGCCGAGGTCCAGGTCGGTCTCTGCCCCGTCGTCTGTGACGTAAACCTCGCCGTGCTGGTATGGCGACATCGTGCCCGGATCGACGTTGAGGTAGGGATCGAACTTACGGATACGGACCCGATAGCCACGCGCCTGGAGCAGGGCGGCGAGACTGGCCGCCATGAGACCTTTTCCAAGCGAGGAGACCACGCCGCCGGTGATGAAAATGAACCGCGCCATGGGAGAATGGGTTTAACCGCGCAAAGGGGCGAAGGGCAAGGTGGGGACTCCGTCTTTGCGATAAAAACTGTGGACGACCGCCGGAAGCGGCGACCGCTGGACGCAGACGCCTGCGTTTCCGCGATGGCCGGGGCTTATTGGGGCTGGGCGCCGTTGGCGGGAACCGCGTCGCCGCCTTGCGCCGCCGCAGCCGCGAGCGGATCGTTGCTCACCGGTGCCGCCGGCTCGGGAGCGGTGTCGGCGGTCTTGCCGACCAGCGAAGTGTCGACATTGCTGGGCGCGCGCTCACGCGCCGCAAGTGCTGCCAGTATAATCGAGAGGACTACGAAGATCGTCGCCAGGACTGAGGTCGCGCGAGTCAGGAAATCTGCGGCGCCGCGGGCACTCATCAGTCCGGCCGGATTTCCGCCCGACGCCAGCCCGCCACCTTCCGACCGCTGCATCAGGATGACGATGACGAGCATCGCCGCGATGATGATGTGGACAACGAGCAGAAAGGTGAACATGCGCTACTTTCGATGACGAGCTTGGCGGCCATCTAGTCGATCGGGGCCGAAGGTTCAACCTTGCCGGGACTGCAGGCGATTTGTTGGCCGAATGCAGACTCAGCCCGATGCAGCTACCGCACCTTCAATGATCGGCACGAACTGGGCGGCGGTCAGGCTCGCTCCACCAACGAGCGCACCGTCGACATCGGCCACCGCCAACAGCTCGCGGGCATTGTCGGGTTTCACCGAGCCGCCATACAGGATGCGCACCCTGGCGCCCTCACCGCCGATCAACCCGGCGAGCCTGGCACGGATTGCGGCATGCATATCGGCGACGTCGCCGGTCGACGGCGTGCGACCGGTACCGATTGCCCAGACCGGTTCATACGCCACGACCAGCGTGGCGCCGGTCCCATCGCGCGGGATCGAGCCGTCAAGCTGGCTTTCGACAACTGCCATCGCACGGCCTGCATCCCGGTCTGCTTCGGTCTCACCGACGCAGACGATCGCGACCATACCCGCGGAAATTGCGGCAGCGGCCTTGGCCTGCACCTCTGCATCGGTCTCATGCTGGTCGGCACGACGCTCGCTGTGGCCGACGATGACAAGCCTAGCGCCCACCTCCACCAGCATAGCCGTGCTGACACAGCCGGTATGCGCACCCTTTGACTGACCGTGACAATCCTGCGCGCCGACGGCCAGCGCCGGGACGCGCGCCACTGCCGGCGCGATCAGGGTGAACGGCGGACAGACCGCTACATCGACAGACGGATGAGCCTGCGCCGCCGCCAGGATCAAATCGAGCTCGACCAGCGAGGCCAGGGAGCCATTCATCTTCCAGTTGCCCGCTACCAGCTTGCGCAATGCCATTGCCATCCCCTTCTTTTCGCGCCGGGCCTTAAAGTCCCTGCCCAATCATCGCAACCGTCACGGTCATTGCGATGACGGGGATTGGCCCCTATTGCAGCCTCAATCCCTGTTCGGCTTCACACGGAACACCCGATGATCACCTTATTTCGCCGCTGGCTTTCCTCGTGGGTTTTCCTCGGTATCCTCGGCCTCGTCCTCGTCGCCTTCATCATCACGGGGGTGAACGGCCCGTCCGGTCCCATGGGAGCCGCGGGAGGAGGAGAGACCATCGCCACGGCAGGCCGAGCGAAGATCGGCTCCGGAGAATTGTTGCGACGCATTCAGAACCAACTCGAAAATGCGCGCCGTGCGCAACCCGGCATCGATCAGAAGCAATTTATCGCCGCCGGCGCCTTTGAAGGCGTGACCAACGCACTGATCAACGCCCGCGCGCTTGAGGTCTGGGCAGATAGCGAGGGCTTTGCCGTCGGGAAACGGCTCGTCGATGCACAACTCGCGAAGATGCCGGCCTTCCGCAGCACCATTACCGGTCAGTTCGACGAAACGGTGATGCGCAATGCGCTCGCACAGGCGCGCATCAGCGAAAAGGAGCTGCGCACCGACCTCGCCAACGATACGATGCGTGGCCAGATCCTTGCGCCGGTCGCCGCAACTGCCGCACCGCCCTCCGCCGCGATCGCCAAACCATATGCCACCCTGCTGCTGGAGCAACGCAACGGTTCGGTAGGCATCATCCCCTTTGCCGCGCT
>CANJRZ010000141.1 GCA_947476735.1 Sphingomonadaceae bacterium
GATGCGGCCAGCGCGGTGACGAGCGGCCGCGACTTCAGCCTCGGCGCCGCTATCAGCAGCCCCAGCGCCACGGCCAGCCAGGTGGCCGGCCGGCCGAGCGGTGACCAGGCCATCGCGCGCGCTGCGCCGGCAACCGCGCGCGTCAGGACATTGGGTGTGAAGCGAAGACCGAAAGGATTGGGCTCACTCATCATGTAGACCGCATCGTCGGGCACGCCCGCCACAGCCAGCCGCCAGTTCAGGTCGACATGTTCGAGCCGATGACGAAGATAGGGTCCCGGCGCGGCCAGTATCGCCGAAAGCCAGAGGCCGACCGGGCTCGCGCCGGAGCGAGCGGCATAGGCGGCAAGGCTGTCCTCCGGAAACGCGCAATGGTCGGCGTCACGGGCGCCATAGAGCTTCGGTTCATAGCAGGCAGCAGTGAACGCGCGCGCCTCGGCGGTGCCGAGAGTCGGATAGAGATTTGGGCCGCCCTGGGCGATGATGCCGGCAAGGTCGAAATTGATCAGTGAGAATATCGGCTGCGAATGATGTGGCCGTAGCATCGCCTGATTAATCGTCCAGCCCGACGCCAGCAGCACTGCAATGGCAATTGAAGCACTCGCTACAATTCTTCCCGGCGACATTGTCCAGCCCTGTGGCAGCCAGAGCAGCAGGAGCGGCAGCGCCGCAAATGGTGCATTGATGCGCGTAGCGGCGGCGACCAGAATCAGCGGCAGCGCGAACCGCCTTAGCCATCCTCGCGCCTCCTCGCCGCGGACAAGCAGTGCCACAGCCATGAGCAGCAGGCACGCCATCAGCGGATCCTTGAGGATCGCGCCGATCTGGCCGAACGGGATCGGCAACATTCCGATGAGCATCGGGGCCGCCGCCCAGCAGACGCCATGGCGAACCGCGATCCGGTCAGCGATCAGGCCGATCGCCCCCCAGTACAGCGCGACATCGAGCAACAGGAACGGCGCCCCGCCTGTGCCGAAGCGGAGAAGCTGGCGCCACAGCCATGCGGTGATCGGTGGATGCCAGTCGTCATATTGGCCGCTCAATGCCTGGCCATATTGGACGACACTGTCCGGCGTGATGACGCCCCAGCGAAAGGCGGCGATCTGCACCAGCGCGAACAGCACGCAGGTGGACGCCAAAATCGCCCGCGCCGAACGGAGGTTCATCACTCGCCTGCCTTCCGGCCACACCAAAGCATCAGGCGGCCACCCGCCCCGAACGTTCCAGCTTGCCCCAACCGACCCGAGGGCCACGCAGCGCGGCGCCGAGCGCCTTCAGCACGACATAATACATGATCTGGCGATAGCCGATGCGCTGCGGGACCAGCAGCCACAGCAATCGCCACTGCTCACGCCGCTCGAGCGCGAAGGCGATAAACGCGGCGAGGAGGTCGATCGCGGTGAAGACCAGCCAATAGGTCAGCATCTTGTCGATATCGGTGCTGGTCTGCGCCCAGCCATGCGCCTGGACCTCGAACCACGTCGAGACGATGCTGGCAATCAGCGCGAGATCGATCACCGGCGAGACCGCCGCGAGCAGGATCTGAAACAAGATGGCCTGCGGCAGTCCTACCCGCGCGAGCCCGCGCGGCTGACCGCTACCGATCACCCGGCGATGCTTCCACAGGCATTGCAGCGTCCCATAGGCCCAGCGGAAGCGTTGCTTGGCCAGCGCCGCTACGCTCTCGGGCGCTTCGGTCCAGGCCACCGCATATTGGTCATAATGGACGCGCCAGCCGGCGCGCTGAATCGCGATCGTCAGATCCTGATCCTCGGCGAGCGTGTCGGGCGGATAGCCGCCGACCTCGCGGATCGCGGAGAGCCGCCACGCACCGACGGCTCCGGGCACCACGGTCATCGCATCAAGCCGGGCGAGCGCGCGCCGCTCCAGATTCTGCGCCGTAATATATTCGAGCGCCTGCCAGCGGGTGACCAGATTGACCCGGTTGCCGACCTTGGCGTTGCCCGCAACCGCGCCGATCGCTTCATCGGCGAACCAGCGGGCGAGGCGGGCTATCGTGGTCGGCTCGAACTGGGTGTCGGCGTCGAGCGCGATCACAATCTCGCCCTCAACCAGCTCAAGGCCATGATTGAGCGCGCGCGCCTTTCCGCCATTTTCCAGTGTCAGCAACCGGACCCGCGGCTCGTGGGCGAAGGCAGCACGGACAACCTCGCTGGTCCTGTCCCTGGAGCCGTCGTCGATCACGATGATCTGGACATTGACGTCGCGGCTTTCGAGCACCCCCCGCACCGATCGCTCGATCACCCGCTCTTCGTTAAACGCCGGGATCAGCACGGTGACGAAGGTGTCGGGATCGATCGGCGGAAACACCGCCCGTGACTCGCGTCGCGCCTGGGTCAGCGCCAATCCCGACAACAGGACCGCGCGCGCTATGCCGAGCGAGATCGCGACAAGGAAGATCCATTTGATCGCGATGGTGATCCCTCCGAGCGCACTGAACAGCGCCAGATCGGTCTCCGCCGCAAACCGGTCGCTCTTCGAAATCGGAGGATTGACCGAGCCGGCGCGGAGGCCCGCCAGCTCGGACACCGCCACGAAACGATAGCCCCGCGCGCGAAGCTCGCGAATCAGGACCGGCAGCGCCGCCACGGTCTGTGCGCGATCGCCGCCCGAATCATGGAGCAGCACGATGTTGGCCGAGAAATCGCTACTGCCGCCCTCGACCCCGTCGATCGTGCGCCGGACAATCTCGGCGGCGCCAGGACGCTTCCAGTCGCCGGGATCGACATGGAGCCCGACCGAGAGATAGCCGCGCCGCTGTGCCTCAGCGACCGGGACGATTTCATCGGCGGTCGTCGGCTCGGCGTCGCCGAAATAGGGTGCGCGGAACAGACGCAGCGAACGACCCGTATAGGCCTGGAACAGTCGCTGGTTAGCGTTGAGCTCAAGCGCGGTCTCCCGCGGACTCGCCAGCGCCAGATTGGGATGGGTGTAGGTGTGGCTGCCCACCTCATGCCCCTCGGCGATCTCTCGCTCGAGCAGGCGGCGCTGGGTCAAGGCATTCTCGCCGACCACGAAGAAGGTCGCGGGCACGTTCGCGGCCTTCAGAAGGTCGAGTATCCTGGGCGTCCACAGCGGATCAGGACCATCATCGAAGGTGAGCGCGACCAATTTTGGGCGATAGCCGGTTCGCTGGATCTGATAGGGGCTGGGCAATCGGTCGAAGCGTATGTCGGTGATCTCCCCGTTCCGGTCGGTCACGACGTGGCGATGCCCGGGCACCGGCACCGCACCGATCCTCAATATTTCTCCGGACCCATCGATATCGACATTGGTGCCGGCGGGGATCTCCTCGATCGCGCCAGGCGGCTGTACCTGACCGGTGCGACCGAACATCTTCCAGATCGAGGGATCCTCCGTGCCGAGCCGCCACAATGCTATTGCGTTAAGCCCCAATGTCCTGAGCGCCGCGAGCTGGCCGTGCATCGCGGCGGCGTCGAGCAGCCAGATGTCGTGCCGCACACCCTGTTCTTGATAGGCAAAGCTGCTGTTTGCGCTCGACCGGTCGAAGCGAGGTGTGATCCCGCTCTCTTTCGCGGTGAGCCAGGCATCTTCGACCGAATGGGCGATCGTGTCGCCGCCCTTCTCCCAGTCATAGGCATAGGAGCCCAGCGCGACGACGACCTTCTCGTGCGGAAGCCCGCGCACGGCTCGCGCGACCGAATCGGCGAACCAGGGACGCGACGCGATCGGGCCGGGATCGCCCGGCTCGGAATGCTCGTCATAGGCCATCAGGAAAAGCCGGTCGGCGACCCGGGCATAGGCTTTCAAATCCCAGCCGGAATCGGCGACGGGCACCGCGATGGCGATGGTCATGCCCGGTAGCCGTGCATGCGCCTGGCGCAGAAAGGCCTGGTAGGCATGGTGGGCCTCGGGTGGCAGCTCCTCAAAATCGAAGAATACGCCACTGGCCTGGTTTTCGGCGAGCAGCCGGGCCACTCGATCGAGCGTCGCTCGGGTCTGGGCAGGATCGTGGAGCAGGGCCGAAATACCCGGCCCATCCCAACCGCCATCGAGCGCGTTCTGGACCATTGGCATCAGTTTCGGCCGATGCGCGGCATGGCTGATGATCGCCTTGCCGCGGGGGTCGGCGAAACTTGTCACCTTGTGATTGGGACCGGTGATCGAAATCCAGCCGGGGATCAGCCAGTCGATTTCGTCGACATGGCGCGCCAGCGACGCGGCGGAGGCATCGTCCCATGGGGCATGAAAGGCATAGGAAACCGCCGGCACGCTTTGACCCGGCCGGCCGAGCGTCAACAGATGGCGGAAATCACGCCACATATGGCGGACCTGACGGGCACTGGTCTTGACCAGCGCATGATCGCGCTGCCGCGTCAGCGGGGAAATAGGCGGCCGCTCGACCTCGAATGGCAAAGGCGGCTGCGGCACGACTGCGACGATGGATCCTAAAAAGACAGCCGCCGAGAGCAGCAACAGCAGGACGAATGCGATCACTGCAGCCGCGAAGCGCCGCCGCCTGCGTCCCGATGCGTCGAAGAAGATCGGAGTTTCACCCATGGCCTGCCCGGATCTTGGCCCAGTCAGCGCTGGAACGCATTCACAACGTCAAAGGTTGCCCTTCTCATGGAGCCGTTGACAGAGGGAAGCTTTCCAAATGCTGACTGAAGCCGTGCAATGGTATGGCGCGATCGCGGGGGCCATTGCCGCGCTGATCGTATCGCTCGATATCGGTCGCCGCTGGACCGGCTGGGCGTTCGTGATCTTCGTGACCTCGTCCATCGCGCTGATCGCATGGGGCTTTCTCAAGCCCGACGCGGAGGGAATCGGCACCCAGAACATTGCTCTGCTCGGTATCAATGGGATCGGGGTGTACCGCTATCTCATCCGCAAGAAGGGTCCCTGAGCCGTCTGCCTCGCAGCGCCCGCCGGCTGCCCGCGAGAGGCGCAGATCAGACAAGGGCGCCGTCTTCTTCTTCTTCTTCGCTCTGCTCGTCTCGAGACGATCGTATCGCTTCGGCGCGGATCAGGCGCTCGGCCAGCAGCCGCCATGTATGGGCGGATCGAAGCGCGCGATCGCGGACATTGTCGAGTGCGGCATTCGCCGCGTCCTGCTCGTTCTGGGTCGCTTGCTTCAGATAGAATGTGAGTGTCGCGGACATGATGGCTCCTGGCTGAAGGTTTAGGTCGCGCCCGATAGCGCGACGACTAGCCGATCACCTCTTCGACGATGCGACGCAGCTCGCGGCGGGACAGTGTCGCCGACCGGGGCCGCAGAAATGACCGGCTGGCAGCGGAGGAAAGCGGCGCCAACGAGGCGCGGCCGGAGGAAGAAGACGTTTCGAAACTATTGTTCATGATATTTCCTGGCGCTGGTCGCGCTCATATTATTGTGCCGAAGCAGTGCCCGATCCGATTGAACCGGGCACTGTTTCGGAGAGTTCATTAAATTCAGCATTTCCTGTCAGGCGCTTCCGCCTGACAGGAAATGCTCAAGATCGGTCGATCTAATGCAATCAGATCGACCGATCTCGCCTTTCGTTGTACCGCGATTTCCGAGTCGGCGGATGATTCCGGTCGCTTCGATATCGCTCTAGCGGCGCCGCCTGGGTGCTCCGGGCGGACCGCCGGGCGTGCGCTCGCGATAGATGATGCGGCCTTTTTCCAGATCGTAGGGCGTCATCTCGACGATGACACGGTCTCCCACGACCGAGCGGATGCGGAAACGCCGCATCTTGCCCGCGGTATAGGCGATGATTCGATGGTCATTCTCGAGACGGACCGCAAAGCGGCCATCGGGAAGGATTTCTTCGATCAGGCCATCGAGCGATAGCAGCTCTTCTTTGGCCACCGGGCTCAGGCGAGCTGGAGATTAACAGCCGACGTCTTGCCGCGCTTGTCGGTTTCCAGCTCATAGCTGACGCGCTGCTCCTTCTGGAGCGTGGACATTCCGGCGCGCTCGACAGCGGAAATATGGACGAAACTGTCCGGAGAGCCATCTTCGGGGGCGATAAAGCCATATCCCTTGTCGGCGTTGAAGAATTTGACGGTGCCGATCGGCATGATGTTTCCCTTTCAAGAAAACAGAGCGTTCCTCGCGGCAAGGTGCCGGAGGAGCCAGGGTAGCGAGAAAGGGAAGGCGTGGCCGACTGGCCTCAAATTCCGTCGCAGGCGACGATAGCAACCCCGATATAGGGATTTTTCGCCCGAAAGCAATTGAGCCGCATCGCCCGCTCTTTCAGCTCTTCGAAGCGCCGAAAAAGAAAAAGCCCGCCCGGATTGCTCCGGACGGGCTTTTTTCAGCTGTCGACGTTCAGATCACATCGCGTGCGCAAGCGCTGCCAGCAGCAGCAGTGCGACGATGTTGGTGATCTTGATCATCGGGTTCACGGCCGGACCCGCGGTATCCTTATAGGGATCGCCGACGGTGTCGCCGGTCACAGCCGCCTTATGGGCTTCCGAGCCCTTGCCGCCGTGGTTGCCGTCCTCGATATACTTCTTGGCGTTGTCCCATGCACCGCCGCCCGAGGTCATCGAGATGGCGACGAACAGCCCCGAGACGATCACGCCGAGCAGCAGCGCGCCAAGCGAAGCAAAGCCCTCGGCCTGACCCGCAACGGCGGTGATCGCGAAGTAAACCACGATCGGTGCCAGCACCGGCAGCAGCGAAGGGATGATCATCTCCTTGATCGCGGCCTTGGTGACCAGATCGACGGTCCGCGCATAGTTGGGACGGCTGGTCCCTTCCATGATCCCCGGATTGTCGCGGAACTGGGCGCGAACGTCCTCAACCACCTGGCCGGCCGCACGGCCCACCGCCGTCATTCCGAAGGCGCCGAAGATATACGGCAGCAACGCGCCGAGCAGCAGCCCGACGATGACATAGGGGTTGGACAGGCCGAAATCGACCGGCAGATCGGGGAAGTACAGCTTGAGGTCGGCGGTATAGGCGCCGAACAGCACCAGCGCCGCAAGCGCCGCCGAGCCAATCGCATAGCCCTTGGTCACCGCCTTGGTCGTGTTGCCCACGGCATCGAGCGCGTCGGTACGGACGCGAACGCTGTCGTCGAGGCCCGCCATTTCGGCAATGCCGCCGGCATTGTCGGTGACCGGACCGTACGCGTCGAGTGCAACGACCATGCCGCCCAACGCCAGCATCGCGGTCGCGCCGAAGGCGAGGCCGAGGATGCCTGCGAGCTGATAGGCCGCGACCACCGCGACGACGATCGCGATCGTCGGCAAGGCGGTCGATTCGAGGCTGATCGCCAGACCCTGGATCACGTTGGTGCCGTGACCGGTTTCAGACGACTTCGCAATCGAGCGGACCGGGCGATAATTGGTGCCGGTGTAATATTCGGTGATCCACACCAGCGCGCCGGTGAGGGCGAGGCCGATGACCATGCACCAGAACACGTCCATCCCGGTGAAGTCCGCACCGGCGACGGTCGCGCTCATGTCGCCGAGCGTGCGCATGGTGACATAGTAAATCGCCGGGACGGCAAGGATCGCCGAGGTCCAGAAGCCCTTGTACAGCGCGCCCATGATCGACTGGCTGGCGCCGAGGCGAACCATATAGGTGCCGATGATCGAGGTAATGATGCAGACGCCGCCGACGATCAGCGGCAGCGACATCAGACGAAGCACCTCATCGGCGGTGCCGGTGGCGAAATGCGCGATCGAGATCATCGTCACGCCGAGCGTCACGACATAGGTTTCGAACAGATCGGCCGCCATGCCGGCGCAGTCACCGACATTGTCGCCAACATTGTCGGCGATGGTGGCGGGGTTGCGGGGGTCGTCCTCGGGAATGCCCGCCTCGACCTTGCCGACGAGATCGGCGCCGACGTCGGCGGCCTTGGTGAAGATGCCGCCGCCGAGACGCGCGAAGATCGAGATCAGCGAGGCGCCGAACGCGAGGGCCACGAGCGATTCGATGACGACGCCGTCATTGGCGGCGAGACCGCGGATGCCGACCAGATAATAGAAGAACAGCGAGATCGCGAGGAGACCGAGGCCGACCACGAGCATGCCGGTGATCGCGCCGGCGCGGAACGCCAGCGTCAGGCCGCTCTGCAGGCTGGTACGCGCGGCTTCGGCCGTCCGCACATTGGCCTTCACCGACACGTTCATGCCGACGAAGCCGGTCGCGCCCGAAAGCACCGCGCCGATGATGAACCCGACCGCCGAGGTCAGGCCCAGAAAATAGGCGATGAGTGCGGCCATCACCACGCCGACGATCGCAATCGTGCGATATTGCCGGCCGAGATAGGCTCGTGCGCCTTCCTGGATGGCGGCAGCGATGTCCTGCATCTTCTCGTTGCCGGGCGACGCCGCCAGCACCTGACGGCTGGTGATCAGCCCGTACAATATGGCGATCAGACCACAGCCGATCGCGACTTCTACGATGAGCATCCTAACTCCCTTCGCTCCCTTTGCGCCCGGATCGGGGATTTAAACCCGTCATCCAACCCTTTGGCACGAATGCGGCTCTGTAGGTCGATGTTCGGCGCGCGGCAAGGCCCGTTTTCGGGGCTTAATCGCTCGTTCAGCCATGCTCATAGCCGAGGCTGGAGGGGAGCGGCACCTGCCCGTCACCGTCGCGGACATGGAGACCAGAGCCGGAATCAAACCGCCCGATCTCTACCGCAATCGCCGCCGCGGCAAGGCGGTCATTCGGCGCGACCGCGCACAACAATTGATAATCGTCGCCCGCTGTTGCGGCGGCAAGGCGGGCGGTGCGACCCTTGCCAAAGCCAAGCGCCGCCTCCGACAGCGGCACGCGATCGAGATCGACATGAACCGCCAGCCCGGAGGCGTTGGCGATCCGCAGCGCATCGATCAGCAGCCCGTCCGACACATCGGCCATCGCGTGTGCGATCGGCGCCAGCTGCCGCCCTTCGGCGAGCCGGGGCATAGGCAGCCGGTATGCCTTGAGCAGCCGGCGCGGCCCTTCGATATCGCCGCGCGCGATCCTGAGGCCCAGCCCGGCATCGCCGATCGGCCCGGTCACGAACAGCAGATCGCCCGGGCAAGCGCCCCGCCGGTCGGGCGCCGTGCCTGGTGCCACCTGCCCGACCGCGGTCAAGCCGAGCACGCGTCCGTCGCCCGCCGGCTGCTTCACCGTGTCGCCGCCGAGCAAAGGCACGCCGAAATGGTCAAGCGCACGGGCCATGCCGGCGATGAAGCCAGCGTCCCAGTCGGCCTGGCCCGTCATCCCATAGCCCATCAGCACGCCGATCGGCGACGCGCCCTTGGCAGCGAGATCGGACAGATTCACCGCGAGCAGCTTCCAGGCGACGTCGCCGGGCGGGTCCGCGGGCAGGAAGTGCACGCCCTCGACGATCATGTCATGGGTCAGCACAAGATCCCGGCCGAGCGGCGCGGGGATCACCGCGACGTCATCGCGCAAACCGCGCGCGCCGGGATGCGTCGCAAGCGCGCGCAGGGCGTCGATCAGGCGGGACTCCTCGCTCATAGCTCCTAATACAACGTCCCAGCGCCGTCCCAAATCAGCTTCATGCCAAGCAATGCCATGAGCAGGTTCACGATCAGGTAGAAGCGTTCGGGCTCCACCCGGCGCACAAGCCAGACCCCCGCAAAGGTCGCCGCGATCGCGACCGGCATCAGCACCGCCGAGGCAAGGAGATTGTCCGGCGTGAATTGGCCCAGCGCCGAATAGGTACCCACCTTGACCCAGTTGAGCACGGCGAAGAACATGATCGTCGTACCCACGAACATATCGCGCGGAAGCCGTTGCGGGAGCACGTATAGCAGGAATGGGGGGCCGCCGGCATGGGCGATCTGGCTGCTGAGGCCCGAGCCGAAGCCGCATATCATTCCGATCGAGTCGGGCAGGCGCTGCGAAGCCACCGCACGGCCTCCACGTTCGGTCCACAGCCGCTGCACGCCGAACAGGAGCGACAATGTTCCCACCGCGACCAGCACCCAGGCTTCGGACAGGCTGGCGGCGAACCCGTATCCGAGCCCGATGCCGATCAACGCGCCCGGCATCATCA
>CANJRZ010000142.1 GCA_947476735.1 Sphingomonadaceae bacterium
AGGAGCGCTCGCTGTACATCGCGTTGAGGTCGTGCTGCATCTGCTCGGCATATTCGAAAACCAGATCCCGGAAGTCGGTTTCCTTCGGGGCGAGCCGTGGCGAGCGCGTCAGCGGGAAGCCATTTTCCGCAGCGTAGCTGATCCAGCCATGCCGTCCCATCGCTTTGCTCGTCGAATAATCATTGGTGTAGGTCAGCATCTGGTTGTGCGTCGTCTGCACATGGTAGAATTCGTTGAACGCCTCGGCGACGGTCTTCCAGTTCGCGTTGACGACCGAGGTACGATACCAGGCATAGCGCAGCTTCTCGAATTCATGCTTGCTGGTCAGCTCGATGACCGGCGCGAGGAATTCCTCGAGCGGCTGGCAGCCGTCATCCATGTTGATCCAGATGAAGCCGGCCCAGCTTCCCGTCTTGACCTCCGTCAGGCGGACATCCTCATCGCTGAGCAGATCGCCCCAATCCTTTCGGTCGACAACGCTGATGTTGCGGCCGTCGAGCCCGAAGCGCCAGCCATGGAAGGAGCAGGTGAACTGCTTGGCGTGGGAGCAGCCTTCGGTCAGCCGGTTGCCGCGATGCGGGCAGACATTGTGGAAGGCCTGGATCCGGTCGGGCGCCGATCGGGTGACGATGATCGAATCGTCGAGAATGTCATAGGTGACGAAATCGCCGACATTGGGGATCTCCTCCTCGCGGCAGGCGATCTGCCAGACCTTCGGCCAGAGATTGGCCTTCTCGAGTTCGAAGAACTCGCGCGAGAAATAGGCCTCCTTGGGGACGAAATCGTCGCGGACGGCATCGGCGGGAAAGGGATTGCGAGGCGTGTCTGTCATGGCGGGTACCCTGTGCTGGAAAGGCGCGTACCGTCTTGATGGCACGCGCCGGTCTGAATGCCCGGTTCAGGCCGTGAAGCTGTCGATCGCCTTGGTAGCCTTGAGCATCACGATCGGGATCTTGCGCTTCGTACCCGCCTGGTAGTCGGTGTAGGGCGGGTAGAGCTTCTGCATGAACGCCCAGATTTCGTCATGCTCGGCGCCTTCCGGCTCGCGCCATGTCGCTTCAAATGCCTGGCCGCCGATCTGGAAGGAGACAGGTCCGCCGCCGAGCATGTTGAGGTACCAGGCCGGGTGAATGTCGGCGCCGCCCTTCGATGCGATGACCACCACTTCGCCGCCGGTATCGCCATAGATCAGCGGCAGGGTGCGAGCCTGGCCGGATTTGCGCCCCGTGGTCCGGAGCAGCAGGCAAGTGGTGAAATCGAGCCCGCCGATGTCGGTCAGATCGACGATATGGCCTTCCTTGCCGTCCGTCCGGATATACTGATCGAGATGCTGGCCGATCCAGTCGAGCCGGCTGGATTCAGCCTCGGTCATTGTGACGGGGCCATCGCTCATATCTGTCTCTCCTGTCTGCATCGGGTCGGGCTCGGGTCGATTCCGGGCCGCAAGGCTGATGCGCATTGATTGGCATCGGCCCCATGCTTTGTGCAAGCGTCAAAAGAAAGGGGGCGCCGATTGGATCGGCGCCCCCGTAAGATAGCCTCGGATCGGATCGATCAGAAGTCGAACTTCACATTGACGCCATAGGTCCGCGGTGCAGCGAGTTCGGCATGGTCGCCACCGCCATTGCCGGCCGCCGTGACCAGATATTGCTTGTCGGTGATGTTGTTGACGAACAACTCGACGCCCCAGGTCGGGCTGGGCTTATATTCGAGCGCGCCATTGAGCACCGAGAAGCCGGGCTGGAACAAACGGTTGTCCGCTTCATAATAGACCTTGCCGGTATAGCTGAGCAGTCCGTTGGCGATCAGCTGGCCATGCTCGCCGACATCCATCGTGTAGGTGAAGCCGACGCTCGCCGCGAATCTCGGCGACAGCGGCGTCCGGTTGCCCGTCGCCGGTCCGACGCAACTGGTGTTGCCGCCGAAGAGCGCTCCCGAATCCCGTTTGCAGGGATTCGCGCCCGGCGCCGTGTTCGTGACGGTCTTGGGAACAAAGAAGGAGTTGATCGGGAAGCTGCCGAAACGCGCCTTGAGATAGGTGGCGTTGGCGTTGATCCGCAATTCGCGGGTCGGCGCGAGCTGCATTTCGACCTCGGCGCCATCGACCTTCACCTTGCCCGCGTTGAGCAGCAACGAGGTCGAGGGCAGGATGGGGCTGGACGTTCTGATCTGATAGTCCTTGATCGTGTAGTGGAAGCCGGCGATGTTGAAGCGCAGCATCCGGTCGAACAGTTCAGACTTGAGGCCGACTTCAAACGCATCGATCGTCTGCGGCTTGATGATCGGCGCCAGGGCTATTGTCGGGGTCGCGTTCAGTGCGAAGATGCCCGACTTGAAGCCGCGATTGAACGAGCCGTAGACGTTGATGTCGTCGGTCAGGTCCTGGCGGAGCGCTACCCGATAGGTCACCTTGTGGAAGGTCTTTCCCAGGATGGTTTTTGAGCCATTCGGCTTAGGCAGGGTGAACGCGTTTTCCAGAGCCGAGCCTGGTATCTGGTTGACGGGGAACTCCGCCCCCACATAGCTCCGCTTTTCCGAGGTGTAGCGCACGCCGGCGGTGACATGGGTCGAAGGAGTCACCGCATAGGTGACCTCGCCGAACGCCGCATAGCTCTTGGTCTTGCCGGTCGAGATGATCCGCAAGCCCCTGCCGATCCCGCCGACGGCGAGGCCGGTCACCGTCTGCCCGAGCAGCTTGGAGGTCGCATCGTAATAAAAGCCGCCGAGCTGCCAGTTGAGCTTGCCGCCGCCGTTCGATGCGAGACGCAGTTCCTGCTGATAAGTCCGGGTCGCGCCCTGCACATCGGCGAAGGTTCCCTCGACCGGCGTATAATCGGCGTCAAGCCGCGACTGGACACGGACATAGCGCATGCCGGTGATGCTGGTCAGGGTCGCCCAGTCGAACTCATGTTCGACAGTCAGCGCGGCGCCCCATGCCTTGACCTTCGCCGAACCCGCCTGCGGACCGTTGACGTTGTAATCGCCCTGATAGCCGAACGCCGGGAAAGCCGCGCTGACCCTGTTGACCGCGCCCTTTTTGATCTGGAATCCCGAGGTGAAGGTGTCGAATGAGCGCTTATAGTCGACCGAGGTGACGACCTTGGTCGCATCGCCGGGACGCCATACCGTCTTCACTCGGGCACCGTACATCCAGCCAAGGCTGTAATCCTGGCCGGTGAACAGGTTCTTGCCCCAGCCCTTGTCCTGGTCACGGCCGGTCACCGCGACGTCGAAGGCGAGCTTGTCGGTCAGCGGCGCGGCAACATAGAGCTGGCCGCGCTTGGTCTTGTAATTGCCATAGCCGACATTGGCCTTGACGACCACCTGATCGCCCGGCTCGCGGGTGATGATGTTGATCAGGCCGCCTGACGAGTTACGGCCGAACAGCGTACCCTGCGGGCCCTTCAGCACTTCGATCCGCTCGATATTGTTGAAATCGGTGTTCACCGAGGTGAGGTCGCCGAGATAGACGCCATCGACATAGATGGCGTTCGCGCCCTCCTCGCCGATATTGGCGGCCGTGTTGCCGACGCCGCGGATGAAGAAGATGGTCTGCGGGCCCGAGCGGGTGATCTGCACCGCAGGCACGATCTGGCTGATCTGAATGGTGCCTGTGATACCCGACTTGGCGAGCGTATTCGCGCTGATGGCCGAAACCGAGATCGGCACGACCTGCAGGTTTTCCTGCCGGCGCTGGGCGGTGACGACGATTTCCTCAAGGCCGCTTTCCTCGGCGGCGGCCTGCGGGGCCGCCTGCGCCTGGGCCATCGCCTGCGACGGAATGAGCGCGAACGTGCCGGCGACACCGACGGCCAGCGCGGTGCTCATGGCGCGCCGCGAAATTTCTCCAAGAATTTGCATGTTATTGTCTCCCCAAACAAAGTTTTACAGGCTTGTAAGCCAATTAATTATAGTATCATCTAAATATGAGATGCATCCACGCGCACCGGCGCAATCCTTTGCCCTGCCGGATGAGTTGCGACGATGATTCCCTTCTACCCCTATTGCCCGGCTGCATATTTCTAACAGCTCGGAGCTTGCGGGCGCGTTGTAGTGAAGATTTTGACTTACGTCCATATGCGCAATTCATGCGGATGTGCGTTGCACTAATGAAATTCTGCATTTCATCTTTGTGGCCGCACTTGGGAATGGCCAAAGAAAGCAGGCTCCGGCTCGCCTGGTAGCGGACCGGAGCCTGCTGCTTTCAGCGCTGGCGAACTGCTACTTCAGATCTTCGACCGAGACCCATCCCTTGGTGCCAAAGGCATCGCTCACTTCGACGAAAAGACCCTCGCGGTCGCCGCTCGGCGTCAGCGCGGTGCCGGCCCGCAGCGAGCGCACCGTCGCGCCCTTGGCGGGCTTGGCATAGAGCTGGGTGTCGATCGCCGTCGTGTAAGTGGGTTTGGCCGAGACCTGCGTCGCCGCCGGCGCCGCTGCGGTGGCAGCGGCCGGCTTGATCGAGCTCAACGCGCCCTGCTGGGCGACGACATTGTTGAACGCGACGACGAAGGCGGTGGTCAGCATCTGGCCGTCTTTCGACGTCGCATAGCCGCTGTTCGCATAGTCGCCATAGCCGCGATCGACGATATTCTGGCGGGCCGCGTCGGCCCAGGGATTGCCTCCCATGCCGCCGAGGCCACCAATCGTGACGCTGGTCTTGCTCTGCTCACCGGTGCCACTGGCGATCACCTGGCCGGTCGCCGGGCTGAGCACCTTGAGGCCGGCCGCGACCGTCTTCTTCTTGCCGCCGAAGCCGCCGAGCATGCCCAGCGCCTGGCCGCCGAAGCCGCCCATCCCGGCCATCTTGCCGACTGCGCCCGAACGGACCAGGCCCTCGGTCAGCGCGGTCTGGGCAATGCCAATGCCCTTGTCGACCTCTTCCTTGTCGCCGGCGATGGCGGTCAGGAGAAAATCCGCGGCCTGGCCACTGCCGGCCTGCTGCAGCGTGAAACAGCCGCTCTGGATCGCCATCGCCGCGATCAGGTCGCGGGGGCTGCTGAGCCCATATTTGATCCAGCCCTGGGCTTCACCGTCGACCACAGCGATGCTGCCGATCGGCTTGTCACACTTGGACAAGGTCGGCGGCGGCGCATCGGCGGCCAGGGCAGGTTGGGTGGAAAGCGCGGCCGCCGCGACGGCCGCCAGAAGGACATGTCTCATACTCGAACCCCCGTATAATCAGGACGGGGCAAATTCGCCGGAGATGCGAATCGCGCCCGCCGCCGCATGACATTCCCCAAAACGGGCGGCGAACCATGCTTAAATATATATGGGCCGAGCCTGTGAGACGGTGTCGGACGTTACAGCAACGCTTCTTTGCTTCCACGTCCCGGCATTGCTATGGCGCGCGGCAAGGCCTTTTCCCGCAGCCAGGATATTTCGTGACCGTTCCGATCGACCGCATCCGCAATTTTTCCATCATCGCCCATATCGACCATGGCAAGTCGACATTGGCGGACCGGCTGATCCAGCAGACCGGAGGCCTGTCCGAACGTGAGATGTCGGCGCAGGTGCTCGACAATATGGATATCGAGAAGGAGCGCGGGATCACCATCAAGGCGCAGACCGTGCGTCTCGACTACAAGGCCAAGGACGGGCTCGACTATGTCCTCAACCTGATGGACACGCCCGGCCATGTCGACTTCGCCTATGAGGTGTCACGCAGCCTCGCCGCCTGCGAGGGCGCGCTGCTGGTCGTTGACGCCGCACAGGGGGTTGAGGCGCAGACCCTCGCCAATGTCTATCAGTCGATCGAGCATGATCATGAGATCGTGCCCGTCATCAACAAGATCGATCTGCCCGCCGCCGAGCCCGACAAGGTCCGGAAGGAAATCGAGGACATCATCGGCCTGCCCGCCGACGATGCCGTGCTCGCCTCGGCCAAATCGGGCATCGGCATCACCGACGTGCTCGAGGCGATCGTCACCCGAATCCCGCCGCCCAAGGGGGATCGCGACGCGCCGCTCAAGGCGATGCTGGTCGACAGCTGGTACGATCCCTATCTGGGCGTCGTCATCCTCGTGCGCGTGGTCGAAGGTATCCTGAAGAAGGGCCAGCAGATCATGTTCATGCAGCACGGCACCCAGCATCTGGTCGACCGGGTGGCCTGCATGCGCCCCAAGCTCGAACAGCTGACCGAACTGGCCGCCGGCGAAATCGGCATCATCACCGCGCAGATCAAGGAGGTCAGCCAGACCCGGGTTGGCGACACGATCACCGATGCGAAGAAGCCGACCTCAGAGGCGCTGCCGGGCTTCAAGGAAGTCCAGCCGGTGGTGTTCTGCGGGCTGTTCCCGGTCGATGCTGCCGATTTTGAGAAGCTCCGTGAAAGCCTCTACAAGCTCAGGCTCAATGATGCCTCGTTCAGCTTCGAGGCCGAAAGCTCGGCCGCGCTCGGCTTCGGCTTCCGCTGCGGCTTCCTCGGCCTGCTCCATCTCGAGATCATCCAGGAACGTCTGACGCGCGAATATGATCTCGATCTGATCACGACAGCGCCCTCGGTGGTCTATCGTCTGTCGCTCAGCCATTCGAAGACCGAGGACGCCAAGGTCATCGAGCTCCACAACCCCGCCGATATGCCCGATCCCAACCGGATCGAAATGATCGAGGAGCCGTGGATCGAGGCAACCATTTATGTCCCCGACGAATATCTCGGCTCGATTCTCAAGCTGTGCCAGGACCGGCGCGGCATCCAGAAGAACCTGACCTATGTCGGCGGCCGCGCCCAGATCACCTATGAGCTCCCGCTCAACGAGGTGGTGTTCGACTTTTACGACCGCCTGAAATCGATCAGCCGCGGCTATGCGAGCTTCGACTATCACCAGATCGGCCATCGCGAGGGTGACCTCGTCAAGATGAGCATCATGGTCAATGGCGAGCTCGTCGACGCGCTGAGCATGATCGTCCATCGCGGCACCGCCGAAGTCCGCGGCCGGGGGATGTGCGAGCGGCTCAAGGATCTGATTCCGCGCCACCTGTTCAAGATCCCGGTCCAGGCCGCGATCGGCGGCAAGGTGATCGCCCGCGAAACGATCGCGGCGATGCGCAAGGACGTCACCGCCAAATGCTATGGCGGCGACGCCAGCCGCAAGCGCAAGCTCCTCGACAAGCAGAAGGAGGGCAAGAAGCGGATGCGCGAATATGGCAATGTGAACATCCCGCAGGAGGCCTTCATCGCCGCGCTGCGGATGGGCGACGACAGCTGACGTCAGCCGCCCGGAAAGGCCATATCAATCGTTGATAACGGGCGTTCGCCTGCCGAAAACCAGTCGGGCGGCGGACCGCAAATGCCCCTTGCCGGTCCACCGCCCATTCGGGGGCTGGAAGTTTCCTCCCTGTTGTCCCCGGCCGGCTGGATCGGGGGGAGGACAGCCGGCCGGGAACCCTGTGTGGCGCTGAAGGCGCCCGAAGCCCTTTCGGTTGCGGCCGCGCCTCAGTGGCGGCTGCGCGGGACATTCTCCGCCGGCAGGCGGATACGCTCGATTTCGCTGGCCACGGCTTTCCACAGGCCGACGCCGTAGCTGTCGCCATCGCGGATCAGCACGCCGATACGGCTGGCGACATAGCTGTCGGTCTGATCGCCGAAATCGTCGATCACCCGCCTCGCAAAGTCCCGGATCATGCTGGTCTCCATCACACTGCTACTCTTCTTCCCCGACTGCGACATGACCTAGATCAGTCCTTCCGCGCGCAGGCTTCGCCAGCCGGTTCGCGCGATGATGATGTGGTCGTGCACTGCGATTTCGAGCGGCCTGGCCGCTGCCACCAGATGTGCAGTCGCCTTTACGTCGGCCTGGCACGGGCTCGGATCGCCCGACGGGTGGTTGTGAACGATGATGAGCGCGGTCGCGCCGATCTCAAGTGCGCGCTTGAGGATTTCGCGCGGATAGAGCGGGGCCTGGTTGACCGTCCCCCTCGCCATCACCTCGTCGCGCAGCAGCCGGTTGGTCGAATTGAGGAACAGCACGCGCAGATGCTCGATCTGCTTGTACGCCATGCTCGCGAACAGATAGTCGGTAAGGGCTTCGGAGGTCGACAATATGGGGCTCTGGCCGAGCTCCACCCGGAGCGAATGCAGCATCGCCACCCGCATCGCCACCAGGAAGCTGACGACATGACCCTCTTCGGGAAGGCAGAGATGGAGTGCGGCCGGCTCGGCGGCCAGGATAGCGGGAAGGCTGCCGAATTCATCGAGCAGTTCGTCGATGATCGCGCCGGTATGGGGCGTGCCCAGCGGCAGCAGCAATTCCTCTAATATCTGGCGGCATTCCCCCTGCGGGGCGAAGCCTGCCGGTGCCTGTGGTTCCAGGTGCCGATCGCTATACCCGCCAGCATGGGATAGGCCCAGAATTCCTGCGCGTTCGCGTATGCCAGCGCGGCCACCGAGCTGTCGGCCAGGCTCGCCACGTGAATGGTCACTGCGATCAAATGGAAGGATGTTACCCATATCGGCCAAAATCGATCACTATACAGAGCCAGGTTTCCGAACGCCGCGAGCACCAGAAGATCGACGATGAAGATTCCGGCCTCGGGCGTGTTCCATCCCGGGTAAAATGTGGTTGCGGCGATCACCGTGAGGATCGACCCCACGAACATGATCGCCGCTCCGGTCCGTTCGGGCCAGCCGCCTTGCCATCCCGCGTAGGAACAGACAGCGACAAGCACGAACAGATACAGGAGCTGGATGATGAGGGTCATAACCCGACCGGATCACAATAGGGTCGATCCGGTCAAGCATGGCTTCGACCTTCTTCATCCCGCGTCGACGAACGTCAGGCCGCAGCCACTTCGTTGATATGGCGGATGTGCGAGTCGAAGGGCTTGCCGACGAGGCCGCCGAGACCATAGGTCTTGAGGCCGATCTGATCCTTGGTCGCCGCCAGCTCGCGGTGGCTTGCGATGATCTGGGCACGGGCCTTGACCAGCGCCGAGAAGCTCTCCGCGGCATATTCGAGCGCTTCCTGGCCCACTTCGCAGGCAAGATCGGCTTCGGCGCGGGCTGTCGGCATGAAACCGGTCAGCTCGGCGGTGCGGGCGATCGCCATATCGATGGCGTGCTCGGCCGCCATCAGACGATCGGCGATTTCCTGGGCAACTTCGCGGCGCTTGAGAATGGTCTGACGATTGAACATGAGAATCTCCCTTCGCGCGGCCCGACGAAGGACCAGCGCGTCCCGAATGGACGAATGCTGTGAAAACTGTGGAAGCGCTTAGGCTTGAAAGAGCCGCTTCAGCGCATCGAGTCCGGCGAGCAGACCGCCGAAGGCAAGGGCAGAGGCTATTGCGATCGAAACGATCCAGCCCAGCCGTTGCACGATATTTAGGTCATTATGCTCCCTCCCCGGCGTGGGGATGGGCAGGTTTATGAAACTGCCGCCGGTGGCGAAGGCCGGAGTACGGAACGCAATCTGTTCCTCCCGCACCGCGCTGCCATGGAAAGCTTCGTTGCCCTGCCGAACCCCATGAATGTCGGACGAGCCAACTCTGTCATAAACCGGGGCAGGAGCAACATGCGGCGTTTGATATACGGCTGATTGATATGGTGCCTGGCTTTCGAACCGGGCAAGGATTCGTGCCGCCTCGAAGCGGTTCGCAACACCCAGTGCCTGGATCGCCATCCGCAACCGCTGATCGACGGTATGCGGCGAAATTCCGAGCTCGCGAGCAATGTCCTTGGATGAAAGATGCATCAAAACCATGCGCAGGCATATGCGCTGGGGCTCGGTGAGCTTGGAGATGCGATCCGATTCCATCGCCTGCATCATATCGCTAAACCGGCCCTGTGTAAAACCCGACACTGCGCAGCGGGACCCAAATACCGTGTTATTCCGGAGGCGAGTCACCGGCTGGGTAACCGGGGCAGATTTCCGTGCGCTGGGGCTATGCAAGATGAATCGAGTATGATTCACACTGCCGATGGCTCGGCGCGGCACTGGCAAGCAAGAAGATGCGACGCTTACTGCTGTCCGGCGGGTGATCGCTGCGCTGATCGAAGAAG
>CANJRZ010000143.1 GCA_947476735.1 Sphingomonadaceae bacterium
GCCTTCTATCCCGAGGATGAGGAGCGGCCTGTGCCGACCCCGCCCGAGCCGATCCCCTATGATAGCCCGGACTTTCCCGAGATTCCGGCGCAGGATTATTCGAACCTGCCGCTCCAGCAACTTGGTCTCCATGACCGGGGATTCGCGTTCATGCGGCTGTCGCGGGAAAAAGAGGGGATGATCAGCAATTATCATCGCCTCATCGACGGTTATCTCGAAGGGCGCGATGTCGAGCAACTTGTTGCTGCCCAGCACATCGTCAACAATGGTTTCGACAAGGTGATCCGAGACATCGGTTTCGGCCCGGCCTGGGATGAGAAGACGCGATCGTCGCGCTGATCGCGACGTGCCGGACAGCGAAGCCCGGAGGTGATCCTGCCGTGCCTGGCCGGGGCGCGGGACGCGCTTGAATTTACCAAATCCTCACCCCTCATCGCCTATAGCGCCGATCATGGGCGCGATCGGCTGGATCTGGGCGGGGGTGATGTTGCTGGGCGGGATGCGCGCGCATTTTGCCCATTCGCTGCCGCGTGAGCTGATCTGGGCGATGATTGCGTCTGGATTGTTCGCAATGCCGCTGCTGTGGAACAGGGAACAGGGGCTACTGGGAAGCATCGCGCCGTCGGGCCTGGTTCGTGCCGGGCTGGCGCTGCTCGTGCTGGTGGCTGCCGGCATATCCTATCCTTCCGCCACAATGGGGCTGGTCGCTGTCTGACGGCAGCGATCCCGCCGTTGCGATGCCCGGCTTTGCCTCCTAGATCAGCGCCGTGAGCGACCCGACATCGAGCGACCGGTTCAACGAGGAGAAGAGCGCCTATACCGTGCGCGGTACAGACACGCCCGATCTTGAGGCCGGCGTGGCAGCGATCCGCAATGTGTTGAAGACACTGCCGACCCGGCCGGGCGTCTACCGGATGCACGATGCGCGTGGCGATGTCCTCTATGTCGGCAAGGCGCGGGCGCTGAAAAACCGGGTGTCCAACTACACCCAGGTGACACGTTTGCCGAAGCGGCTCAGCCGGATGGTCGCGCAAACCCGCTCGATGACGATCGTCACCACCAACAGCGAGGCTGAGGCGCTGCTCCTCGAAGCGCAGCTGATCAAGCGCTACCGTCCGCCCTACAATGTCCTGTTGCGTGACGACAAAAGCTTCCCCTTCATCCTGCTGCGCGAGGATAATGATTTCCCGCGCATCCAGAAGCATCGCGGCGCGCGGCGCGCCAGGGGGCAATATTTCGGGCCTTTCGCCAGCGCCGGATCGGTCACCCAAACCCTCAACGCGCTGCAGAAGCTGTTCCTGCTGCGCTCCTGCACCGACAGTTTTTTTGCCAATCGCGATCGGCCCTGCCTGCTCTACCAGATCAAGCGCTGCTCGGCGCCCTGCGTCGACCGGGTTACGGCAGCGGAGTATGCCGAGCTCGTTGCCGACGCGAAGGCCTTTCTGACCGGCAAGTCGACCCAGGTGCAGAAGAAGCTCGGCGAGGCGATGACCGCCGCATCCGATGCGATGGAGTTCGAAACCGCCGCGGTCTATCGTGATCGCCTCCGTGCGCTGACCTTCATCCAGGGAAGCCAGGCGATCAATGCCGAGGGTGTCGCCGATGCCGACATTTTCGCCTTCGATACCAAGGCGAACACCGTGTGCATCCAGGCCTTCTTCATCCGCGGCGGCCAGAATTGGGGGCATCGCGCCTTCTTCCCCGCTCACACCGCCGACGTGCCCGAAGAAGAGGTGCTGGCGAGCTTCCTGATGCAGTTCTACGAGGAGGTGCCGCCGCCGCGCCTCGTCCTGGTAGATCGTCAGCCGGCTGAGGCCGAATTGCTCGCCACCGCGTTGAGCGAACGCGCCGGCCGCAAGGTCCGGATCAAGGTCCCCCAGCGCGGTGAGCAGCGCAAACTGATGGAACAGGCCCGCCGCAACGCGCGCGAGGCTCTCGACCGGCGGCTGGCGGAATCGACCACCCAGGGCCGGATTTTCCAGGAGATGGCCGATCTGTTCGAACTTGAGGCGCCGCCCGACCGGATCGAGGTCTACGACAACAGCCACATCATGGGCACAAACATGGTCGGCGCGATGATCGTCGCCGGCCCCGAAGGGTTCCGCAAGGGCAGCTACCGCAAGTTCAACATCAAGCGGCCCGAGACAGCCCCGGGTGACGATTTCGCGATGATGCGCGAGGTGCTTGAGCGGCGCTTCGCCAGACTCGAGAAAGAGGATCCCGAACGGCGCAGCGGCGAATGGCCTGATCTGCTGCTGATCGACGGCGGCAAGGGCCAGGTGAGCGCGGTCTGTAACGTGCTCGAGGAGATGGGCGTTCAGGATGTGCCTGTGGTCGGCATCTCCAAAGGGCCGGACCGCAACGCCGGACGTGAGCATTTCCATTTGCCGGGTGGCCGGGAATCGATGCTGCCGCTCAATTCGCCGCTGCTATTTCATCTCCAGCGGATGCGCGACGAGGCGCATCGTTTCGCGATCGGCGCGCATCGTGCGAAGCGCGCGGCCGGTTTCACCCGGAGTCCGCTCGACGACGTTCCTGGCATCGGGCCGGCCCGTAAGAAGGCGCTTCTGATGCATTTCGGCACGGCGCGCGCGGTCCGCGCAGCCTCGTTGGAAGACCTTGAAAGAGCCCCCGGTGTTTCCCGGACTATGGCTCTTGCTATTCATGATCATTTTCACGCTGGTAAATGATGTCGTTATAGCTTCATGTAGGCATGTTGCGGCAGGTTCGGGAAAGGCGCACGGCGTTTGCTCTATCGATGGTGACGAAGACTTCCCCACAGCCGGAATCTGTCACGTCTCTTCCCGGGACGCGCGTCCTGTTGACGATCGATACTGAGCTGACCTGGCGTTCCGATCTTGACTGGTCGAACTGGGAGGACTCGTTCAAACGCAGTTACGAGGCGGCCGGCGTGGGCGTCGCCTATCAGCTCGGCGTGCTCGCCCGGCATGACCTCAAGGGCTGCTTCTTCGTCGATCCGATGCCTGCCTGCGTCTTCGGAATCGAACCGATCCGCCGCATGGTTGAGCCGATCCTCGCTGCGGGGCAGGAGATCCAGCTTCATCTCCATCCGATGTGGGCCGAGCCTCGCGATCTGGCCAGTACGGGCGAGAGCCAGCTCGCCAGCCTTGACGAAGATAGCCAATATGATCTGATCGCCCGCGCCCGTGATCTTCTGGTCGAGGCCGGCGCACCTGAACCGATCGCGTTTCGTGGTGGCAATTTTTCGGCCAATGACGCGACCTTGCGGGCGCTGGCTCGGCTCGGCTTCCGCTATGACAGCAGCCATGACGGCGATCACCACCCCTGGCCCAGCGCGATCGGCCTGCCTGCCGATCAGGTAACCCCGCTCAGGCATCAGGGCATGATCGAGGTGCCGGTGACGGTGATGGCCGAGAGCCGCCGGCTGCGCCATCTTCAGATCTGCGCGGTCTCGCTTTCTGAATTGAAGACCACAGCCGAATTCGCCTTCGCAAACCATCTGCCGATCGTGAACATCGTCTCGCACAGTTTCGAGCTGGTCAACCGTGCCGGCACCGCACCGAACAAGGTGCATGTCCGGCGGTTCGAAGGCCTGTGTGAATGGCTGTCAGCCGAGCGCACACGCCTGCCGACCGCCTGGTTCTCGGAACTCGGCGATCTCCCGCTCGACATAGCGTCCGTAACGCGCAGCCCGTCCGGCCTGCGGCGGGCCGGCCGGCTGCTCGAGCAATTCTGGTCGAATCAGATCGCCGAACGCTTCTCCTGATATTCATCCCCTCTCCCCCGACGACGGGAGAAGGCCTAAACACCCCTTATGCACCTCAGCACCCCGGCCATCATCTGCTCGATGCGTACGCATGGCGAACATGGCGCGATCGTCCGTGCGCTGACGCCCGACAACGGGCTGCTCGCCGGCTATGTGCGCGGTGGCCGCTCTCGGCGGCTGCGGCCAGTGCTCGTCCCCGGCAATCTGGTCGAGGCCGATTTCCGGGCCCGCACCGCCGAGCAATTGCCCGGCCTCACCGTCGAGATGACGCACAGCCGTGCCGGCCTGCTCGCCGAGCCGCTAGCCGCCGCCGCGATTGATTGGCTCTGCACGCTGACGGCCGTCTCGCTGGCGGAGGGGCATCCCCATCGGCGGCTCTACGACATGCTCGACGCCACCCTCGCGGCGGTCGAATATGCGCCCTCGGCGCGCGGCTGGGCGGCCTCGGCGGTCCGCTTCGAGCTGCTGCTGATGGCCGAGCTCGGCTATGCGCTCGATCTGTCGGCCTGCACCGTCACCGGTACCCGCGACGATCTCGCCTTCGTCAGCCCGAAAAGTGCCGCCGCCGTGTCGCGCGCTGCGGGTCAGCCCTATGCTGATCGGCTGCTGCCCTTGCCCGCCTTTCTGATCGATCACGACGCCGCGAGCGACTGGGCTGACATCCTCGACGCCATGCGTCTCACCGGTCATTTCCTCAGCCGCGATATCCTCATCGACCGCCGCGCCGCCGCGCTCGACGCGCGCGAACGGCTGGTCGAACGGATGAAGCGGCTGGTGTGACGTTGCTCGGGAGGTTGCGTCGCGCCGCGCATCAGGGCAGGGGGGCGCGCAACGATTCAGAAGCAAAGGGATGGATATGCGGGTTGCTTTGTTCCCCGGAGACGGCATCGGCCCGGAAGTGATCGCCGAAGCGGTTCGCGTGCTGGAGGTCGTCTGCGGCGACGCTATCGAATATGATATCGGCCTGGTCGGCGGCACCGCCTACAAGCAGACCGGCCATCCGCTCCCGCCGGAAACGCTCGAAGTCGCCAGGGCGGCCGACGCGATCCTGTTCGGCGCGGTCGGCGATCCCGATTGTGACAATCTCGAGCGCGCGCTGCGCCCTGAACAGGCGATCCTCGGCCTGCGCAAGCATCTCGAGCTGTTCGCCAATCTGCGCCCCGCCACCCTGTTCAAGGAGCTCGCCGACGCCTCGACGCTGCGTCCCGAAGTCGCCGCGCAGATCGACCTGATGATCATCCGCGAATCCAACGGAGACGTCTATTTCGGCGAAAAGGGCATGCGCAAAACCGCGACCGGCCGCCGCGAAGGCTATGACATCATGTCCTATAATGAGGATGAGGTCGCCCGCATCGCCCGTGTCGGCTTCGAGACGGCACGCGCCCGGCGCGGCAAGCTCTGCTCGGTCGACAAGGCCAATGTGCTCGAAACCTCGCAGCTCTGGCGCGATGTGGTGATCGAGATTTCGGCCGAATTTCCCGATATCGAGCTCAGCCACATGTATGTCGACAACGCGGCGATGCAGCTCGTCCGCAACCCCGGCCAGTTCGACACGATCGTCACCGGCAACATGTTCGGCGACATATTGTCGGATCAGGCATCGATGTGCGCCGGCTCGATCGGCATGCTGCCCTCCGCCACGCTCAACGCCAGCAAGCAGGGCCTCTACGAACCGATCCACGGCTCGGCCCCCGATATCGCCGGCACCGGCAAGGCCAACCCGTTGGCGACGATCCTCTCCGCCGCGATGATGCTGCGCTACTCGCTCGGCATGGCCGCCGAAGCGGACCGGATCGAACGCGCGGTCGCGAAGGCGCTTGAAAACGGCGCGCGGACGGCGGACCTGGGTGGCAAGCTCAGCACGTCTCAGATGGGCGACGCGGTGCTGGCGGCGCTTTAGGCGCCCGCCTGCCCGGCCTATCGCCTGAAGCTGTGGACGTCGATCGGTACGGCCGTCGGGCAGAACAAGGGCGACAGTCGTTCCAGAACTAGCGTTCGCCGTCGTTTCACTGACCAGCTACAATCTCACGCGGTGGCGCCGTCAATTATCCAACAGACCCTGATCGACCGCGCGGCGATCAGCGATGTCATCATCGCCTATGCGCGGGCGGTGGACACTCGCGACTGGGACCTGTTCCTCTCGCTGTTCACCGAACGGGTCTTCCTCGATTTCCGTTCCTTCGATCCGAGCGTCCATTATGAGGTCGATGCAACCGAGCTGCTCGCGATGAGCCGCCGCGCCGAGGCGTTCGACGCGACCCAGCATATCAGCGCCAATCATGCACACAGCATCGAAGGCGATCGCGCTATCTGCACCAGCTACATGCAGGCCGCTCATTTCCTTACCCGGCCCGACGGGAACCACAGTTGCATCCTCTACGGGCAGTATAGCCACTCGCTGATCCGCACCGAACGGAGCTGGAAGATCGATCGCTATTCGCTGGCGGTCTGGGCGCAGCAGGGCGAGCCCCGTGTGTTCGAATGGGCGGGATATATGTGATGCAGGGCAAGGAACCCGACATGCCTTCAATCTCCGAACTCGAATTGCCGCATCTCGCGATGGATGCACCGCGCTTTGCCGAGAACGCCGCCGCGCATTTCGCAGTTGCCCGCGCCGAGCATTCGTGGCTGGCCAAATGCGTCTTCGGTTATGTCGTCCACGACTATGACGCGATCAAAGAACTGATGTGGATGGACGACAAGATGCACATCGCCCAGGATCGCGTGATCGACGTGATGGGCGCCAGGGGCACGCCCTGGGGGCGCTTCCAGGAAGAGAATATCTTCTCGCTCAGCGGTGCCGCCCACAAGCGCATCCGCGATCTCGTCGCTCCGGCTTTCACGCCGCGCCAGGCCAATCTCCATCGCGGGTTGATGCGCAAGGTCATCGCCGAGCTGCTCGACGAATGGGCGCCGAAGCGGGCGTTCGATTTCGAGGAGTTCGCCGCATCCTTTCCGATCGCGGTGATGTGCAGCCTGATCGGAGCCCCGCTCAGCGCTATCCCGCAGATCAAGTCGTCGCTCGAAGCGATCGGTCTCAGCCACAGCATGGACCGCAGCCTGCTGCCGTGGATGCAGGAAGCGATGGCGACGCTCGACGCCTTCATCGACGGGCTGATCGCCGAACGCCGCGCCGGCCAGCGGCCGACCGAAGAGCCCGATCTGCTCGACGCGCTGATCGCCGCGCATGATCATGACGGGCTGACCCGCCGTGAGCTGGTCGATCTGCTGATCACGCTGATGGCGGGCGGCTACGACACCTCGAAGAACCTGCTGACCCTGATCATGCACAAGATGCTCGATCGGCCGGAAGATTATGCGCGCTGCGCCGCCGATCTCGACTATTGCCGCAAGGTCGTCGAGGAGATGATGCGCTATCAGGCGATCTCGACCGCGATGCGCGAGACGCACGAGGATATCGTCTATCGCGACGTGTATATTCCGTCGGGCACGATGCTGTTCTTCGCCCTGCCGGTCGCGACCCGGGATCCTCGAGTGGTGCCCGATCCCGATATCTTCGATCCGGAACGCGTCCAGGTCAAAAAGCATATCGGCTTCGGCCGCGGCAATCACTTGTGCATTGGCCAGTATATCGCCCGCGCCCAGATCGAGGAGGGCCTCCACCTCATCGCGCAGCGCATCACCAGTCCGCGTTCGCCCGGTCCCAATGGCTGGCGGCCTTTCTTCGGCGCGTCGGGGATCAGCGGCCTGCCGATCGAGTTCGAACCCGCATGATCGGGATCGATACTCTCGACCTTCCGTTCATCCCGGTTGACGATCCGGAGTTCGCGTCCGACCCCTTCACGCGCTTCGCTGCGGCGCGCGACGAGCATCCCTGGCTGGCCAAATGCGCCTTCGCCTATATCCCGACCGACTATGCCGCGATCCGCGAGATCATGGCGCATGACGATCAGATGCGCGTGGGCTTCGGCGACGCGGTCGACCTGCTCGGCGCGGCCGACACGCCCTGGGGCCGTTTCGTCAAGAATACGATATTGAACGAGGGCGGCGAGACCCACAAAAGGCTGCGTGCCGCCGTCGCCCCCGTCTTCACTCCGCGCCAGGCCAACGCCAACCGTGCGCTGATGCGCGAGGTGATGGCTGATCTCCTCGATAAATGGCTGCCGAAAGGCGAGTTCGATTTCGAGGTCTTCGCTTCCTATTATCCGATCAGCGTGATGTGCCGCGTGATCGGTGCCTCGACCGACGCGGTGCCGCACATGCGCCGGTCGCTGGAGGCGCTCGGCGCGGGTGGAAGTTTCGACGGCAGCATCATGGCTGAACTTCAGTCGGGCTTTGCGCTGATGGACGATTTCGTCAGGGATCTGATCGCCCAGCGTCGCGCGCGTCCCCGCACCGGCGGCGAGCCCGACCTGCTCGACCGGCTGGTCGGGATCCGCAACGAAGGCGGCCTCGACGAGCAGGAACTGATCTACCTGCTGATCTTCCTCTTCACCGCCGGCTACGACACCTCGCGCAACGCGCTCACCATCATCATGCACCTGATGATCGATCGCCCGGCTGACTATGCGCGCTGCGCCGCCGATACCGAATATTGCCGCAAGATCGTCGACGAGAGCCTGCGCTATTTCGGTGTAGCCTCCTCGCCCCGCGTCCTGATGGCGGACCTCGTCGTCCGCGACGTCCATATCCCCAAAGGAACGATGCTGCTGCTCCCCTGGGGGATGTCCGCGCGCGACCCGAAGGTCTTCGACGATCCCAACAGCTTCGATCCGGACCGGCGGAAATCGGCGACCCCGATCATCTTCGGCCTCGGTCCGCATATCTGCCTGGGGCAGTTCATCGCCCGGGCCCAGCTCGAGGAGGGCTGGCACGCGATCACCCGCCGCATGGCCGCCCCCCGGCGGGTCGGCGAACCTGGCTGGCGGACCTTCCCGGGCATATGGGGCATTCGCGGCCTGCCGATCGCCTTCAGTGCGGCCTGACGAGGTGATGCGAAAGCAGCTTCTCGAAGCCGTCGGCGAGCTTCAGCCGCATCGTTTCGAGCGGGAAGGGGCGTTCCACCCATTGCAGCACGAGGCCGGTCGCGATGAACGTCATCTGTTCGGCGGTCGTGCCGATGTCGCAATCGGCTTTCACCACCCCGCGCCGTCGCTGTTCGGTCAGCAGCCGGGCGATGTCGGCGATCTGCCTGTCCCGAAAATCGTAAAACACCGCGCGGTTCTTCGAGAAGAAGATCTGGCAGGTGTGGTGGGTGAACTTGGGATAGGCCCCCATCGATTCCACCAGCCCGTCGACGAAGGTCATCAGCGCGAACGGGTCCCCGGCGCGGTCGATCGCGCTCTGCCCGACCATCGAGAGATACTGGCTGATCGCGTCGGAGACCGCCTGGTCGCGCGGCCCCACCAGATTGTACAGCGTCTGGACCGAATAGCCCGACGCCTCGGCGATGCGCCGGACGGTAACGTCGTCATATTCGAACCGGACGAGCAGCCGGCGGATCGCCGCCAGTATCTCCGCGCGCCGGATGCCCTGCAACTCCCGGTTCCTGCCGCCCGACACCGGGTCGACGGAGGCGTCGAAAATGGGGCAAGAGGGGTCGAATGACACGATGGCTGGTCCGCTCCGGCGCTATTGTTTTCCCGGCCGCCAGCATGTGACCTGGCTTCGGTCCGGTCCTGACCGCGAAGGCTATCGCGCCAGCCGCCGCTTGTCCACGAAGCCGCATCACAGGAGAAATGCGCCATGGCCGATCTGAGATTTTTCCAGGTGGCGCTGAACACGGTCAACATGGCCGCGACCCTGCGCTTCTATTCCGATATCTTCGGCTTCGCGAACGCCGGCGGGCAGGCGGCGTGGGGGGATGTCATGCGGGTCCAGGGGCTCGATCCGGCTGGCCAGCTGCTGTGCTGGTTCATGGTCGGCCGCCACCCGCGCATCCAGTTCGAGATGTTCCAGCACAGCGCGCCGGACCCCAGGCCGCAACCCGCCGACTGGAGCCCCGCCGATCATGGCTGGGTCCGGGTCGGCATCGCGGTCAGCGACTTTGACGCCGTTCTCGCCCGGCTGGCGGATCGCGCCATCGCCCTGCTCGGCCCGATCGGGCAGAGCCACGCCTTGCGCCATTGCGCCGTCCGCGATCCCTTCTCCGGCATCATCGTCGAAATCTGGGAGGATGGTCCCGGCCTGCCCGGCGGCAGCCACCCGCGCGACAACGGATATGATCCTCAGATCATGTACGTCACC
>CANJRZ010000144.1 GCA_947476735.1 Sphingomonadaceae bacterium
CGTCTGAAACGTTACGGCTGAAGCCGAACGCCGGGAGCAGGAGCGGAGCCTCATGGACAGCGAAACAAGGATGCGCGCGATCTCGGTAACGGGCGATCCGACTGGCGTCTTCGCATCAGCACTGACAACCGGCGCGTTGCCGGGCGAGGTCGCCGATCTCGACGGCGATCAACTGACCAGCGCAGCGACCTTCCTCTCTCACACCGCCCGGCGCAGAGAGCCTGGCTCTCCGGCGATCGCCATCCAGAGCATTGCCGGCAATGTCGATGGCCACCGGCTGATGCGTATAGCCATCATCAATGACGACATGCCGTTCCTGGTCGACTCGGTGTCGTCCGCGCTGTCGGCGCAGGGAATCGAGATTCGCCGGCTGCTCCATCCGGTCGCCGCAATCCGCCGCGACGAGAATGGCGTCCTCACGGACATTTTCCCGCAGGGTACCAATGGCGAGCGCCACGAATCGCTGATCTACCTCGAAGCCGAGCGTGTCGGCGCGCGCCAGCGGCAGGATCTGGCCCGCTCGCTGCGCCTCGTCCTCACCGATGTACGCGCGGCGGTGCGCGACTGGCAGGCGATGCAGATCGCGCTGCGCGACGACGCCGAACTGTTGCCCGATGGCGAAGGTGCGGCACTGCTGCGCTGGCTGCTGGATGCCAATATGACGCTGCTCGGCCACTGTATCGTCCCGCTGATGGGCGAGCCGCAGAACCGGCTCGGCATCTTGCGGGTCGGCGATCCCCAACTGTGGCGCCAGCTGACCGCGAGGACAGCCATCGCATGGTTCGAGGAAGGTGGTGCTGCACCACTGCTGCTGAAATCCGATTATCGCTCGACTGTTCACCGCCGGGCGCCGCTTGATCTGATCGTCACACCATTGCGGAAGGGCAAGGCGATCACCGGTCTCTCGATCCACGCCGGGCTCTGGACAAGTGCTGCATTGCGCGCGCCGGCCGAGGACGTCCCCGTGCTTCGCAGCCGCCTGGCTGCACTGAACGAGAAACTTGGCTTCGATCCGAATGGACATGCCGGCAAGGCGCTCCACCATGTCCTTTCTGAACTGCCGCACGACCTCGTGCTCGCGCTGCCGCCCGAAGCGTTTGATCGGGTCGCATTGACCGCCATGTCGCTGGCCGACCGGCCTCGGCCCCGGCTCGAACTGGCCCGCTCGATCCTCGGCGAACATCTCGTCGCACTGGTCTGGCTGCCGCGCGAGTTGCTCACCACCGAACGCCGCCTCGCCATAGGCGAAATGCTGACCGAGGCATCGGGCGCGACGCTCGCGACATGGTCGCTGCAGCTCGGTGAAGGCGACGTTGCCCAGATCCGCTACGTTCTCGACATGGTGCCGGGGGCCACTGTGCCCGATGCGGCACCGCTCGATGTGCGGCTGAGCGAGATGCTGCGCGGATGGGAACCCGCTGTGGAAGCGCGCCTGGCCGAGATCGGACCCCGCAACCGATCGGCAAGGCTGGCGATCGACTATGCGGCGAGCTTCCCCACGATCTATCGCACCCATTCGACCCCGGCCGAGGCAGCCATCGATATCATTCGGCTTGCAGCTCTCGCCGATGGCGATACCCGCGGTTGTCGGCTCTATCGCAACGAGCGAGATCCCGAGAACCGGCTCAGGCTCAAAATCTATCGACGAGGCGCGCTGATCCCACTCTCGGAGGCGGTACCTGTCCTCGAGAATTTCGGCTTCAGGGTGCTCGAGGAAATCCCCACTCTGCTGGACGGCGGCCAGCTCGGCTTCATCCACGAGTTCCGGCTCGACCTGCCCGATGCCACGATTGCCGCGGGCCTGGTCGGCCGCAGTGCGGTCGCCGAGGCAGCGATCGCCGCGACGCTTGAGGGCCGCGCCGAGAATGATCTGTTCAACGAGTTGATCGTCATTGTCGGGCTCTCACCCGATGAGGCGCTGCTGTTCCGCGCCTGGTTCCGTTATCTTCGGCAGACCGGCTTTGCCTACGGGTTAGGCACGGCCGTCGAGGCGCTCAAGAAGGCTCCAGGAGTGGCGGCCGGCATCATCGCCTATTTCCGCGCGCTCCATCATCCGGGCAAAAGAAACGACGCCGAAGCCGACCGCATCAACGGCGAGATCGAGGCAGGCCTCAAGAACGTCGGCGCAATCGACGACGATCGCATGCTGCGACGGTTCCGCGCCATCGTGAGAGCAACCGTCCGCACCAACGCCTTCTCGCCGGAAGCCGATGAGGCACTGGCCTTCAAGCTCGATTCCAGCGGTGTACCCGGCCTTCCCGCACCCGTGCCGTGGCGCGAAATCTGGGTCTACTCGCCTCGGGTCGAAGGTATCCATCTGCGTGGTGGGCCGATCGCGCGTGGCGGGCTGCGCTGGTCCGACCGACGCGATGACTTCCGCACCGAGATACTCGGCCTCATGAAGGCGCAGGTGGTGAAAAACGCCGTGATCGTGCCGACCGGCGCCAAGGGCGGCTTCTATCCCAAGCTGCTCCCGCCGCCGGGCGACCGCGACGCATGGCTGGCCGAGGGCACCGAAAGCTATCGCATCTTCATCCGCGCGCTGCTTTCGGTCACCGACAACATTGTCGACGGCAAGGTCATCCATCCGCCGAAGGTTGCTGTACGCGATGGCGACGATCCCTATTTCGTCGTCGCCGCCGACAAGGGCACCGCGACTTTTTCCGACGTCGCCAATGCGATTGCCGTCGAGCGCGGCTTCTGGTTGGGCGACGCCTTCGCCAGCGGCGGCAGCCATGGCTATGACCACAAGGCGATGGGGATCACCGCGCGCGGCGCCTGGGTCTCGGTCCAGCGCCATTTCGCCGAGATGGGCGTCGACGTACAGAAGGACATGATTCGGGTCGTGGGTTGCGGCGACATGTCGGGCGACGTGTTCGGTAACGGCATGCTGCTGTCCGAAACGCTCAAGCTGGTGGCGGCGTTCGACCATCGCCATATCTTCCTCGACCCCGACCCCGACCCGGCGAGTAGCCATGCCGAGCGTGCACGTATGTTCGCACTGCCCCGGTCGAGCTGGGCGGATTATGACGCGACGCTCCTCTCGAACGGCGGCGGCATCTTCGCGCGCAGCCAGAAGGAGATCCCGCTTTCGGCTGAGATCCAGGCGATGCTCGGCATCGACGCCGACATGCTCGATCCATCCGCGCTGATCGCTGCAATCCTGAAGGCGCCGGTCGATCTGCTCTGGTTCGGCGGCATCGGCACCTATGTCAAAGCGCGTGGCGAGAGCAACGCCGAGGTCGGCGACCGCGCCAACGATGCCCATCGTGTTGACGGCGAGGACATAGGCGCGCGTGTGATCGGCGAGGGCGCCAATCTGGCTGTCACCCAGGCCGGCCGCATTGCCTTTGCGAGCAAGGGCGGACGGATCAATACCGATTTCATCGACAATTCGGCCGGAGTCGACTGCTCGGACAATGAGGTGAACATCAAGATCGCGCTCAACCGCGAGATGATCGAGGGCCGGCTCAGCTTCGACAAGCGCAACGCGCTGCTCGTATCAATGACCGATGACGTCTCTGCGCTCGTCCTCGAGGACAATCGGCTGCAGACGCTGGCGCTGTCGCTCGCCGAGCTTGGCGGCGCCAACGCCCTCCCTTCGCAGCTTCGAGTGATAGAGATTCTCGAAACCGCGGGTCGCATCAACCGCAGCGTCGACGGGTTTGCGAGCAACGAAATCCTGCTGCGAAGAGCACAGGAGCGGCACGGCCTCACCCGGCCCGAGCTGGCTGTGGTGCTCTCGCATGGCAAGCTGGGATTGCAGGAGGCGCTCGAAGCCAGCGATTGGCTCGCAGACCCGATGCTGTCCCCTTTGCTATACGCGGCCTTCCCGGCGGCTATGCGAGAGACCTTCGCCGCTGCAATTGATGCCCACCGGCTGGGGCCACAGATCATCGCGACCAGAATGGCCAACCGTGTCATCAACCGCCTCGGCGTGGTGGCGCCGTTTGAAATGGCTGAAGAAGAAGGCTGCTCGCTGGCTCAGGTTGCCGCCGCCTATTTCTCCGTCGATGCCCTGCTGGATCTTGAGGCACTTTTCGGGCGGATCGAGAATGCAGCGATCGTCGAGAAGGGGCGGCTGTCACTGCTCGAAGCGCTCGCAGAGTCGGCGCGTTCGCATGTCGCCGACCTGCTGCGCAGCATCGCCCCCAATACCGATATCGCCACGATGGTCGACATGCTTCGCCCCGGCCTGTCACGGCTCGACAAGGCGCGCAAAGAACTGATCAAGGCCGAGGCGCGACAGCAATCGGACCTGCTGCGTCAGCGCATAGCTACCGAAAACATCGATCCCGGGTTGATCGACGCCGTCGTGCGGATCGCGGAGCTGGACGGTGCGATCGGTACCGCCGCTTTGGCAAGCGAACTTTCTGCTGACGAAGTTGAGGTGACCCACGCTTATGTCGTGCTAGGCGAAGCGCTGGGCCTCGATTGGGCCAAATCGGCGGCGGCACGGTTCCGCAGCGTCGATGCATGGGAACGGCTGCTGGTCGCGGGATTGAACCGCGAATTCGGTCAGATCCGCCTCGATTTCCTGGCCCGGAACGGCGGAAAAGGCCCGGCGGCGGCGGTTTCAGTCTGGCTCGACGCTCACCAGGCACGCACCGAACAGTTCCGCCAGACAGTCGCCCGCGCCCGCGCCGCCGCCGCGCCGACCGCTGCGATGCTAGCCCAGATTGCGGCGCAGGCCCGTACCCTGCTGATGCGCTGAGCGCCGATATCGCTCCAGGTCATTGTCATCGCGACCGACTCCCGACTATCATCACCCGCGCCGGGCACGATGGCCGCTGTCGTCGGTCAAAGTTCTCGCCCGCATCTGACAGAAGGCGGCGGCTGATGCGATCTATTGTCGTGCGAGACTGTCCCGCAGCGCTCACCACTTCCTATGCCCTGCGCAAGGCGGCTGATCAGGAGGCGGGGTGAACGAATTCAACTATCTGCTGCTGATCCCCGCCGGGATCGCCTTGCTGCTTTTCGTCCTACTTGTCGCAGCGATGGCACGGCGAACGCACAGCGACGATCTCGAACCTCCCGACAACCGCCCCCCGCCAAAGCCAGTGGTACCGCTGGCGACCGTCCCACAGGCAGCAGTCGCCACGTCGATTGTCCCTGTCATCGAGCGGCCGCCTTTCGAGCCATGGCGGCTGGTCGAACGGCTGCTCGCCAATCCCGATTCAGCCGGAGGGCCGCTCTACCGACTGTGCTTCGCCGGCGAATATGGCGTGATGCCGCAGTGGCAGCCCGGCGCTGTCGCCCATATCTATTGCGGACCGGCGCGGGAGCATGCCACCGGATCGGCACCGATCGGCGAATATATGATCGGTTCGCTTCCCTCTGACGGCCTGCTCGATATCGTGGTGCGACTGACGCGCAGCGAAGATTTGTCCGAAGGGCGCCGCTCACGATTCCTGTGCAGGGATATCCAACCGGGCGACCTGGTGGCAATCGCACTGCGCGACGAGCCTGCCTTCATGGCGCCGTCTGCCGATGTGCCGATGATCCTGATCGGCAATGCCACCGGCATAGCCGGCCTCCACGCGCACATCAGGGGGCGACCCGCAGGTACGCGTAACTGGCTGATCTACGGCGATCGCAACAGCCCCGATGACCGTTCGCTCGCCGCGGAGGTCACCGACTGGCTCTCGACCGGACATCTCGCGCGCTGCGATCTCGTCATTCCGGGTGAGGGACCAGAGAAACGGTTGGTGGTTGACCAGATCGAGGATGCCAAGTCTCCATTGCTGGACTGGGTGCTGGCCGGCAGCGCCATCTATGTCTGCGGCAGCAAGCCGATGGGCGACGACGTCGACGCCGTGCTGGCTCGGCTTCTGGGCGGCGAGGTTCTGGAGGCGATGGCAGAAGCTGGTCTCTACCGGCGTTCAATCTACTGAATTCGCAAACGCAGAGCTAAACCCACTCTGCCACGCCATGGGAATCATTGTCAGCGGTGATCTCCACCACCTATCATCCCGTGGCTTGTACCCATTTGGCAATCGGCCTATCCGGCACCGCTAACCCAGCCCCGCCGCGGCTGACGGGAGACAGTGGCTGATGCGATCCACTTCCGTGCCCAACCGTCGAACCGCGCGACCAGCGCTTGCCGTACCATTGCCCCTCGACGCGTCGGAGCATCGGTGAGCGATTTCAACTATCTCATGCTCGGGGTCGCCGGTTTCGCGGCCCTGCTGTTCGTGGCGCTGTTATTCCTGCTGGTCCGACGAACTCGTGGCCAAGGTGGCTTCGAGCCGCCCGACCTCCCTCCCCTTGCTCCGCCGATCTCTGCGCCCGAGTTGGGGCCGCCCCCGGTCGGCCCCGTGCCCGAACCACCACCTTATGGGCCATGGCGCCTGGTGTCGCAGACGCTCGCGAATCCCGATTCGGCGGGCGGGCCACTCTACCGGTTGCGCCTGGTTCCAGAGGGAGCTTTGCCGAATTGGCGGCCCGGCGCGATCGCTCGGCTATATTGCGGGCCGGCGGAAGAGGCGCTGACGCCGGGAGGATCTGCGACCGCGCCGGCGGGAGACTATATGATCGGTTCGCTGCCTAATGATGGCGCCGTAGATCTGGTCGTTCGTATGCGCAGCAATCAAAATGATGACGAGGGAAAGCGCTCTCAATGGCTTTGCCAGGACATCCAGCCCGGCCAGCTGGTCGCCCTTGCCCTGCGCGACGATCCCGCCTTTGCGCCCCCATCCGACGAGACCCCGCTGATCCTGATCGGCAATGCAACCGGCATTGCCGGGCTCGAATCTCAAATCAAGGCCCGCCCACCGGGGACGCGCAACTGGCTGATCCTGGGGGATCGCCGGAGCGCCGACGACCAGGTGCTCGCGGCCGACATCACCGACTGGGTCTCGATCGGTCATCTCGAGCGGTGCGATCTCGTCCTTCCCGGCGATGGCCCGCAACAGCGCCGGGTCACCGACCAACTCGCCGACGCCAGCGAGCCGCTGCTCGACTGGGCTCTGGCAGGTGCCGCCATCTATGTGTGCGGCAGCGTGCCGATGGGTAATGACGTCCATGCCACGCTCAGCCGATTACTCGGAGGCGAGGTGCTCGAAGCCATGGCAGAGGAAGGCCTGTATCGCCGTGCGCTTTATTAAGCACATAGCGGCCAAAATGTCAGGTTGAGTACAAACCCGGGGAACAGACCCGATACTATCCCCGCCGTTCCGTCGCCCTTCGGAAGAGCCACACCCGGATTGCGCTGGCCAGATTGGGCAATTCGACTTCAGCGAGACGATCGGCATCGATCCGCGCGACGAGCGCATTGAGGGGCAGACCCTCTTCGTCCGCCGCGCCGATGAGGGCCTTCCAGAACACCGGTTCGAGCGTGATCGACGTCGAATGACCGGCAATATTGACCGAGCGCTTGACCGGTCCCGACATCAGTACATGTGCTGGCCGCCATTGATCGACATGGTCGACCCGGTGACGAAACCTGCCTCCTCGCCGCACAGGAAGACGACGCCCCGCGCGATCTCCTCTGCATGACCGAGCCGGCCCACCGGAATACGCGCGACGATCTTGGCGAGAACATCCTGCGGCACCGCAGCGACCATGTCGGTATCAATATAGCCAGGCGCAATCGCATTGACCGTAACGCCCGATTTCGCGCCTTCCTGCGCCAACGCCTTCGTAAAGCCGTGGATTCCCGACTTGGCAGCCGCATAGTTGACCTGGCCATATTGGCCCGCCTGCCCGTTAATCGAGCCGATATTGACGATCCGTCCCCAGCCCCGCGCGCGCATCCCCGGGAAGGTGGCCTTGGCCATGTTAAAGCAACCACCAAGATTGGTGTCCATCACGTCCTTCCAATCCTGATACGTCATCTTCAGGATGGTACCGTCGCGGGTGATGCCGGCATTGTTGATCACCACGTCAACTGGCCCGAGTTCGGCCTCGATCTGCTCAACGCCGCGGTGACAGGCGTCAAAATCGGCGACATCCCACTTATAGGATCTGATACCGGTCCGTCCGGTGAACGCCTTTGCGCGCTCGTCGTTGCCGGCGTAATTCGCCGCCACGATCATACCCGCATCGTGCAGGGCAAGGCTGATCGCTTCGCCGATGCCACGGGTACCGCCGGTGACAATTGCAACACGCGCCATAGGTGACCTCCACAAGGCTTCGCTTTGGATGCTAGGCGCGCTTTATCCAGCCTTCAAGTTGCTCACCAATGACATTCTCGAGCATTTCGATGCCCGCCGAGCTGTCGTTCAGGCATGGCAGATAGGCGAAGCTCTCGCCACCGGCCGCGAGAAACTGTTCGCGGCCCCGGATGGCGATCTCCTCGAGCGTCTCGAGACAATCGGCGGAAAAGCCCGGCGCTATCACCGCCACCCGCCGCATCCCCTCCCGCGCCAGCCGCGCGAGCGTCTGTTCGGTTGAAGGCTCGAGCCAGCGGGCTCGGCCAAAACGCGACTGGAAACAGACGACCAGCTCGCGCCCGAGCGCCTCCCCTAGCAGTCGCCCCGTTTTCTGGCAGTGGCAATGATATGGATCGCCAAGCTCGAGCGTGCGCTGTGGCATGCCATGGAAGCTGGCGATGATCGCATCCGGGATGAAATCGAGCGCAGCGAGCCCTTCGCGAACCGACACGGCCAGAGCCTCAATATAAGCGGGATGATCGAAATAGGCCGGCAACGTCCTGAGCGCCGGCTGCCAGCGCATGGCCGCGATGGCTGCGAACGTCGCGTCATTCACGCTCGCCGTCGTCGCAGCGCAATATTGCGGATAGAGTGGAGCAAGCAGAATTCGATCGCAGCCCTTAGCCTTCAGCGCGGCGATCCGATCCGCGATCGCTGGTCGACCATAGCGCATCGCATGCTCAACGATCACGGACTCGCCAAACCGCCCGCGCAGCGCAGCCGCCTGCCGCGCAGTTATGGCAGCGAGTGGCGAACCGGCTTCCGTCCACACCTGAGCATAAGCGTGCGCCGACTTTTTAGGACGCACATTGAGGATGATGCCGCGCAGGATCGGCTGCCAGACCAGCGACGGTATCTCGACGACTCGACGGTCCGAAAGGAACTCCGCGAGATATCGGCGCACAGCTGCCGGTGTCGGCGCGTCCGGTGTACCGAGATTGACGAGCAGCACGCCTATTTTGGGTTCCGGGACCGGCGGATGATCCGGGGGCCGATGGATCATGCGTCAGAGAGCCTCAGCGGAAGATGGCGCAGCCGCTTGCCAGTGGCAGCGAAAACGGCATTGGCGATGGCCGGCGCGATCGGTGGCACAGCGATTTCCCCGGCACCGCCGGGCGGCAAATCCGAGGGAATGATCTCGACCCGGATTTCAGGCGTTGCGGTGAGCGTCGGCAGATTCAAGCCATCGAAGTTCTGGGCCGTCACTATGCCTTCCCGGATCGAAATGGCGTTGCCCAAAGCATTTCCAAGGCCCCAGATGATCGATCCCTCGACTTGCTGGCGGACCATGTCGGGATGAATTGGCCGACCGACGTCGACCACGGCGGTGATGTTCGTGACGCGGATTCGATCTCCCTCCGGCCGGGCTTCCGCAAGGATTGCGACATGGCTGCCAAAGCAGCTGTGGCATGCGACACCCTGCCCGACTCCGGGCTCCCCGCCTTGCCAGCCACCGATCGAAGCGGCAATTTGTAGGCACCGTGCGAGCCGCGGCCGCTCCCCGAGCGCCTGCATGCGGAAGGAAAGCGGATCGAGCCCTGCGACGAGCGCCAACTCGTCCATGAAGCTTTCGGTAAAAAAGGCAGTGTAACTGTTGGAGACCGAACGCCATGCACCGGTCGGAACGCCGATCGGCGCCTCGGCATGTTCGACCGACAGCGCCTTGATCTCGTAGGGCGGCACCGCACCTTCGATAGAGGCCCATTGCGGCCCGTAGCTCGGCGCAGCTGGCTTGCCCATCATCCGATCAAGC
>CANJRZ010000145.1 GCA_947476735.1 Sphingomonadaceae bacterium
ATTCCACCGAGCGGGCCCAGCGAGGTGATCGTCAATGTCGAGCCTGAAAGCTCTTCCGACTTGGCCTTGCCACTCTTGGCAGCCTCGGCGAGCCGGACGATCTCGATTGCGAGCTGCCAGATATTGCGCTGCTCGGCGTTGCGGATCACCGGCACCATCAGGCCGGCATCGGTCTGCGTCGCCATGCCGAGATGCACAGCACCCGAACGGGTTACGACCCCCGCCTCGTCGTCATAACGGGCGTTGATCATGGGAAAATCGGGCAGCGCCTTACAGATCGCGGTGATCATCAGCGGCAGCATGGTGATCTTCGGCTTCACACCCCGCGTCGCGTTGAGATCGGCGCGCAGCTCCTCGAGCTTGGTGACGTCGATCTCGTCGACATAGGTGAAGTGCGGGATGTGCCGCTTTGACGCCGCCATATTCTCGGCAATGCGGCGACGAAGGCCGATCACCTTGACCTGCTCATCGGCGCGGGCACCGCCGGCCGGGCGATAGCCGCCGCCGGCATTGTAGCTGAGGAATGCGTCGAGATCGGCGTGACGGACGCGGCCAGCCTCGGCGGTCTTCACGTCAGCCAGATCGATCCCCAAGTCCTTTGCGCGCTGGCGGACCGCGGGTGATGCGAGGACCTTCCGATCCTCCTTCGCCGTTCCGTCTCCTCTCCCTTCCAGGGAGGGGCTGGGTGGCGAGCGAAGCGAGCCTTCATCGACCGAAGCAGAAGTGCCGTCGGCTACGCCGCCGGAACCCACCCCCGGCCCCTCCCTTGCAGGGAGGGGAGTAGGAGTAGGCGCCACCTCAACGGCGGGTGCCGCCTCCGCCTCATCCTCGGTCTCGAACACCGCGAGCACCGAGCCGATCGCGACCATTTCTCCCGCTTCGCCAGAGGTCTTGAGAATCCTCCCCCCGACCGGCGCGGTCAGCTCGACGGTCGCCTTGTCGGTCATCACGTCGGCGAACGGAGCGTCTTCCTCGACCACATCGCCCACCGCGACATGCCAGGCGACGATCTCGGCCTCGGCAATGCCTTCACCGATATCCGGCAGCTTGAAGCTATAGGTTCCCATCTCGGATCAATCCTGCATGACGCGCTTGAGCGCTTCGGTCAGCCGCACCGGGCCCGGAAAATAAGCCCATTCTAGGCTATGGGGATAGGGCGTATCCCATCCGGTGACGCGCTCGACCGGCGCTTCGAGCGAATGGAAGCAATGTTCCTGGACGAGCGCCGACAGCTCAGCGCCGAAACCGCCTGTCCTGGTCGCCTCATGGACAACGACGCAGCGCCCGGTTTTCCTGACCGACGCCACGATCGTTTCCACATCGAGCGGAACGAGCGTGCGCAGGTCGATCAGTTCGGCGTCGATACCGGTCTCATCGATCACGCCGCGCGCGACATGGACCATCGTGCCATAGGCGAGAATGGTCACGTCATCGCCTTCCCGAACGAGCTTCGCCTTGCCGAGCGGCACCGTGTAATAACCATCGGGCACCGCGCTCTCGGCAAACCGGCTCCAAGGCGAGACCGGCCGGTCATAATGGCCGTCGAACGGCCCGTTGTAGATCCGTTTGGGCTCAAAGAAGATCACCGGATCATTGTCCTCGATCGCGGCGATCAACAGCCCCTTGGCGTCATAGGGGTTGGACGGGATCACCGTCTTGAGGCCAGAGACGTGGGCGAACAGCGCCTCGGGCGACTGGCTGTGGGTCTGGCCACCAAAAATGCCGCCGCCGAACGGCGTGCGCACCGTGATCGGCGCAGTGAACTCACCGGCCGAACGGTAGCGCAGCCGCGCGGCTTCGGAGACGAGCTGGTCGAGACCCGGGTAAATATAGTCGGCGAACTGGATCTCGGGGATCGGCCGCAGCCCGTAGGTCGCCATACCGACCGCGACCCCGATGATGCCATTCTCACTGATCGGTGTGTCGAACACACGAGTCTTGCCATATTTTTTCTGCAGCCCCTCGGTTGCCTTGAAGACACCGCCGAAGAAGCCGACGTCCTCGCCGAGCACGACGGTCGCATCGTCGCGGCCCATCGCGACATCGAGCGCAGAGTTGATCGCCTGGATCATGTTCATCGTGCGGGTCTCCCCCGCGCTTTCGGTGGCGATGCTCATATCCCGGCCGCCCGCCGCTCTTCGAGCATCTGCTTCTGCTGGTCCCGGAGATGATCGGGCATCACCTCGAACACATCCTCGAACATGCTGTCGAACGATTGTTTCAGGCCATCGGCAAGAATGCCGTTCTTCTCGGCTTCCTTCTGTGCTGCGCGGACCATCTCCGCGAGCTCCTTGTCCATCGCGGCGTGGCGTTCCTCATCCCAGATGCCCAGGCCGATGACATGTTTCTTGAGCCGCGCGATCGGATCGCCGAGCGGCCATTTCACGCCCTCGTCGGCCGAACGATATTTGGTGGGGTCATCCGAGGTGGAGTGGCCCTCGGCGCGATAGGTGAAATGCTCGATCAGCGTGGGGCCGTGATTGTTGCGGGCCCTGTCGGCCGCCCATTGTGTCGCGGCATAGACGGCGAGCGCATCATTGCCGTCGACGCGCAGACCGGCGATGCCGTACCCGATCGCGCGCGCCGCAAAGGTTGTCGCCTCGGCGCCGGCAAAACCCGAAAAGGACGAGATCGCCCACTGGTTGTTGATCACATTGAGGATGACGGGCGCGCGATAGACTGCGGCAAAGGTCATCGCCGAATGGAAGTCGCCCTCGGCGGTCGAGCCCTCGCCGCACCAGGCCGCGGCGATCCGGGTGTCGCCACGCGACGCACTCGCCATCGCCCAGCCGACCGCCTGCGGATATTGGGTAGTGAGATTGCCGGAGATTGAGAAGAAATTGGCCTCGCGCGCCGAATACATGATCGGCAGCTGTCGGCCCTTCAGCCGGTCTGCCCGGTTGGAATAGATCTGGTTGATCATATCGACGATCGGCCAGTCCCGCGCGATCAACAAGCCCTGCTGGCGATAGCTGGGGAAACACATATCGTCATAGGCGAGCGCATGGGCGGCCGCGACCGAGGTCGCCTCTTCGCCAGTGCATTTCATGTAGAAGCTCGTCTTGCCCTGCCGTTGGGCGCGGTAGAGCCGGTCGTCGAAGGCCCGGGTCAAAGCCATGCTGCGCAACATCTTGAGCAATGTTTCGGGGGCAAGCCGCGGATCCCACATCCCTTGTGCCCTGCCCTCATCGTCGAGCACCCGGATCATGACATAGCTCATGTCGCGGATCGCGGCCGGAGCGGTCTCTGTCGCGGGCCGGGCGACCGCGCCCGCAACCGGCATTTCGAAGTCGCTATAGTCGACCTCGTCACCCGGCCTGAAGTCCGGCTCGGGGATGTGAAGCGACAGGGGCGGCAGGTTACGGCCGGTCATCCGTGAAATCCTCTCGGCGCCGGAAGCTTCCGCCCCGACATGGTCACGAAATAATAACATCGCGATATAAAATTACAAAGGAGCTTGACATATCAGGCAGTGAACGCCCGATCCTTGCCAATGGCGAAGCGCCAGCGAAATTTCCGTGTCGCCGCTTCATGGTCCACATAATTTAAGGTCGAACAGGCATCCGGCAGATAGCCTCGAGCCCCCCGCCCGAGCGATTCGCCAACGTGAGGCTCCCGCCATGCTCCTGTGCGATCGCACGGGCGATGCTCAAACCAAGGCCGATTCCGCCGGTGGCACGATTGCGCGAGGGTTCACCGCGTTCAAATGGCTGGAACATCGACTCAAGCACGGTTGCTGGCAGACCTGGTCCGCGATCGGCGATGCGCACCTCAGCCTCATCGATGACGCGGGCGATAGCGATCTCGACCCCGCCGCCATAGGCAATGCCATTGTCGATCAGATTCTGGAACAGGCGCCTCAGCGCCATCGCGTCGCCCGTCACTCCGACGGGCACGGCCGCACCGAGGGTCACCGGCCGCCCGACCTCCTGCTCCTCGGCAACCAGATCGCCGAGCAGATCGGCAAGCGCGATGGGCTCGATTGTACGGATGCGGGCCGTGTCGCGCACAAAGGAAATGGTTGCAGCGATCATCGCTCGCATCTGCTCGATATCGGCCTGGACCTTCTCGCGTATATCGTCCGGCGCACCCTCGATCCGGAAGGCTATACGCGCGAGCGGCGTTCGCAGATCATGTGCGATCGCGCCGATCATGTTGGTCCGTTCGGTCAGGTAAGCGGCGAGCCGTCCCTGCATACGATTAAGCGCCTGAGCCGTCACTCGCAGCTCCGCCGGCCCTTCCTCGGTGATCAGCGGCGCCTGCGGGTTGGCGCCCATCCGGTCGGCCGCTTCGGCGATCCGGCGGATCGGCTTGGTGAGCCGCCGCGCGAACAGCCATGCAAGCGGGATGACGCCAATCAGGCTGATCCCGAACAGGATGAGTATGCGCCGCTGCCACGCGGCCAGCATCGGCCGCGGCGGAGTACGGACTACCCTCCAGCCCTTATCGGTCTGCAGCCCGGCAACGACGGTGTCGAAAAAGATCGGCTCGCCGCGGCGAAGGATGACGCGCCGGTCACCACGCCAGTGGAACGGCATGTTGCTTCGCTGGTCGGGCTCGAAGAACAGCCGTACATTATCGACTGGCACGCCGATCTGCTCGGCAAGTCGGTGCGAGAACCACCGCGAGGTGGCCATGTCGGGATCGGGAAACGGCTCATCGGGCTGAGTGATGATGCTCAACCGCCGCTCGCGCTGCCGCTCGTCGGGATCGAGATGAAGCCGGTGCGGCTCGACCGCCAGTCGTCCAACGTGATGGGGGACAACCATCACCCGCCAGGGCGGTTCACGGCGAATCTTGCGGCCGGACAGCGCTTCGGCAATGTCGGTCAGGCTATTGAAGTCGGGCCGCGGCGGCGGCGCCGTGAGGAACATACTGACGGTGACCACAAACACGACGGCGATGCCACCGAGCAGCAGCAGCAGCAGGGTTTGCCAGAAAATCGAAAGTCCCGGCCCGCGCGCCAAGCTTATTCTCCCTCCACCTTGAGCGTGAACATATAGCCTTCGTTCCTGATCGTCCGGATCGGATCGTCGGGACCCAGCTTCTTGCGCAGCCGGCTGATGGTAACGTCGATCGCGCGGTCGAACACCTCACTGTCGACTCCCTTGCCCGCCTCGATCAGCTGATCGCGGCTGAGCACACGCTGCGGCCGGTCGAGGAACGCAGCAAGGACGCGGAATTCGGCGTCGGTTAGCGCCATCGGCAGAGTATCGAGCCGGCGGACTTCGCGCTGGACGATGTCGAGTGTCCACGCGCCGAAGCGGCGAACCGCCGTACCGCCGCCGCCAGGTTCTTCACCGCGCCGCCGCAGCACGGCGCGGATGCGGGCAAGCAGCTCGCGCGGATTACAAGGCTTGGGCAGATAATCGTCGGCGCCAACCTCGAGCCCGATGATCCGGTCGGTATCTTCGCCCATCGCCGAAAGCATGATCACCGCAGGTCCGCCGGGCTTGCGCAGCCTGCGCAGGATCGAGAGACCATCTTCGCCCGGCATCATCAGGTCGAGAACGACAAGATCGGGCCGTTCGGCGGCGAGCCGCGCATCCATGTCCACACCGTTCGCGGCGCTTTCAACCCGCATGCCATTGGCACGCAGGAAATCGGTGATCAGAGAACGGAGGTCCGCATCATCGTCGACGACGAGGATCGAAGGGGTCGCGCCGCTCATCGCCGCGTCTCCTTTTTCGCATTGACCCGCTCCAGGCAGGCGAGATTGGCTGCAAGCTGCGCCGGTGTTTTCGGCAGCTGCGCGAATATCAGCGCCTTGCTCTGGGCGGCGTCGAGATCGCGAAACCGCTCAGCCGCCGCCGCGCTGAATTCCCGCGCGCTGATCGCGCGATTGATATCGTCGTCGGCCGAGGCGACCGGATTGGGAATATTGAGAAAGGAATAGCGCCCAGCCCCCATCACGCCTTCGAACGGACCGGGCTGGTTGTTCTTGCGCTTTTGCGGGCGAGGCCGCTCCTCCTCCTCGCCGGTCTTCTCGGTGGGATCACGCTCGATACGACGCTGGTACAGCCGGACCTCGGGAACGACATTCTCCTCATAGGCGTACACCTCGTCGGGGAGGATCTCACCATTGCGGTCCTTGTCGAGCAGCGCGAAAAAGCGGTCCGCGTCGAGCATCATCTCGCCGATCGTCAGTTTGCCGTCGTGGTTGGCGTCGGCCTGATCGAACCAACGCTTTGCCGGCACATCGCCACCGGAATCCCCGTTGGCGCCGTTCGGCCGGAAGGGCTCGCCCATCGGCGAAATGAACAGCACCGGCTTCACCGGCTCGGAGCAGGCCGGGACGGGCTTGTCGGTCTTCGCCGGCGCCGATGAAGCCGCCAGGGCAAGAAGGAGGATGGCATGTCTCATTCGTGCCGCAACGCCTCGATCGGGTTGAGCGAGGCCGCACGCCGCGCCGGGAAATAACCGAATACTACGCCGATCATCGCCGAGAAGAAAAAGGCGAGCATATTGATCTTGATATCGAAGATGAAGGGCACCTTCAGCACCGGCGCAAGAAGGATCGTCGAGACGAGCGCGAGGAGCAGACCGAGCAGCCCGCCGAGGCATGACAGCGTCACCGCCTCGACAAGAAATTGCAGCAGCACCTCGCGCGCGACCGCGCCGATCGCGAGCCGGATACCAATCTCCCGCGTCCGTTCGGTCACCGAGACGAGCATGATGTTCATGATGCCTATGCCGCCGACGAGCAGACTGACGGCAGCGACCGCACCGAGCAATGAGGTCAGTATCTGGGTCGTACCGGACAGCGTGTCGGAAATCTGCTTTGTATCGAAAATGTTGAAATCATCCTCGGCCTCGGCGTTCAGGTGCCGGCGTTCGCGCAAAAGGTCGCGCAGCGATGCCTGGACGCGCTGCGTATCATAGGCCTCGTCGACCGAGACCATGATCTGGCGGACGTTGCGGTTGCCGGTCATCCGCCGCTGCACCGCCTTGTAGGGCATCAGCACGATATCGTCCTGGTCATTGCCGAACCCGCCCTGCCCCTTGGCCGCCAGCGTACCGATAATCTCGCAGGAGATATTCTTGATCCGGAACCGCTTGCCGAGCGGATCTTCGCCGCGGAACAGCCGGCTTCGTACGGTATTGCCGATGATGCACACCGCCTTGCCGGCCTGCTCCTCGGCCCGGGTGAAACGGCGCCCGCCGGTGAAAGTCCAGGGCTGGGCGATGAAATAATCGCGGTTGGTGCCGTTGACGGTCGTCGACCAGTTGGCGGCATTGTAGACAGCGGTGCCGGTCGACTGGACCAGCGGCGCGACCGCTACAACCCCGACGATCTGCACGCGGATCGCGTCGAGATCTTCGATCTTGAAATCGGCCGGCTGCGGCCCGCCGCCGCCGCGTCCGAAGCCCTGACCGGGGCGAACCTGGAGCACGTTCGAGCCGAGCGCCGAGATCTGCTGCTTGACGGCCTGGGTGGCGCCGTTGCCGAGCGTTACCATGGTGACGACGGCCCATACGCCGATGACGATGCCGAGAATTGTCAGGAAGGAGCGCAGCAGATGGCGGCGGATCTCACGAACGGCGAGTAGGAAGGTGGTGGCCCACATTATGCCTTCACCCCCACGCTGTCCTTCGCCTCGATGCTCTCGACCAGACCATCACGGAAATGGATGATGGTGTGGGCAAAGGCCGCCATCTCGGCTTCGTGGGTCACCATCACGATGGTAATGCCGTTGTCGCGGTTGAGATCGGTGAGCAGCCGCATGATCTCGAGCGAGCGCTCGGTGTCGAGATTGCCGGTCGGCTCGTCGGCAAGCAGCACCTCGGGGTGGGTGACGATCGCGCGCGCGATCGCAACGCGCTGCTGCTGGCCGCCTGACAGCTCTGCCGGCGTATGATCCCACCATTCGGCGAGGCCTACCTTTTCAAGCGCGGCCATCGCCTGCTCGCGCCGCTTCGCCTTCTCCTCGCCGCGGTAAACGAGCGGCAACTCGACATTCTCCAGAGCGCTGGTCCGCGCGAGCAGGTTGAACCCCTGGAAGACGAAACCGAGATAGCGGCGTCGCAGCAGCGCGCGCTGGTCGCGTTCAAGATTCTCCACATGATAGCCGCGGAAACGATACGCGCCCTTGGTCGGCACATCGAGGCAGCCGAGGATGTTCATCGCCGTCGACTTCCCCGATCCCGACGGTCCCATCACTGCGACGAAATCGCCACGCGTAATATCGATGTCGATGCCCTTCAGCGCGAAAAAGGCCGTCGACCCCTCGCCGAAAACCTTGGTGACGCCGCGCAGGCTTATCAGCGTCTCGCCAGGGGCGACGTCATTGGCCATTGCGCTGCTGCCCGCCCGCACCGCTCTGGCGTCGGCTTGAACCACTGGCGGATGCGCTGCCCGAATCGGCGCCGGCGAACTGACCGATCACCACCAGGGCCCCTTCGGCCAAATTGCCGCCAACCACCTCGGCCTGACTGCCATTGCTCTCGCCGACGGTGATGTTGACCGGTTGAGGCTCGCCACCGTCTGCCGCGGCCAGATAGACGGTCTGCTTGCTGCCGCGCCCGATGGTCGCCTCGCGCGTGGCACTCCCGCCGCCGCGACGCATCGGTCGGGGAGCGAGAACGCTCGTCAGGCCGCCGCTCTGGCCGCTCCCGGCGCGTTGCCGGTCGGGTGAAAAGCGCAGCGCCGCTACCGGCACCAGCAGCACATTCTTCTTTGCCATCGTGACGATATCCGCGGTCGCGGTCATGCCCGGGCGCAGCACGCCATTGACATTGGTGACCGTCAACCGCGCCGTATAGGCGACGACACCACTCGTCGTCGAACCCGCAGTCGAAGACGAAGCTGACGAGCCGCTTGTGGTGGCGTTGGCGCCAAGATCGACCCGCTCGATCGTCGCCGGAAAGGTGCGACCGGGAAAGGCGTCAACGGTGAAACTTGCCTGCTGGCCCTTTTTCACCTGCGCGACATCGGCCTCGTCGACCTTCACTTCGAGCCGCATCTGGCGGAGATCCTCGGCGATCGTGAACAGCACCGGCGCGTTCAGCGAAGCGGCGACGGTTTGGCCCGGCTCGATCTGGCGCGACAGCACCTGTCCGTTGACGGGCGACTTGATGAAGGCCTTGGACAGCGCGGTCTGCGCCGAGGAGAGCGAGGCGAGAGCCTGGCGGACGCTGGCACGCGCCGTCGCGACTCCCGCCGAAGCCCGGGCGGCGTCAGCACGGGCACTATCAAGCTCCAGCGCCGATGGCACCTTTCCGCCCGACAGTTGCCAGACATTTTCCTGCCGCCGCAATGTCGCCCGCGCCTGCAGCGCGGTGGCCTCGGCCTGCTCGACGCCGGCCTGGGCGGAAGCAAGCCCCGCCTGTGCCTGGTTCACCGAATCCTGGAGCCGGGCGGTGTCGAGCCTGGCAAGCAGCTGGCCTTTGCGGACCCGGTCATTATTGTCGACATAGACATCGACCACGGTGCCGGATTGTTCGGAGCCGACCTCGACCTGGTTGGTGGGCGCGAGATTGCCGGTCGCCGACACGACAACGGTCAGTTCGCCGCGCTCGACCGGGCCGGTCGCATAAGCAATCTTGTCGGCACCACCGAAAATCAGCCGCCACAGGATGATCAGCACGATGACGAGGGTCAGGCCGATCCCGATCCGGCGGTAAAGCTGCGCACGCGGATGGGTCGGCTCGACTCCGAGAAACGCGTCGAGATCTTGCTGGGGCGGTTGTTTGTCAGGCTCTACCATCAGGGTCTCTTTTCAGACTGGTCGACTTTCCGGGCGGTGATGTTGCTTGCGCCCGAATAGGGACCGGGGGCGGGCATCGGTGCGGCCTGCCAGCCGCCCCCCAGCGCCTTGTAAAGCTGAATCGCGGCGCTGGCCCGCGCCGCCCGTGCGTTGGCGGAAGCATCCTGGC
>CANJRZ010000146.1 GCA_947476735.1 Sphingomonadaceae bacterium
CGGACGGACGCCCAGCACGCCCAGCAGCCGCGCCGCGACGATCGCCTCCGCCAACGGTCCCGAGACGAGCGTCCGCCCCGCCTCCTCCATCACCAAAGCCGCCTCGAACAGACCAAGGCCAAGCCCGCCCGCCGGCTCGGACACGCGCAAGCCGAGCACGCCGATCCCGGCGAGGCCTTTCCACAGCATCGGATCGAAGCCCGACGACAGCGCCGCGCGGACCCGGGCCATGCTGCTTTCCTGATCGAGAAAGCGGCCGACCGCCTCGGCGATCTGGCGATGATCCTGGGAGGGTTCGAGATTCATGCCTGCGTCTCCCGCTCGAAAAGCCCCGGCAGCTCGACCTTGCGCACCTTGCCCGACGCCGTCATCGGCAGCGTCGCGACGATCCGCCACTCCACCGGCACCTTGAAATGGGCAACCTGTCCCGCCGCATGGTCACGCAATGCGTCGATCGACGCCGCCGCACCGGCCACCAGCTCTACCGCCGCCGCCACCTTCTGGCCCAGCCGGTCGTCGGGCATGCCGATGACCCCCGCGCGCGCCACGGCGGGATGGGTCAGCAGCGCCTCCTCGATCTCGATCGGGTAGATATTCTCGCCGCCGCGGATGATCATCTCGCCGGTGCGACCGCGAATGCGGCAGACGCCACGCGCATCCATCGACGCCAGGTCGCCGGTGCGCAGATAGCCATCCGCCGTGAAGGCCCCGGCCGTGGCCTCGGGGTTTGCCCAATAGCCGATCATCGTCGCCGGCGAGATGGTGCACAACTCACCGACTTCGCCGGCCCTCAGGGTTTCGCCGGTCGCCGGATCGATGATCTTGACCGCGCATTGCGGGAAGGGCGGGCCGACCGTCTCAGCCTTGGTTTCGAGATCATCGTCGGCGCGCGTGCCCGTGATCGCGCCGCATTCGGACTGGCCATAACTGATCGAGATGGTGGCGCCGAGCCGCTCCTCGACCTCGCGGGCAAGCGCGGGGGGCACCTTGGTACCACCAAGTGTAAGGACATCGATCTTCACATCCTCGGGGAAGTCGGGGTGGCGGAGCAGATCGTGCCACATCGTCGGCACGCCCCCCATGCGGGTGGCGCCGACCTTGGGCATCAGCGCGATCATCCCGTCGGTGGAGAAGCGTTCGACCACGACATAGGCGCCCCCCGAGGCGAGCGCCGCCAGCGGGATCGAGCATGAGCCGGCGATATGGTGCGGCGGCACCGGGATCAGCCAGACATCGGCCTCGCCGGGCGCACCCGCACCCATGACGAGCTGTCCGCCGGTCACCGCGGCGTGATGGCTGAGCAGCGCCCCCTTCGATCGGCCGGTCGTGCCGCTGGTAAACTGGATCAGATAGGGGTCGCCCTGCGCGACGTCCGGCAGCACGCGCGCCGGATCGGACGGCGCCATGGCGAGCAGCCCGTCGAGATCGACGATCGGGCAGGTCGCCAGCGCCTCGGCGCGCGGCCACACCGAGCTTCCGCGCATGTCCTTGCCGACGATCAGCAGCGCGGGACCGGTCAGCGCCAGCGCGTGCGAAACCTCGCCATCCGCCCAGCCGATGTTGAACGGAACGATGATCGTCCCGGCGAGCGCCGACGCCTTGAGCAGCACGGCATAGTCGAGGCAGTTGGTCGACCAGACCGCGATCCGGTCGCCGGGCCGCACCTGGTCGAGCAGCCAGCGCGCCATGCGTTCGGAGACCTCGAGGAACTCGGAATGGCTCAGCCGGGCGACCGCGCCGTCAGGAGACTGGAAGAAGACCGCCGGCCGGTCGCCACGCACAACCGCATTGCGGCGCATGAGATCGCCGATCGAGCCCTCCGCGAGTGGCGGCGCATCCTGTTCGGCCAGCCAGTGCGCCAGCCCCGGAGACGCTTGCCCCATATGCTCCCCCTCACTCTCTTCGTCATGCCCGCGAAAGCGGTAATCCACGGAAACGAGACGTTTTTGCTGAATGTTCCGTCTCCCATGGATTCCCGCTTTCGCGGGAATGACGTCAAGGGAAAACGGCCAAACCCCCTGTATCGACAGCAGGCTAAAGAATAGATAAGATCATGTCTATTCTATTATTCGGGAGAGGAAAATGGCGATCGATATGCTGGACAGGCCCGAGATTTCGGGCGGTGTGACGGTCGATCCGCGGCTCGGCTATGCGGCCTTCGACGCCGACTCGCATTATTACGAGGCCGAGGATGCGCTCACCCGCCATCTGCCGCGCGAGATGCGGATCCGCGGCGCCAAATGGGCCGAGATCAACGGCCGCAAGCGGCTGATGCTCGGCAACCAGCTCTTCACCTTCATCCCCAACGCGACCTTCGATCCGGTCGCCAAGCCCGGCTGCCTGCACGACTATTTCGCCGCCGAGCTCGAAAATGGCGGCGATGCGCTCAAGCTGATGGGCGATCTCGAGCCGATCCGTCCCGAATATCGCGATCGCGACGCGCGCCTCAAAGTGATCGACGAACAGGGCATCGGCGCGACCTGGATGTTTCCGACCCTCGCGGTCACCCTCGAAATGGCGATGCTCAGTGACATCGATGCGATGCTCGCCACCTTCTCGGCATTCAACCGCTGGCTGCTCGACGACTGGGGATTCGTCTATAAGGACCGGATCTTCTGCGCGCCGATGATCTCGCTCGCCGATCCGGACTTGGCGGTGAAGGAGCTCGAATTCTGCATCGCCCAGGGCGCCAGGCTCATCTCGATGCGCAACGGCCTCGTCTATACGCGCACCGGCACCACCTCGCCGGCCGCCCCCGAATATGATCGCTTCTGGGCGCGGGTCGAGGAAGCGAACATCATCGTCGCGCCGCATACCGGCGACGACGGCTATGACTTCATGGTCAAGATGTGGGAGCCGGCCAATAACCGGATCATGGATTTCACCCCGCTCAGCAAGGTGATCTCGATGCAGCGGCCGGTGCATGATTTCTTCGGCGCGATCATCTGCCACCGGCTGTTCGAGCGCTTCCCACGGCTGCGCTTCGCCTCGATCGAGAATGGCGCGGGCTGGATCAGGCCTTTGTTCACCCGGCTGCACATCGGCTACACCCAGTCGAAGGGCTATTACAAAAAGCACCCGATCGACCAGTTCCGCGAGCATGTCTGGCTGACCCCGTTCTGGGAGGACAAGATCGAGGACGTGCTGGCGGTGATGCCGATCGAGCATGTCCTGTTCGGCAGCGACTGGCCGCATGTCGAGGGCGTCGAAAGGCCGATGGACTTTCTCAAGAGCCTGACCTCGCTGAACGATGCCGAGCGCCGCCTCATCATGCGCGACAACACCACCGCGCTCACCGCCAGCGCGAATATCTGAACATGGACGCATTCCTGACCGCGGGCGTGGTCGACACGATGATCGGCATCCGCTCCGAACGGATCGTGGCACCCGTCCCCGCGCTGCGCGAAAGCGAGAAGGCCGACCATCATCCGCACGGCTATATGTTCAAGGAAATCCCGGCCGCGATCGCCGCCGATCAGGACGTCGACGCCGCGATCGACGAGACGATCGCCAAGATGGATGCGCACGGCATCGAATATGGCGTGCTAAACCTCGACGAGGAGCTGTCGTTGCGCGCGGTGCAGCGCCATCCGGGCCGCTTCATTCCCACCCTGTACGCCGACGGACATCGCGGGATGGACCAGATCCGCGATATCGTCCGCGCCCATGAGCAATATGGTATTCGCGCGGTCGGTACATTTCCTTCCGGGGTCTGGCCGCAGATTCCGATCAACGACAAGCTCTGGTACCCGCTCTACGCCAAGTGCTGCGAGCTCGACATTCCGGTGCTGATCACCGCCGGCGTACCGGGCCCGCGCATCAAGATGATGGCGCAGCATGTCGAGCTGTTCGACGAGGTCTGCTACGACTTTCCCGAGCTCACGATCATCATGCGCCACGGCGCAGATCCCTGGACCGAGCTGGCGGTCAAGCTGATGCTCAAATGGCCGAACCTCTATTATTCGACCTCGGCCTGGTCCCCCAGATATATCCCGAAGCCGATCATCGACTTCGCCAACTCGCGCGGCGCCGACAAGATCATCTATGCCGGCTACTACCCCTATGGGCTTGAGCTGGAGCGGATCTTCGCGGAGTTGAAGGAGCTGCCGCTCAAACCGGATGTCTGGCCGAAATTCCTGTCGGACAATGCCCGGACGCTGTTTAAACTGCCTGCAAGAACAGGATGATCGTTCCGGCAGGCACAGGGGGGGACCAGTTGATGAGGGAGGAACTCCACGACGCGCTGATCAGCTGCGACAAGGCGGGATAAGCAGGGACGAGACTCGCGCCTCTCGTCGTCTTTCGGGGCGTGCCACCGTAATCCGGACAGTCAGGACGCGACCCCCCAACAGATATCCATGCACGCTGCCCCCTCAGCTGTGCTCCTCATTCGCCTGGTGCGACCGCCGCTTGTGTCTGCCGGGCAATCGGGCCAGAGGATGGGCCGCTAAGATGATGGCTTGCGTCGCGCCCTCGGAAGGTTGAGCTTCCACCAACCTTCCCGGCGACCTTGGGTCTGCTTCGATGGTGTCGCTTTCCGAGACTGAAAGAACATGGAAGATCAGATATTAGTAACACTGCAAAGTCACCTGATGACGATGCCTTTCGGTACTGCCGAAGAAAAACTCGAGCACCTCAGGGCAGCGTTTGAAACCCACCTGCAATTGTACCGGCAGGAGGGAAACGCGGATGGCGAGGCGATGTACCGCCGGCTGGTGGAGGCGGCGGAAGCGGCGCGCAGCGTGGAGGACGTCGAACAAACGATCATGCGGTGGTACGGCAAGACGCCGCTGGATCTGATTCACGCGCAATTCGAGGCGCACGGCGAGGACAGGGTTCGCGACTGGCTCCGGAGCGCGCCGGACGCCGACCCGTCCGACGACATTGCATTGCGGAAGAGGCTTGCCGACCGATGGCTTGCTCAGTTCGACGAGATGTCGCACGCCTCTGAACAGGCCCCGGAATTCCCGGAAGAAGAAGAGACAGAATCGTTCGAAATAATTTGGGAAACATCCAGATTAGACAGGATCAAGGAGGCTCTATCGGGGCCCATGGGATGTTTGATCACTATTGTTCTAATAACTATCCCGTTTTTATTCTTTATTTATTATTTAGACCTGTTTTTTCTGAAAATACTTGCGCACTGATACCACATGCTCCGAGATGCCGTCGGCGTGCTCGTGCCATGCACGACCCGGCCGCCTTGCTCACCCGTTCAGGGCATCGCGATAGCTAATCGAGGGTGTTGCGCTTCAATCCGACATGCTGCTGAAGTCGCTCCAGACCTCGGCGGCATATCGCGTGTCGTGATACTCGCGGATTGCGACGACGACCCCATTTCGGACCGTGAACAGGAAGTGATAATTGTTGTTGTAGGCGACGCCGGTCTTGCGGGTTGAGCGGCCGTCGACGATCGCCGAAACACGATCCTCCTCGGCCGTCAGAGATTGGATCGTGAAGCGGTATCGCCCGCCCTCGATGAGCGCTTCGCTGCCGACCGCAAGCGCGTTGTAACTCTCCCTGGTCATGTCGCCGAAGCCGGCATTCCACCATATCGCATCGTCGGCGACCAACGCGCCCGCTGCAGCGAAGCCGTCGCTCTCGCACAGGCTGAAAAAGCGCCGCACAACCTCCTTGTTCGCCTCGAGCTTCGCCGTCACTTCCAATCTCCTTCCGCACCCAGTCCAGGAGCGATGGTAGCTGGAGCCCATGCAAAGAAAAGCCGGTAGCAGGCCGGACGAAACGCTATTTTTCTCACGGACGAGAGCCCACTCCTCACCCGCGATGAGGTTGAACAGGTGCCGAGCCACCTCGCCGCTTCCTGATGCCCGCCATCCACCGAGGCAGTCTTTCGGACATGCTGATCTGAGCATCAAAAGCCGACATTGGGCCGCGCATCTCTCGATATTCTCCGGAGGCGGCCAGCTTCGCCACGATCATGGCTGCGGCCCGGCACTGCACCTCGAAAGGTCCGCCCGGCGCCCCTGCCGATCCGCCGCCGGGCTCAATTTCCTGTCGGACAATGGCGCCATACCCACTAAGCTGCCACAAACGAGCTGACGGATCTGAACCCGCGAACGAAAGAGGAAAAGCCGATGTCGGGCAGCAATATGAACGATCCGTCGGTGCACTGGTCGGCCGGCGATGTGGCGATCGATCCCTCGGTCCAGATCGGCCTGATCTCGGCGGACTCGCACATCATCGAACCGCCGAACTGCTATATCGACCATATCGACCCGGCCTATCGCGATCGCGCGCCGCATGTCGAGACGGGCCCGAACGGCGGCGCGGTGGTGGTTTGCGACGGCATCGGAAAGCCGATCCCGCTGGGGATCATCGCCGCCGCCGGCATCGATCCGAAGGACATCCGGGTCGACGAGGCGCGCTTCGAGGATCTCCACCGCGGCGGCTGGGACCCGAAAGCACGGCTCGCCGACCAGGATCGCGACGGTGTCGTCGCCGAGGTGATCTATCCGTCAGTCGGCATGGTGCTGTGCAACCATCCCGATCCCGGCTTCAAGCGCGCCTGCTTCACCGCCTATAATCGCTGGCTCGAGACGTTTCAGTCAGTCGCGCCGGACCGCCTTTACGGCCTCGGCCAGAGTGCGGCGACCTCGGTCGCCGAGACGATCGCCGACTTCGAGGACATCAAGAGGCGCGGCCTGGCCGGGGTGATGTTGCCGTGCGAGCCGATGACCGAGTATGACTATGACGATCCCCGCTTCGATCCGGTATGGCAGGCGGCGATCGACCTCAAGCTGCCGCTCAGCTTCCACATCCTGACCTCGAGCCGCAACTCGAAGGGGATATTCGGCTCGGTCACCCGCAGCGACAAGATGTCGAGCCAGTGCCACACCGTGATCCGCGCCAACCAAGACGTGATCGCGCTGCTGATCTGGGGGCAGGTGTTCGAGCGTTTTCCCGGGCTCAAGGTGGTCTGCGCCGAGGCCGATGCGGGCTGGGCGCCGCACTTCATGTACCGGCTCGACCATTTCTACAAACGCCACCGCTACTGGGCGAAGATCGAGCCGATGGCGCAGATGCCGAGCGCCTATTTCCGCGAAAATATCTACCTGACCTTCCAGGATGACTGGTCGGCCTTCGACCAGGTCCACAATATGAACCCGAACCGGCTGTGCTGGGCGAACGACTTCCCCCATTCGGATTCGACCTGGCCGATCAGCCAGGCGATCCTGACCGAGCATAGTGCGAAGCTCGATCCCGCGATCAAGCGCCGCATCCTGCGTGATAACACAATCGAGCTTTACGGGATGACGCTGGCGGCATGAGCATGGACCGGCCCGTCTTCACCGAGATCAAGAAGCTGCGCACATTCGCTGCGATCGCCGAGGAACGCAGCTTCACCAAGGCCGCCGCGCGTCTCAACGCGGCGCAACCATGGGTCTCGGACCAGCTCAGGCTGCTCGAGGAATGGGTCGGGCTCGAGCTGATCGTCCGAAGCAAGGGCAAGCCAATCAGCATTACCCCGGCCGGAGAGGAAATGCTCCGCATTGCCAACCGGCTTCTGCTGAGCTGCGCCGACGCGGCCGAGGACATGCAGCGCTGCCGTGACGAGGGCCTTTCAAGGCTGGTGATCGGGGTCGAGGAGCCAACCCTCTTCATTCCCGAGCGCAACCGCCTGATCGCGCGCTTCCAGGAGCGGGCGCGGGGTACGAAGCTGGAGATCGTCAGCGGTGCGCCCGACGAACTGTCCGAAGGGCTTTGCAACGGCCGGCTCGACCTGATCCTGACCAGCGCGCGCCGCCCCAATGACGATATCGAGGCGCGTCCCTTCTTCGAGTGCGAGATGATGCTTGCCATACCGAAGCAGAGCGTCAGCTGCTACCAAACTAGTCTGCGCGGCGCGCGGTTGATGACGCTACGCGACACAGCTCACCCCTGGCTCCCCGTGCTCAAGGCCGAGTTGGCCGGCGAAGCAATCGACTGGATCGACTGTCCCGAAGACAGCTTCCCCGCGCTGATCCATTATGCCGCGACGCTAGGGATCGCGACCCTCGCGGCGGCCGTGCCTGACCAGATCGACCAGCTCCGCCACCGCTTCGAGCTCTGGCCGGTGAGCGGCCATGCGCTCAGTGTGCGCTGGCGGCTGATGCGGCGGCGGGGCTATCAGAAGGCAACCCGCGACCTGTTCTGGCGGCTCGCCGGCTCGCCCGAAATCGGGAATCGCGATAGCATCCAGTCGGCTTCGTCTTGGACGGACGATCGCCCATCGCCTAGGCGGGGTCTCACCAGATAAGAGGAGAGGTGCCGATGACCTATCGCCAATGGTTGCTGCGCGAGCGACCGACCGATGCGCTCGAATCGCGCCATCTCGAACTGGTCGCGAACAGTCTGCCGACCGCGCTCAAACCCGGCGAGATTCTCCTCAAGGCGCTTTACCTCCATTTCGCGCCGACCATTCGCAACTGGATGAACGAGCGTACCGCGGAGGAGCAGGAAAATATGCTCTTCCCCTATATTGCGATCGGCGCCCCGGTGATGGGGCCGTGCATCTCGCAGGTCGTCCGGTCCGAAAACCCCACCTATCCGGTCGGAACGATCCTGTTCAGCATGTCGGGCTGGCAGGAATATTCGCTGCTCAACCCGGAGGCCGACGGCCATCCGGTCGCGGTGATCGACCCCGCCATCAATCCCGCCCTCGCGCTGAGCGCGCTCGGTCCCAACGGGCTCGCCGCGTGGTTCGGCCTTGCCAAGGTGATCGATCCGAAACCCGGCGAGATCCTCGTTGTCTCGGGCGCGGCCGGCTCGACCGGATCGGTCGCGGCGCAGATCGGCAAGATCAAGGGCTGCCGGGTTATCGGCATCGCCGGCGGTAAGGCCAAATGCGACTGGCTCCGCGACGAACTCGGGATCGACGAGGCGATCGACTATAAGTCCCAGTCGGTCGAGGCCGAGCTGCGCCGCCTCGCCCCGAATGGCGTCGACGCCTTCTTCGACAATGTCGGCGGCGATACGCTGAGCGCAGTCGTCGAGAATATGGCCGTCCACGGACGGATCGCGCTCTGCGGCCAGATTGCCACCTATAATGAAGACGGCCGTACCCGCGCCCCGCTCAACGTGATGAAGCTCGTCTACTGGCGGGTGAAGATCCAGGGCTTCATCATGTCCGACTGGTGGGACGAGATGCCCGGCGCGATCGCCGAACTTGCCGGCTGGATCGCCGAGGGCAAGGTCAAGCACCGTGAAGACATCCGCACCGGTTTCGAGACGGTACCGCAGGTCTTTGCCGAACTGTTTGCCGGCACCAATGAGGGCACGCTGTTGATGAAGCTCGCCGACCCGGATTGACCGCGAGGGCGGACAAACTGCCAGCCGCGGCATTCAACTCCGATTCTGTCGGAAAATCTTACAACAGAGCGCGATCGATTCAGAATGCATTTGTTTAAGATACTGATTTTATTATAATATTGTGAATTGGCTCAATTCCTGCTTACGCACATACGGGGTTTAATGTTCGCGGGTCCCTGGGCAAGATGCGCGATCGATGACGGGGACATCGTGTATGTTTGGTATCAAGCGTTTTGTTTCGTTCGCTATCATCCTGGGCGCCTCTGCGCTGGGAGCCAGCGCAGCGCCCGCGGCAACGGTGATCGCGACGCTTTCAAGCTACGGTACCGGCGACTCGCTCACGCTGCACGCTGTCCGACCGAACGGCACGCCGATGGCGCAGCAGGTCCTGACCGGCATTGCCAACTTCAACCGCACCGGCGGCACCGAAACGGCGACGCTGGTGGGTAGCAACGTCCCCGGCAATTTCTATGGCTTCTGCATCGAACCATTTGAGAGCATC
>CANJRZ010000147.1 GCA_947476735.1 Sphingomonadaceae bacterium
ATATTGTACCATTTTCCGCTGGCTTCGACGACGCCGGTCTCAAGCCCGCGGACGATGATGGCCGCCGCCTCGTCGAACATCTCGCGCGAATCCTTGAGTTCAACACCGAAGGGCGCGAACTCCCGTCGCGCCGCGCCGCGCCCCAACCCCAGCGTGAGCCGGCCATCGCTCAAAATATCGAGCTGAAACGCCTGTTCAACGACCCGCAGCGGGTTGTTCCAGGGGAGAATGATCGCGCCAGTGATCAGTTCTACCCGGCTTGTTTTCGCCGCCACCCAGCTGAGCATACCGAACGGATCGGGGCAGGCGGCATAATCGGTGAAATGATGCTCGACCGGGCCGACCCAGTCGAAACCCATGGCCTCGGCCTCGATCGCTAGCTGGGTTTCCCGCCGGAAAAACTCCGGATCAGGCATGCCATGCAGATTCTGAAAGCTGAGATGCAGCCCGATCTTCATGCCGCCCGCCTCCCCTTCAACGTCGTTGCCGGAAAAAATCGCGCAGCAGGACCGCCGACTCTGCCTCGCCGATACCCGAATAGACTTCAGGCCGGTGATGGCAGGTCGGCTGCGCGAAGAACAGCGGCCCGTGCGAGATCGCCCCGCCCTTGGGATCTTCAGCTCCATAATAGAGCCTGCGCAGCCGTGCGTGCGAGATAGCTCCGGCACACATCGCGCAGGGCTCGAGAGTGACGTAGAGATCGCAATCATCGAGCCGCTGAAGGCCGAGCCTGGCACTTGCCAGGCGAATTGCTTCCATTTCGGCATGGGCCGTCGGATCTGTACCGCAGCACATCGCATTCGCGCAGGCGGCGATGACATCTTCGCCGCGAACGATCACGGCGCCAACCGGAACCTCGCCGTGAAAAGCCGCCTGCGCGGCGAGATCGAGCGCGAGACGCATCGGCGCGGGAAGCGGAAAGCTCATGTCTCCGCTCTAGGGACCCGAGCTGGCAATGGCTAGCGGATGGGTATTCGTTCGGGGATAAAAAGCAGCATGAGTGCCAAGACAATTCCCGGCACCCAGCCAATCAGTGTCGCCACGACCGTCAGCCAAAAAGCTGGGGTGATGCCGCGCGCCATGAAGACGCCGAGCGGCGGCAGCAGGATCGCGGCGACCATCGTCCAGGGTGAGACCACCCTCATGCTTTCCTGCTGCCGCGATGTCATCTTACTTGGCCTTGTCGATGTTGACCGTCGGGACCTCGATCGCTTTTTTGGTGGTTCCGACTTCGACCTTCGGCACTGTGATATCGGTCGTCTTGGTGCCGACATCGACCTTCGCAGTGTCGACGTGAAACGCCGGCGCCTGACCGCCCTGGACCGAAACCTCGGGCAGCTTTGTTTCCTTAGTCTGATTGATATCGATCAGACCGAAGGCAAAGGCAGCAATGACCGCCAGAACGGCAACGATCGCGATGATGATACCGTACCGGGCGCCGTTGCTGCGCGTGGGATATTCTTGGGTGGTGTTCACGTCGAATCCTCCTGAGCCGAGAAGCTGGCGGTCAGAAGAACGAACCGGCGGCGATACGGTTGCATCTCCACACCGACCCAAAGGTCATCCGGGTTGACGAATCCCCCGCGGACCGTTATCCGCCGCCACTTTCCGGGCAACCCGAACATTCAGGACGAAGTACAATGTCGCGCATCTGCGAGCTGACCAGCAAGGGCCGCCAAGTGGGCCACAACGTGTCGCATGCCAACAACAAGACCAAGCGGACCTTCCTGCCGAATCTTCAGAATGTCACTCTGATCTCCGATTCGCTGGGCAAGGGCGTGAAGCTGCGGGTGTCGACCCATGGCCTGCGGTCGGTTGAGCATGTCGGCGGCCTCGACAACTGGCTGCTCAAGACCAAGGACGACCAGCTTTCACTGCGCGCACGGCGCCTCAAGCGTGAAATTGCCAAGAAACAGGCTGTCGCTGCCTGATTCGGACAGCTGCCCCGCGCAGCGCTGAAAACCGAAACCGGATCGCCTATGCGGTCCGGTTTTTCTTTTTCTACTGCTCAACCAATTCGAACTTCAGCAAAAGCGTCCGCTCGACCGGGACTTGATTATCGTCCGAAATCATCCAGACCAACGTCTGATCGCCCTCGCGGGTGACGCTGATCCCTTCCATATTGTCGATGTTCAGCGGTGGCTTGAGTTCGGCGACCAGTTGTCCGCTTACCGTCGCTCCCGGCTGGATTGTTGCCGGGTCAACAATCGAGACTGCCGCCCAGAAACCATCAAACATACCGAAATGGCGTTGCAGGACCATGATCCGGCCATCAGGCATCTGTTGTGCGTCGGTTGGAGCATAATTCAACGGCGGTCGATATCCGAACTCAAAAGGTGCGTTCTTGGGGTTGGTCGGGTCACCCGGAAACATGAGCGCAGCGTGCACATGAGGTGCTATCGCCTTGCCTTCCGCAAATATTAGAAATCGTCCGCCTTCGAGCCGAACCATTCCCTCTGGGCCCGAATTGCGCGACCACTGCCTCATCGCCGGCGGCCAGGCGATAGAGGTCAAACTGCTAAGATCGGCGGAATAGCGCAGCACGGCATTATGATATTCGAAACCGACCCAGATATCCCCTTGCGGGCCTATCGTGAGCGATTCGGAATCTCGGTCGGTTCTTGCCTGGCCATGGGCGGGAAAGGCAGGCAGGGTCCCGAAGCTTGTATCGGTCAACGTCCCCGACTTTGTCATGCGAAACCGCAAGTAATCACCGGTGTCGGCGAGCGCGAAGAAACGGTCTCCCTGTACGGCCAGAGCAGAATAACCACCGAAGTTGCGCTGTCGACTGGTCAGCTGCCAGCCGCCGAGATAGCGTAGTCCACCTACTTTCTGGTGGGCGGGATCATCAGGATCTAGAGCGATCGGAGTAGCGAAAACAGGAATGTCGGCTGCCTGCGGATATCCGGCCGAACCGGGCACCAGGAAAAACAGCAATGCGCCCAGGGCCTTTTTCATCGCGCAGGCGATAACGGGAAACCAACTGATTCCCAAGGGTTTTACGTCTGTGGGAAGCGGAACAGCACCTGCGAATCTGAACAATCGCCAACGAGCGCGTTCAGCCACGGCTCACCCGACTCATGCCACAAGTCACTCTTCGATCAGCCCCTCGGGGCAATGCCGCGTTCCGTACCCGGAACGCAGCTGAGACACGGAGGTAGTCATGTTGCGTAAAGTTCTTGCGGCTGCCGCTGCTGCTGCGGTTGCGATTGCAACGGTCGCCCCGGTAGCCGCCCACGCCCAATATTATGGCGGTGGTCGCTATTATGAGCCTATCCGCCAAGACCGGGAACGTGGCTATTATGGCCGTGGCTATGATCGCGGAGACCGCAATTATTATCGCGATCGCGGCCGCTATTATGGCGGGCGCGACCATGATCGGAGCCGTTGCCGCGACAGTGGCACTGGCGGCACGATCCTCGGCGCCATCGCCGGTGGCCTGCTCGGCCACGAGATCGGAAATGGCCGCTACGACCGTGGAGATGGCACCACGGGCGCTATCGTCGGCGCCGGCATCGGCGCACTCGCTGGCCGCGCCATCGATCGAAATTGCTAAGGGCAGATAGCTCGTGGCTGAAGGCACAGTTTCCCCGCGTGGCGTTGTGGGGAGGAGGGTCGCTGGTTCTCTGGAGGAATCAGTGGCCCTCCACATCAAGCCTGCAGGGCGCAGTCCCGCCGAAGGCCGGGATTTCAGGAACAGGGACGGATTTGAGGTCGCAAGCCTCTCCTGAGACCCCGGCCTCCGCCGGGATGACGGTTATATTCAGCGCCCGTCCAAATCGAACAACCCTGCCAGCTGCTCGACCATCGTGCCGCCCAATTGCTCGACGTCCATGATTGTGACCGCCTTCTGGTAATAGCGGGTCACATCATGCCCGATGCCAATCGCGACCAGTTCGACCGGCGAGCGGTTCTCGATCCAGCCAATCACCTGGCGCAGGTGGCGTTCCAGATAGGAGCCGTTATTGACCGACAGGGTGGAATCGTCGACTGGCGCGCCGTCAGAGATCACCATCAATATCTTGCGCTCCTCGCGGCGGCCGATGATCCGGTTATGTGCCCAGAGCAACGCCTCGCCGTCGATATTCTCCTTGAGTAGCCCCTCGCGCATCATCAAGCCGAGTGACTTGCGCGCCCGCCGCCAAGGCTCGTCGGCCTTCTTGAACAGGATGTGGCGCAGGTCGTTCAGACGTCCGGGCGCCGGCGGCCGTCCTGCGGCGAGCCACGCTTCGCGCGACTGCCCGCCCTTCCAGGCTCGTGTGGTGAAGCCCAATATCTCGGTTTTGACCGCGCAACGCTCGAGCGTGCGAGCGAGGATGTCGGCACAGATCGCAGCGATCGAGATCGGCCGGCCGCGCATCGAGCCCGAATTGTCGATCAATAGCGTCACCACCGTATCGCGAAAATCGATGTCGCGCTCAATCTTGTAGCTCAGTGAATGAGCCGGATTGATCACCACCCGGGCGAGCCGCGCCGCATCGAGCAGTCCTTCTTCCTGATCGAAGTCCCAACTCCGGTTCTGCTGCGCCATCAGTCGGCGCTGGAGCCGGTTGGCGAGCTTGGTAACCGCGCCCTGGAGGTGGACGAGTTGCTGATCGAGATAGGCGCGCAGGCGCGTAAGCTCTTCCTCGTCACACAACTCGGTGGCGGCGATCTCCTCATCATACTTGGTGGTGTAGCTGTGATAGTCGAAGCTCGGCGGCAGATCAGACAGCGGCCGGTTGGGCCGGACGGGCATCATCCCTTCCTCGCCATCCTCGCCAGGTTCGCCCTCTGCCTCAGCCGCGCTGTCGTCGAGCTGCCGCTGCTCGCCGCTCTCCTCGCCACCATCGGATTGCTCGGCCCGGCTCTCCTGATCCGAATCGCCCGAGCCTTCCGAATCTTCCCCCTCGTCGTCCTGATCCTGGCCCTGATCCTCGTCCTCGCCGTCATCATCCTCGCCAGACTCGGGATCCTGCTCGGGAGCCTGCTCGCCTTCGGTCAGTTCAAGATCCTCGAGCAACCGGCCGACTAGCCTGGCGAACGCCGCCTGATCGTCAAATGCCAGTTCGAGCGCATCGAGATCCTTGCCCGCCTTTTCCTCGATCCAGTCGCGCACCAGGCTGAGCCCGGCTTGGGTAATCGCCGGCGGGGCCTGGCCGGTCAGCCGCTCGCGGACCATCAGGCCGATCGCGGTAGCCAGCGGCACTTCTTCGCGCACCCGCGCTCTGACCAGCGGGTCGGAGCGCAGCCTTACATCGAGCGCCTGGCTGAGATTTGACCGCACGCCTGCCATCGATCGTGCACCGATCGCCTCGACCCGGGCCAGTTCAACAGCATCGTGGACGGCGCGCGCAACGGGCTCGGCAGGAGCGGTGCGATTGTGGATAGCCTCGTCATGGTGGCGCAGCTTGAGCGCGAAACTGTCTGCAAAGCCGCGCGCTTCAGCCACCGCCTGCGCCGGCAGATTGCGTGGCGGCATCGGCACCCGCATCTGCTTGTGGGTAGCGCTCGGCGCCTCGGCGGTGAAGCTCAGTTCGAGTTCGGGCTCGTGCGCCATCGCCCGAGCGGTACCACCCAGGACAAGCCGGAAATCTTCAAGGGGAGAACGATCCGCCATCAGGCCAGCAACAATTCCTGCAGCCGCGCCTTGACGCGGGTATCGACGCCGATCTCGTCCAGATAGCCGTCGATGCCGCCATGGTCGCGATCGAGGCTGGTGAACATCGCATCGAGATAGGCGGGGTCGGCGGCGAACAGCGGGCGCAGCACCGACGAGTCGACCTGGCGATAGCGCTCATATTCGCCACCGCCTTTCGCCATGATCCGCCCGAAATCGGCCAGTTGGTTGGTGAGCAGATAATCCTCGACGATCGTCTCGCGCGGTACCTCCAGCACTGACAGGATCAGCGCCGCGGCGACGCCGGTCCGATCCTTCCCTGCCGAACAATTGAACAGCAATGGCACATGGCCGGCCGCCAACCGCTCGAACAGAAAACGGTAGGAGGGTTTATGGTCGACCAGTATTTCCGGGTAGAGATCGACCATCATCTGGTGGACCGCCTCGGCACTCGGCATACCAGCGCGCATCAGTTCGCTGAGCACGCCGCTCGATTCCTCATAGTTCCGCGACCAGTAGAAGACTCCGGCCTCCTCGCACCAGCGGGTGGGCTCGCGTCGGCGTTCGCCCTCTCGGCGCAAATCGCAGACGGTGGCGATGCCCAAACCTGCGAGATGCGCTTCATCCGCCGCTGTCAGCAATGACATCACCCCTGAGCGGAACAGCATGCCGCACTTCACGGTGCGCCCCCCGGCGGCCACATAACCACCCATATCCCTCAGGTTGAAGCCGCCTTCGAGCGGCAGCAATGGCGATGTCCGGGTGATGGTCATGCCTTCCCGACAACACTCTCCGGCAGGTCCTTCCCGAACACGCGCTGGTAGTATTCGGCGACCAGCGAACGCTCGCTCTCGTCGCATTTGTTCAGGAATGTCAGCCGGAAAGCGAAGCCCACATCGTTAAAGATCAGCGCATTCTGCGCCCAGCTTATGACGGTCCGAGGACTCATCACCGTCGAGATGTCACCGGCCATGAAGCCTTGGCGGGTAAAGTCCGCAACCTTGACCATGCTATCGACGATCTTCTTGCCGTCCGGCTTGTCATATTCGCCCGACTTGGCGAGCACGATTTGCGCTTCGGTGGCCGCAGGCAGATAGTTGAGCGTGACGACGATATTCCAGCGGTCCATCTGGCCCTGGTTAATCTGCTGGGTGCCGTGATAGAGGCCGCTGGTGTCACCGAGACCCACCGTATTCGCGGTCGAGAAGAGGCGGAACCAGGGGTTCGGCCGGATCACGCGGTTCTGATCGAGCAGGGTCAGCTTGCCTTCGGCCTCAAGAACGCGCTGGATCACGAACATCACGTCGGGCCGACCGGCATCATATTCATCGAATACGATCGCCGTCGGCGTCTGCAGCGCCCAGGGCAGCAGGCCCTCGCGAAACTCGGTGACCTGCTGGCCATCGCGCAGCACGATCGCGTCGCGGCCAACAAGGTCGATACGGCTGATATGCGCATCGAGATTGATGCGGATGCACGGCCATTTGAGGCGGGCGGCAACCTGTTCGATGTGGCTCGATTTGCCAGTGCCATGATAGCCCTGAACCATCACGCGCCGATTATGGGCAAAGCCCGCGCAGATCGCCAGGGTGGTGTCCGGATCGAACACATAGGCGGGATCAAGATCGGGTACCCGCTCGTCCGATTCGGAGAAGGCCGGCACTTCCATGTCGCTGTCGATGCCGAAGACCTCGCGGACCTTGATCATCTTGTCGGGCGCATCAAGCACCGTAGCGTCGCGGCTGTCGGGCTGGACGTTGGGAAGATCGGTCATTGCGGAAAGCCTTCTGGAATCGTCGATGTTACTTATGCAAAGGCGGGACAGCCCCTGAGTCGCGTATAAGCCGAAATCACGTCCTGCAAAGCCTTCTCGTGGCTCCTATCACCGCCATTCCGGTCGGGGTGGTAGCGTCGGAGCAGCTCCGCATAGCGCATTCTCAACGCGCGACGGTCGACATCCTGTCCTAGTCCCAGCACATCGAGTGCGCGCCTGTCGCCTTCCGACAATGGCTTGCCGTCCGTCCGGCTACGTTCGGCACCCCGGGCGAACTTCGCTCCAATCGCATCCAGCGGATCGATGAAATCGGACCAGCGCGGAGTTCCGCCGGCGCCGGGGCTGAACGCGCGGGATTCGCGATTCCAGCCAGCATAGGGCGTCTGCTGCGCCTCAATCTCGTCGGGGCTCATCCCGTCAAAATAATTATAGCCGCTGTTGAAGGCGCGGACATGATCGAGACATAGATAATGCCAGTCGCCGGGACCATCAAAGCCGGGGCGACGCCCCCCGGGTGTAGGCGCGCGGAACTCGCCCGGCCGCTCGCAGCCGGGATGCACACACCGGTTCTGCGCACCCTCGACTCGCCCGTGAAAGCGCGCCCGCGTGCGCTGCGTCGAAAACTCTTCGCTCAATCTCGCCTCTTGCCGTTCTATCCGTCTATATAGCGGTTATGCACGAACTTCCCACCGGCTCTGTCACCGCAGAAATCACCCGCCGCCTTACCGAGGCACTGTCTCCCACCCGCCTCGCCGTGATCGACGACAGCGATAGCCATCGTGGCCATGCCGGCCATAGCGGATCGGGCGAAAGCCATTTCACAGTCGAGATCGAAAGCGCCGCCTTCGTGGGGCAGAATCGCGTCGCCCGCCAGCGCGCGGTCAACGCCGCGTTGAGCGATTTGCTGCGCGACAAAATCCACGCCCTCGCGATCAAGGCGAAGGCACCGGGGGAGTAACCGATCCCGGCATATTGTTGCGTCATGCGATGCCATGGAACCGGGGGCCGGTACGGTCGTTTTTCCCTCACATAGAGCGGAGTAACAGACAATGCTGAAATGGGCGCTTATCTTTCTTTTAGTCGGGCTGGTGCTCGGCGCGCTGGGCTTCGGCGGCATCGGTGGCGCCTTCGTCGGGATCGCAAAGATCCTGTTCTTCATCGCGATCGCATTGTTCATCATTTTTGCGCTGCTCGCGCTGTTCGCGGGCAGAAAGATCAGCGACGCGTTATAGTCGCCTGATCCCCGGACGAGGCCGCGGTACACTCTGTGCGCCGCGGCCTTGATCGTTTATGGTGACCCCATGAAGAGCCTCATCGCCCTCGTTGCCATTGTCTTCGCCGCCGTTCCCGCGACAGCGATCGGCGTCACCAATGATTTCAACGGCAGACTTCTGAAAATGTCGCCCACCGTGCAACGGGCCGTGATGCGCCGGGCAGTCCTCGACCATAACCAATATTGCAAACATATTGGGCCGGTCGCTTATCAGGGCCCCTATAAGAATCTTGAGATGTGGGTGGTGAAGTGTGACCTGGGCGCCGCCTATGGGGCCTTTGTCGGGGTGGACGGCTCAGTCCAGGTGCGACCATGCGCAGACCTGATCAGCTTCAAAATGCCAGCGTGCAGGATTCCCAAGGACTGAAGGGTCCATAGCGCTAACCGCCGAATCCTAACCCGTCGCACCGATGGCCAACAGGAAGACGAAGAAAATCAACGCCGAAGTGTAGGCAGAGAAGACCAGAATCCAGGTCCGCCACCAGGCGCCCCACCGGCTGAGTAGATAGGCGCCCTTGAGCTGGCGATACATGTGCCACGGCGGAAAGAACACGAAGGCCAGCGCGATTACCGCGCTCCACAGGCCGACCGCATTGGCGATGCTCAGCAGCACCACCATCAGCGTCATCGCCGATAAGGAATAAGTGGCGAAGATCGCATGGTCGTACATGCCGACATCGCGCCGGAAGGCGAACAGCAGCCATATGAAAGGCAGCGAGATCGGGATCAGCGCCCAGGAGAATTTATAGGCGCTCGACTGAAGCTTATAGGCGGTCAGCTCGGGATTGGCCGCCGCATGGCTGAGCGCCTGATCGACCCCGGGAATGCCGCTGTTGAAGTCCTCCGGATCGAAGACGATCGGCTTTCCCTTGGTTTCCGGCTTGGCCTTGCCCATCGTGATCAACCGCAAGGCGGCGGCTTCGGATCGGAGTTCACCGATCTGCTCGTTGACCTCGTCGATCGAATCTCCCGCGGCGCCCTTGGCTTTAAGGGCGTCGCGCCGTGTGACCAGTCTGGCGATCTTCTCCTCGTTCTGGCGGAGTTCCTCGGCCGCCTCGGTTCGCGCCTCGGCCATTTCGATCGCGCCCTTGGCACTGGACTTCGATCCGAACGGTCCGCCGACCATCCCGAA
>CANJRZ010000148.1 GCA_947476735.1 Sphingomonadaceae bacterium
CCCTTCTCGCGCGCTTCGTCGCGATCGGTCCGGAAACACCAGCTGTCGCAATCAGCGACCTTGTCACCATGCTGATTGTAGAAATCGACATGGTAGATTTGCTGGAAGGATCGGCCCGCGAACCGTGTCTGATGCTCGATCAGATCCTTGAGATGGGCTTCAGTGGAGATGGTGTCGTTGCGCAGTACCGGCTTGTGCCAGTTCCAGTCGGCACCGGCCCACATCGCATGGATGCCCGACAGACCGCCGACATAGCCCGAAACGATACGGCTGGTGGAAAAGAGGAAGCTCGGCAATGCCACAATGGTCCCGTAGGCGGTTTTCGTCGCATAATCGGGATCGCACCACAGCGGATTATCGTCGCCGATCCCATGGGCGTAATGACGGATGCCGTCGCGGGTCGCTTCGAAATTCCATGGCTCGATTGTGTCGGTGATCGGTACCCCGATGCGTGCGCGCAGCTCGTCGATTGCCTTTTCGGTAATCTTTGGAAAGCGGCTCGTCGTCATGGCTGTCAGGCTCCTGGAGATTGGGATTTGGCGAAAAGCTGTTCTCGGTCGCGTAGCGCCTTGCGATGGACCTTGCCGGCCGGGGTCTTTGGCAGTTCGTCGACGAACTCGACAAGGCGGGGAAATTCATGTTGGCTCAGGCGCTCGCGGGTGAAGGCCTGAAGCTCTTTTGCCAGGGTGTCGTCGCGACGTTCGCCGACGATGAAAGCCTTGACGATCTGGCCACGCATTTCGTCGGGAACGCCGATCACCGCAGCCTCGCGTACGCGCGGGTGCTTGAGCAAAACCGCCTCGATTTCGACCGCGCTCATCGTCCAGCCTGCCGAGATGATCACGTCATCGGCACGGCCCGCATGGTGGAAATAGCCATCGGCATCGACGCGGGCGAGATCTTTTGTGCTCTGCCAACTGCCCTTGCGCCACAGCATCAGTTCACCAACCGTTCCGGTTGGCGCAGGCTGACCATCGGACCCCAACACTTCCAGCTTCACGCCGGGTATCGGTTTTCCCAGCGCTCCCCGCCGGACCTCGAAATCCTCGGCACCGGGGTAGTTGACCAGCACGACGCCGATCTCGGTGGTGCCGTACATGCTGCACGCGGGCACATGGAAGGTGCGGTCGATAAATTCGAGGGTGGCTTCGTCGATCGGCTCGCCGGTGAAGGAGAGTTTTTCGATTGTGAACCTATAGTCAGCGGCGGTCCCGACCTGGTTCATCATCCGATAATGGGTTGAAGCAGCCGAGAGGTTGGTAATGCGATAATCCTGCAGCGCCTTCATCAACCGGTCCGGATCGAAACGGCCCGAGAAAGTGCCCGTGGTAACGCCGAGCGCGAGCGGTGCGAGCGTGCCGTGCCACAGGCCATGGCCCCAGGCTGGTGACGAGGGGCAGAAGAAGGCATCGCCTGGCCGGATCCCGGTGCCGTAGAGCGCGGCGAACATCAGCGTCACCAGTGCGCGATGGTTGTGGCGCACGGCCGAGGGCAATTCGCGGGTCGTACCCGAGGTATATTGGAACATCGCCAGATCATCGGCCCGGCTCGCGGTGGTGTAATGGTCCGGAAAAGCTTCAAGCCCGGCGATCAGGTCGTCGTCGATGACCACCACCCTTAGGCCTTCGATTTGCCGCGCCATGCCGGCCTTTTCGGCGTTGGTAATGAGCAGCTTCGGCGCGCAATCATCGACCCGCAGGCGCAGGCCATCGAGGCCGAACAGGGTGAACAACGGGACCCCGATTGCGCCTCTTTTGATTGCGCCGAAGAGGCTCAGATAAAAGGGCAGCGATGGTTCCAGCATGAAGGCGACGCGATCTCCTGCGCCAATATCGTTGGCAGCGAGCCAATGGGCGAAACGGGCCGATCCTGAGGCCAACAGGTCGAAGCTCAGCGCTTCGTCCCGCCCGTCGGCATGGGCGATGCGGACGGCGGCCCGGCCGGATCCGTCGGCATGGCGATCGATGCATTCATGCGCGATATTAAGCGATGCCCGGTTGCCGTCGAAGAGGTCCCAAAGCGCGTCGGCGTTCGCGAAACGCTGCGCATCCTCATAGCGGGTCATTTGGGTCAGTCGGATCATCGCCGCCCGGATAGCGCGCCCATGCGGTTTGTACATATGAAATCGTTTTGTATATCTGCAACAGCCGACTCCGGAGGGGATATGACCGAGCAGCTACCGATCAGCCGTGTCGACCGCGATCTCGCCAAAGCGATGAAGGCGAGCAAAGCCCCGGCGATCTCGCGCGCGGCGGCCGTGCTTCGGTTGCTCGGGCGGAGCGAGGCGCCCGTCGGAGTCCACGCCATCGCCCGCGAGCTCGGGCTGGTGCCAAGCACATGCCTACATGTTCTCCGGGCGCTGGTCGCGGAGGAGCTTGTCGCCTTCGATCCCGACACCAAGCGCTATTCGCTCGATGCGGGCGTCCTTACCCTCGCCCGTCAATGGCTGCGCCGCAACCGCTTCACCGATATTGCTCAACCGGTGCTCGACCAGATTGGTCAGGCGCATGGCGTTACGGCCCTGGGCGTTCGTGTCGTCGGTATCGACCATATCATCGTCGTGGCGTTTTCGCAGTCGGGCCAGAGCCTCCAGCTCAGCACCCAGATCGGCAGCCGATTTCCAGCATTGATCAGCGCGACAGGACGCTGCATCGCCGCGTTCGGCGAGCACGATGCACTTGAGATAGAAAAGCGCTTTCACAAGCTGCGTTGGGATGAGCCGCCATCATTCGAACAATGGCAGCGTGAAGTCACCGAAACCCGTGAGCGTGGCTTCGCGGTCGACGACGGCAATTATATCGCCGGGGTGACAGTCGTCGCATCGCCCGTCTGGGAAGCGGGGGGCCGGTTCAGTCATGCGATCGTCGCGATCGGGATCGGCAATGCGATCCGACGCGGCAGTCCCGACAATCTCTGCGAGGCGTTGCTGCGCGGCGCCCAAAGTTTGTCCAACCAGCTTACCGGCGAGAACGGGTCAGGAGAGTAAGATGAACGAGAGCGTCAAAGTCACCAAACAGCCCGTTCCAGAGGCGCAGATCTTCCCGGTCGAAGCGTTCATCTCCCCTGACTATGTCAAGGTTGAGGGCGAAAAGCTGTGGCCAAAGGTCTGGCAACAGGCCTGCCGCGTCGAGGAACTTCAGCACGTCGGCGATTATGTCGTGTACGACATCCTGCACGACACGGTCCTGATCACCCGATCTGACGAAAACAGGATCAGCGCCTTTTACAATGTCTGCCAGCATCGTGGCCGGCGGTTGGCCGATGGCTGTGGCCGGGCGATGCAGTTCCGCTGCAAATATCACGCCTGGGCCTATAATCTCACAGGCGAGAATATCCGGGTCCTCGACGAAGCGGACTGGAATGGCGCCCTCTCGAAGGACCGTGTCGATATACCGAAGATTCAGGTCGACACATGGGGAGGCTGGGTGTGGATCAACCAGGACCCTGACTGCGTCCCGCTTAGGCAATATCTCGAGCCGATCGCAACCATGCTCGATCCGTTCGAGCCTGAGAAAATGCGCTATCGCTGGCGGCTGCGCTGCGTGTTCGACTGCAACTGGAAGACTGCGCTCGAGGCCTTTGCCGAGGCCTATCATGTCGAGGGTACGCATCCTCAAATGCTGAAATATGCCGAATTCTACACCTGGAGCACGGCCGACGGGCTTCACAGTCACAAGGGGTTCGACGAACGAAAGGACCATTTGCGCACGCTGGAAAGCAAGACCTATTTTCGTCCCGGCAAGGGCGAGGATCAACGCAAGGCGATCGCCGAGATGCAGGAGCATATTCTCACGACCGCCAACGCCAGCACGACACAGACGATGGTCGATGCGGCAAAGCGCCTCGTCGACGAGTTGCCTGAGACCGCCACTGCGGCCGAGGTCACTGCCCACTGGCTTAAATCGGCAAAGGCTGACGATGCCGCGCGCGGGGTGATCTGGCCCGAAATCGACCGCGATCACCTCTCCGCCGCCGGCAATAGCTGTGTGGTGTTCCCCAACCTCGCGCTCGCTTATGGCTTCACCTTCATGCTCTGCTATCGCGCGCGACCCTATGGCGACGACCCGAACAAGTGCGTCTTCGAAGGCTATGTGATCGAGCGCTATCCCGAGGGCCAGGAGCCAAAGACCGAATGGATCGATGCGCAACCCGAAGATGTGCCGCCGCTTTGGCCGCCGGTTTTGATGCAGGACTTCGCCAATATGGGCGAGGTGCAGAAGGGCATGCGATCGCGTGGTTTCCGGGGATGCATTCCAAACCCGAAGCAGGAGGAAACGGTGACCAATCTCCACCGCAATCTGGCAGACATTATGGGAACCGGTGCGCCGACCCCGCTAAAGGATGCGGAATAGCCCCGCTCCTGTCTCTATCGTCAATTCAGCCAAGGCTGGCATCTCAGGCGAAAGCGAACTGGCGGCAGGAGATGCTCAGGATTGCAGTGTTCGCAGCAATGATTCCATTGCGTAGCAACTGGTCCTAGCGCGGCTTGTCGCCGGCCAGCGTGATCCGGTGCATAACCCGGCGGAAGCCATGATAGTCGTTGACGGGATAATGCTGTGCGGCTCGATTATCCCAGAAGGCCAGCGATCCCTGGCGCCAGGCGAAACGACATGAGAATTCGGGTTGGACCTGATGCCGGAACAGATAGTCGAGGATTGGCGCGCTTTCCTTCTCGGTCATTCCCTTGAAGTAAGAGGTATGCGCGACGTTGATGTAGAGCGCGCGCCGACCGGTTTCGGGATGGGTCCGGATCACCGGATGTTCGGAGAAAAAATCGGTCGCTTTCGCTCCGCCCCCCGCCTTTATCATATCCTCGCGCGTCTTCGAAACATCGGCCTTGGCTGATGAGTTGACCGCGATCAGTCCGTCGAGAAAGGCGCGATAGGGCGCCGAGAGTGACTCGTAAGCCAGATACTGGTTTGCGAACATCGTGTCGCCGCCATAGGGCGGCACTTCCCGGGCGAGAAGCATCGATCCCATCGGCGGAGTGTCCAGATAAGTCGTATCCGAATGCCACACCCCGCCGAAATTGACTGTCTGATCCTCCCTTTTCACGATTTCGGTGATCAGCGGATATCCTTCGACACCTTTTACCAGGGGATATTCGACCGGGGTGCCAAAAGCATGGGCGAAGGTCATGTAATGGTCAGGGCCCAGGTCCTGATCCCGGAAAAATATGACCAGGTGATCGAGCAGTGCCTGGCGAATTTCCGCCACAGTGCCTGCCTCCATCGGTTGACGGAGATCTACCCCGCTGATTTCGGCTCCAAGCGCCCCGGCAATTGGCGTGATCCCGATCCTAGCCATGAAAAACTGTGCCTTTCCGATCCTTACCTCCTGCTATGAGCATGGCAGTGGCGATTGCAACAGTACAGGTGCTTTAATCGCGCCCTCTGCGATCAAGCGGGCTTTCCACAAATGCCGGAAGTAGGGATATCAAGAGGGAAATAGCCGTGCCGCGGCTGTGAATGAAGGGGAGGTTCCATGTCTCATCCACCGCTACGCTTCGGCTACGGCTTCGACTTTCGTAATCCGACCGAGTGGTTCAAGCCCTGGCACCAATTCTACTCGGATCTCATCGACTTCATCGTATGGACCGAAACACTCGGCTTCGAGGGTGTCTGGCTCGCCGAGCATCATGGCATTGAAGACGGCTATCTTCCCTCCCCGCTTACCGTCGGCACCTGGATCGCCGCGCGGACGCAGAAAATGCGGATCGACACCGGCGTAGCGCTGGCGCCCTTCTATCATCCGGTCCGCCTCGCCGAAGACCTAGCGGTGCTCGACGTGCTGTCGAATGGTCGCGCCGGCATCTCGCTCGGTCTCGGCTATCTTCAGTTCGAAGCTGACGCTTATGGTTTCGATCTTAGCCGACGTGGCAAGATAGCTGATGAATTGCTTCAAATTGTTGTAAAATTGTGGGAAGGCGAAACCGTTACCTTTGACGGCGAGTTCTTCCAGGTCAAGAAGGCGCGCATCTTCCCGCTGCCGATACAGAAGCCCCATATCCCGATCTTCGTCGGCGGTACCACCCAGAAAGGTTTCCGGCGTGCCGCCCGCTATGCCGACGGATTCAACGGACCGGTCGAATATTATCCGGCCTATCTTGAGGAGGTCCGCGCCCTCGGCAAGCCCGACAGCGCAGCACGTATCCAATCACTAAGCTACAGCGACATGTGGATGGTGGTCTGGGATGATCGGGAGGAGGCGCTTAACGAGATCGCCCCCCACGCTTATTATCAGATCAACGGCTATGCCGAATGGCAGAAGGACGAGGATTGGGCGCCGTTCGAACAGCAATCGCTCGAGGACTTCAAGAAAAACGATCCAAATCTGAAGGTTTTCACCTCGGGCCAGGCGATCGACTATATCCGCAGCCGCCAGGAGCAGGCACCGATCGAATCCTTCTGTATGCAGGTGCCGGCGGGCTGTTCACCCGAGAAATACCGGAAATATGCGCAGAAATTCGCCGATGAGGTTATCCCGGCATTTAGGTGAATATCCAGATCCTCCCAATGCGGAGTATTGGGAGGAGGGCCAGCCAAGCTGGTGGAAGGGTACTCCCACCTTTCCACCCGCGCTGGCTTCACGGTTGACGCCCCCTCCACCACGCTTTCAGCGGGGTCCCCCTCCCCGTCCTTCGGACAGGGAGGATATTGAAGGTCACTTTCCTCCCGTCGCTGCCCACATCTCGTCGTTCATCCACATATATTCGACATAGTGACCGAGCCTGTCGCGCGCATCGATATAGGCAAAGTTGACCCCGGGCACGCCGCCTTCACACACGATCGGCCAGCCCTCGCGCTCGGCCTCGGCCTTGAAGGCATTCCAATCGGGCACCCGCATGCAGACATGGTGGAAATGCGGCACGTCTCCGCCAGGGAGGCCTTCGGTATAGAGATTGTCCAACCCGCCTTTCGGCTCGATCAGCTCAATCTGGAGATTATCGACCCAGCCCAGTGCGACATTGGCATATAGCTTTCCGCTGCCCCACTTCGTCTGAACCTCGGGATCGATCGAGAGGACGATGAAATCGTCGACGCCATGATGTTCCTTGAAGGTCGCCATCGCTTTTTCGAAATCGCGGGTGATATAGGCCATCTGGAAGAAATTGTTCATCTTCATGATCTTGATCCTATATTCTTAGAAATCACTGAAACGACGGCGATAGACTGATTCGAGCCGCTGTCGCATGATCGCCTGGCGCTTGTCGGCTGATGTCTTCTGTGTGTCACCGGGAATATGGCTGGCGAGATCAGCCAGCTTGATCGTCTTGAGCCTGGGCTTCACCGGGGTTTCGGTCGTCTGGAAGAAGCGGAAGCCGATCAGGTGGAGAATACGGCCCGAGACATCCAGCCAGTTCGGATGGCCGGTATCGCTCCAGCTCGCGACGAAGCGGACCTTGCCGTCGCTGTCGGTGCGAACCTGGGTGTAATTATAGGAGAGCAGCCGCGACCACCAGTCGCCGGGCTCCCACTGCAGCTGGGTGAGTTCGACATTCCAGTAATTGCAGTCGGGCGGGACGATCTCGATCACCACCGCCTCGTCGGGCCGGCATTCGAGATGGCCGTAATAATAATTGGTGCCTTCGAAGGCCCCCGGCACTTTGAACTCGTCGATTTCGTGCGGATCGGCGTCGATATGCGCCTGTATGCCCGCCCGATAATAGTTGGCGTGGACCTTGAGCAGATCTGGAAGCCGTTTGAAGCGCGTCTCCGCAGTCTCGCGATCGAGCAATGCCGACGGGAACACCTGGCCGTCGTTGACCAGCATGAAATCGGCAGGCTCTTCCTTGTCCCAGTCGGCATAATATTGGCGGATGTGCAGCTCGCAGCGGCCCGGCGGCAGCTCAAGCCAGACGGCATCGCCGAGATCGGCGGGCTTTTCGCGGCTCAGGATGACGTCGATCATGTTGCCGGGGGCATATTGCGGGGTGATCAGATTGTTGGCGTTGCTGATCGTTTTCCAGCCATCGACAAAATCGCAACTATGGCCGTTGAACACGGTCGTCTGGAGCACCGCCGCGGTGCCGCGATAGCCCTTTAACCGGTAGCGGTAATCGCCGTGCAGCAGTGCCATATGGTAGTTACAGTCACACGATTGAAGCTGGAACTGGATCCGGTTCATGCCCCCCATCTTGGTGAGTGTCGGATTGGCGTAATCGGCTTCGACATGACCGGCATGGGCGAGGCTGATGTTCCTGAGCAGGTGCCGCAGCGCCTCATGGACGTTGATCTCGCGGTCTTCAGGCGGGAGCTGCACGCCAACGATCTGCTTCTCCAGCGAATAGCGCATCGCTTCGACGAAACTGTCGAGCTGGGCATTGGCATAGGCCAGGGCGCTCTCGTCGCTGGAGAAATCCGCAGGCATGTTGCTGGCAGATCCACCGTCGACCTTGAAATTGTCTTGCGACATGACGGGCTTGTTATCGGCCATTGCGATCTCCGCTGTGGTGAAGTTGCCGGCGGTCAGGCCGGAATCTGCCAGCCACCGCTGGCATCGATGATCTGTCCCGTCACCCATCCGGCAAGATCGCTGGCGAGGAACAGGCACACGCGCGCGATGTCGATCGGTTGCCCGATCCGACCCAGCGAGGTCAGGCTCTTGAGCATGTCCATAGGCGCATCCGGTTTGTCGAGCAGCATCGCTCCCGATACCTCGCCATAGGTCAACCCCGGCGCGACCGCGTTGACCCTGATTCCCATTGGCCCGAATTCGGCGGCCATGGTCCGGGTCAACTGATTGGTCCCCGCCCGCGATGCGCTGTAGGGGATCATAAGTTGCGACGGTACTGTCACAAAACGGCCCGCGGTCGACGATATATTGACAATATTGCCCCCGGACTTCTGGAGCAGCGGCACAGCGCTCTTGATGAGCAGGGTGATCGCGGTGAGGTTGGTCGCGTAGATTTCGGCAATCTCCTCGTCGCTCATCTCCATGAACGACCCATAATATTGGGCGCCGGCATTGTTCACGAGGATGTCGAGTTTGCCGTAGCGCTCGACGGCGGTGGCGAGGGCGTGCTCGCGCTGCTCCCTGTCGCACAGGTCCATGACCACATGGCTGATGGTGCCCGGCGCCTCGGCGATGGTTTCGAGCAGCTTCGCTTCGCGCCGCGCCGCGATCAGGACCTTGGCTCCTTCCGCCGCGAACAGGGTAGCAATGCCCTTGCCGATCCCGGTGCCCGCCCCGGTCACCAAAGCCACCTTTCCGTCGAGCATCCCCATGTTCGCCTCCCGCAGTCGCTTGGGAATCTTGTGCAGTCCGTGCCCTGCCTGTGCTTGATCCCCGGAGACTTGGCCAGTGACGATTGAACGCATCGCCGGAACACCGCTATGCAATCTCGACGGACTGCCAAGGGAACGGGACATGCGTTTGAGCGGAAGAGTAGCGCTGGTGACGGGATCATCGCGCGGTATCGGGGCAGGGATCGCCAGACGGCTTGCGACCGACGGTGCGAAGCTCATTCTCCACGCGACATCCGATCCCGCCAGGGTCGACATGGTGGCTGCGGCAATCCGTGCGTCGGGCGGCACTGCCGATATCGTCTTCGGGGATCTGACGACCGCCGAAGCGCCGATCCGGATCGTGAAGGAGGCCTTTGCAATCCATGGTGCCCTCGACATCCTGGTCAACAATGCGGGAGCCGGCCGGCCCGGAATGGTGACCGATCTCGATGCCGCTGCGATCGATTGGGGCATCGCACTCAATTTGCGGGCGGGCATGCTCAG
>CANJRZ010000149.1 GCA_947476735.1 Sphingomonadaceae bacterium
CCGTCGCGCACTGCCACATCGAGCGCCAGCGGCACCGAAGCAGCCGACGTATTGGCATGCTGGTCGACCGTGATGACCACTCGCTCGGCTGGCAGGCCCAGCTTTCGCGCCGTCGCGTCGAGTATCCGCCGATTGGCCTGGTGCGGCACAACCCAGTCGATATCCGCGACCGACAGGTTTGCCACCTCCAGCACCTCGCGCAGCACATCGGCAAGATTGGTGACCGCGTGGCGGAATACTTCCTGGCCTCTCATGCGCAGCTTGCCAACGGTCTGCGTGGTGGAAGGGCCACCATCGACATAGAGAAGCTCGTTATGGCGGCCATCGGCATGGAGGCGGGAGGCGAGTATGCCGCGGCTCCCGCCGCTTTCTACGCCGAGCACCACCGCCCCCGCGCCGTCGCCGAACAGCACGCAGGTAGTTCGATCTTCCCAGTCGAGGATTCGGCTGAAGGTCTCGGCGCCGATGACCAGTGCATGGTCAGCCGCACCGCTGCGGATCATGCTGTCAGCCACAGTCAGGGCGTAAAGAAAGCCCGAGCAGACCGCCTGGACATCGAAAGCAATACAATCGTTGATACCGAGTCCCGCCTGGACGATCGTCGCGGAAGCGGGAAATGTCTGGTCCGGCGTCGACGTCGCGAGCACGATCAGACCGATAGCCGAAAGCTCGATTCCGGCCGCCGCGATCGCTCTGCGCGCAGCTTCCGTGGCGAGGGTGGAGGTGGTCTCGCCCTCCCCGGCGATATAACGCGAGCGGATCCCGGTTCGCTCGACGATCCATTCGTCCGAGGTATCGACCGTCTGTTCAAGTTCTGCGTTGGTCACCTTGTGGCGCGGAAGCGCCGAACCGGTGCCGATGATCACCGCGCGTCGTTCGTCAGCGGCGGTCACGCTACGCTGCTTTCCGGCTGGATGAGGCGACTGCGGAAATGTTCGAGGTCCTCGGTGATGCGGCGGGTGATGTCATCGCGGGCGATCTTGTTGGCGACGCTGATCGCATTCGCTACTCCATTGGCATCAGCCCCGCCATGGCTTTTCACGACGAGTCCGTTGAGCCCAAGGAAAACCGCACCATTGTGATTGTTGGGATCGAGATGGTGGCGCAGCAGCTTGAAAGCGGGGCGCGACAGCAGGAAACCGGCCTTTGAACGAAGCGAACTTGAAAAGGCCTGCTTGAGCAGATCGGTAATGAAACGGGCCGTACCCTCGATCGACTTGAGCGCGATATTGCCGGAGAAGCCATCGGTCACCACCACGTCGACCTCACCGCGGCCGAGCCGATCAGCTTCGATGAAACCGTCGAAACGCCATTCACCGCTGGTCTGGAGGCGCAGCGACGCAGCTGCCTCCTTGAGTTCGCCGGTGCCCTTCAGTTCCTCGGTGCCGATATTGAGCAACCGCACCCGCGGGCACTTGACCCCGACCGCTGCTCGCGAATAGGCCGCGCCCATCACGGCGAACTCGACGAGGTTGCGTGCATCACAATCGGTGTTGGCCCCGAGATCGAGCATCACAACATCATTGTCGCCGAGCGTCGGCATCAGCGCGGCCAGCGCCGGTCGGTCGATACCGTGCATGGTTCTCAGCGAAAGCTTGGCGATCGCCATAAGCGCGCCAGTGTTTCCCGCCGACAACGCCGCGTCGGCCTGACCGTCCTTCACCGCGAGGATAGCGGCGCCCATGGAACTGGTCTTGGTACGCCGGATCGCCTGGCTGGGCTTGTCATCTCCGGTGATCACATCATCGCAATGGACGACGGTCGCATCGGCAAGAAGGGGATGGTTATGCAACTCATGACGGATCGCGGCCTCATCTCCGAAGAAGATGAAGCGCACCGCCGGATCGCGCGCGCTGGCGATCGCGGCGCCGGCGATCACCGTCGCCGGGCCACCGTCACCGCCCATCGCGTCGAGTGCGATTCGCGGCGCCTCGTCCACTGTCACCCCCCGATGGGCCCGATCAGGCCCCTACGGTCACGATCTCGCGACCGTTATAATGACCGCATGCATTGCACAAATTATGCGGACGCTTGAGTTCGCCGCAGTTCGGGCATTCCTGGAATGCTTCCACGGTCAGCGCGTCATGGCTGCGACGCATGTTCCGCCGCGAAGGCGAAGTTTTTCTTTTGGGGACGGCCATGTCGGCACCTGTTCCTAGTTCAATAAATAAAGCGACGAGTTCCCGCTACACTATGGGTCGGGCTCGCCGCGAGCGCGCGACCTATAGCGATTTCGTTCCGTGTTGCAAGTAGGGGACTGGACCCGATCGGCGTCACCCGCTTATCATCGCTCTCTTAAATCCGAGGAGGGGCAAAATGTACATCCTGCCGATTACACTGACGATTGCTGGGGCTGCGGCCATCGTGAACATCTGGCTGGCAGTACGCATCGTAACGGTCCGGCTCAAGGCCAAGGTCCTGATCGGCGACGGTGGCAATGCCCTGCTGTCCGCCCGGATGCGCGCGCAGCTCAACTTCATCGAATATACGCCGATGGTGCTGATCCTGATGGCACTGATCGAGCTTGCGCGCGGCACCCAGACCTGGCTGTGGGCCGCAGGCATCCTCTATATATTGGGTCGCATTCTCCACCCCTTCGGCATGGACAAGCAGACCCCTCACCCGTTGCGGGGCGTCAGCATCCTCACCACCTGGGTCGTGCTGATCGGTCTGGCCGGCTATGCGATGACGATTCCATATGTCACCCATGAAGGAACGATCACGACGGTCAGCAACGATGGTGTGACGCATTAGCCTGTCGAGACTGGTCGCCCACGCTCAATCGAGGCTATCCAGCTAGCGCGCGATCTCCAACATAGGGGTTCGTCGCCCGCTCATGGGCGAAGGTCGACATGGCACCATGACCGGGAACGAAGGCCGTCTCACCACCGAGCGGCCATAGCTTTCCCGTGATCGAGGCGATCAGATCAGCATGATTGCCGCGCGGGAAATCTGTGCGACCGATCGAACCCTGGAACAGCACATCGCCAACAAGGGCAAGGTTCGAGGGCGCATGGTAAAAGATGACGTGCCCCGGGGTGTGCCCCGGGCAGTGGATCACATCGAGAACCAGATCGCCGACCGTGACCTGATCTCCATCCTTGAGCCAGCGATCGGGTTCGAAGGGCTTCCCCTCGATACCGTAACCGCGTCCGTCGTCGCCAAGCCGGGCGATCCAGAAGCGATCGTCTGGATGTGGCCCCTCGATCGGCACGCCGAGCTGTTCGGCGAGAATCCCTGTCCCCCCGCAATGGTCGATATGGCCGTGCGTCACGAGCAGCTTCTCGATCGTCACGCCATGCTGTTCGGCCGCCGCCTTGAGCCGGTCGAGATCGCCGCCCGGATCGACGAAGGCACCCTTCATAGTCTTGGTGCACCACAACAGGGTACAATTCTGCTGAAAGGCGGTCACCGGGATGATCGCAGCCTTGAGAGGCATGTCAGGTGCATTGTTCATGGGCCCGACATGAGCAATGCCTCACGCCATTGCAAGGCGAAGGACAGTCCGTCAGTCGCGAGCTGTTAACTAGATCACAAAAATTCCCGAAGAGATCCGGTAATTTGAACGGTAGATGGGCAGAGCTGCCGATTCGAAACAATGCGGAAAGCAACCAGAAATAGCCGATGGGCATCCAGGAAAAGCTTGAGGTCGCAAAGGCCGCCGACAGTTTCGACCTGATCGAGACAATGCGATTCGAGGCGCTCGACGGCTTCGTGGACCTGGAGCGCCATCTCGAGCGCATGAAGGTCAGCGCTCGTGAACTCGGTTTCGCATTCAATCGCCACGATTGCCGCAATGATCTTCAGGCCGCCACATTCCGACTGACGCATGATGCCCGAATCAGAATGATGCTTTCGAAGAGCGGTGCGGTGGCGATCGAGGTCCGTCCGTTACCTGAGAAGCCATCGGGGCCGGTCGACGTCGCGGTCGTCCCGCTGCCGGTAGCACCGGACGACATGCGGCTAAAACACAAGACCAGCGACCGCTTTTTCCTTGACGAGGCGCGCCACGCCGCCGGCACTTTCGAAGTCCTGTTCGTCCGCGAGGACGGCCGGCTGACCGAGGGCAGCTTCACCAATCTGTTCGTGCCCCGCGAGGGAAAGCTGCTCACCCCGCGCAGCGGATCGCTGATGCAGGGCATATTGCGCGGACGGCTGATCGAGAGCGGTCAGGCTTATGAGGGCGACATCCGGATCGCGGATCTCGCCGACGGGTTCTACATCGGCAATTCATTGCGGGGGCTGATCCCGGCTAAACATATTGCGGCAGTGCACAACTAAGGTTGAGGCTTCCCGCCCGGTCGCCTATAGCGCGCGCGTTTCCAGAGCTTCGTTACAGGAAAGCGCCTCGCCATGAGCCTCATCGCACCTGCCCTGAACCGCATTTCGCCGTCACCGACGCTGGCGATGACCAGCCGCGTGCTCGACCTGAAAGCACAAGGCGTCGACGTGATCGGCCTGTCGGCGGGCGAACCCGATTTCGACACTCCGGACTTCGTCAAGGAAGCGGCAATCGAAGCAATCCGCGCCGGCAAGACCAAGTACACTAATGTCGACGGCACCGCCGAACTGAAGGCCGCGATCATTGCCAAATTCAAGCGTGACAATGGCCTCAGCTATGAGCCGGGCCAGATCAGTGTGAACGTCGGCGGCAAGCACACGTTGTTCAACGCCCTCGTCGCGACCGTTTCGGCCGGCGACGAGGTGATCATCCCCGCGCCCTATTGGGTGAGCTATCCGGACATCGTCCAGTTCGCCGGAGGAACGCCGGTGTTCATCAAGGCGGGCGCCGAGCAGAATTACAAGATCACTGCCGGGCAGGTCGAGGCGGCGATCACGCCGCAGACCAAATGGTTGCTGCTGAACTCGCCGTCCAACCCTTCGGGCGCAGCCTATTCCGCCGACGAGATCATGGCCATTGCAGAGGTGCTGCGCCGCCATCCGCATGTCTGGATCATGTCCGACGACATGTATGAGCACATCCTCTACGATGACTTCCGCTTCGCGACGATCGCGCAGGTAGCGCCTGACCTCTACGAGCGTACACTGACAATCAACGGCTGTTCCAAGGCCTATGCCATGACCGGCTGGCGGATCGGCTATGCTGGCGGCCCGCTTCCGTTAATAAAGGCGATGGCGAAGCTGCAGTCGCAGTCGACCTCGAACCCTTGCTCGATCGCCCAGGCCGCCGCGACCGCTGCCCTCAACGGTGACCAGAGCTTCCTTAAGCAACGCAATGACGCTTTCCAGAAGCGTCGCGACCTCGTTGTCTCGATGCTCAATCAGGCTCGAGGCATTCATTGCCCTCGGCCCGAGGGTGCCTTCTACGTCTATCCCGATGTGTCGGGACTGATCGGCCTCAAAACCGCGAAGGGTAAGACAATCGCGAACGACGCCGATCTGATCGACTATTTCCTCGACGATTATCGGGTCGCAGCCGTGCATGGAGCGGCCTTCGGCGTCGAGCCCGCCTTCCGGGTCAGCTACGCGACATCGGAAGCGATCCTGACGGAGGCCTGTCAAAGAATTCAGGAAGCGGCCGCTGCGCTCAGATAAACGCTCCGGGCAGGAGCCTCCTCCAGTCTCAAGCCTGACCCGTCGGGGTTGATAAGGGTTGGCGAATTCATATCTGTGTGACATATTCGACACAGATATGAAAAAAGGATGCCCTTTTTGACGGACAGTCCTGACCGCAAGCTCATCGCCGGACTTACCGCCGGGCTGCTGCTCCTTGCTGCCGCCGGTACGATGGCAACCCGCAGTCCCGCCGTCGCACCGGCACCCAAGGTAGAGCCGGGGCCGATCGTGCGCGCCCCTGCTCCTGCCGTCGATCCCGCCGAAGCGGGCGCCAGTGCCACAGCGGTGATCGCAGGCGGTTGCTTCTGGGGAGTGCAGGGCGTTTACCAGCATGTTGAGGGCGTAAAATCGGCGGTGTCGGGTTATTCAGGTGGCCCCGCGCAAGCCGCCGATTACGAGCAGGTCGGTACCGGCACCACCGGCCATGCCGAGTCCGTCAAGATAACCTACGACCCGAGCAAGGTGAGTTACGGAACGCTGTTGCGAATCTTTTTCGCGGTGGTGGCGGACCCCACCACGCTCAACCGGCAAGGCCCCGACCGCGGCACCCAGTATCGCACGGCCATCTTCCCAACGACGACTCAGCAGAAGAGCGTCGCGGATGCCTATGTCGCCCAGCTTTCGGCTGCGAAGCTGTGGAAGGCACCGATCGTAACCAAGGTGGAGAAATATCGCGGCTTCTACGCCGCCGAACGATATCATCAGGACTTCCTGATCCGGCAGCCGGACTATCCCTACATCGTCTATAATGACCTGCCAAAGGTCGAAGCGCTGAGGGTCGCGTTCCCGGACCGCTTCCTAAAAAAGCCTGTAACGGTCTACCCGATCGGCTGAACGCGGTCCTTACGCCGCCAGAGGAAAATCCAGCAACCGTTCGCGCACCGCAACTAGCGCACGCGCGCCTTGGCCGACGGTCTTGAGGATCGCGGGATCCGCGGCATCCATGCCGCCGGTCAGCACGCCGAACGACGGCAAGATCAACTTGCTGCGACCTGCGACGAAGCAGGGTTTCGATACCCGTCGCCCTCGCAGCGTCACGATGAGCCTGGGATGATAATGGCCGGATATCTCCGGCCGCCTTTCTTCGGGATCAGCCTCATGGCGGAGGATCAGGCCTTGAAGCTCGGCTTCAGCGGCGACATGCCCACCCAGCGGGTCGGAAATCGCCCGGTCGTGATTGCCAACGATCCAGGTCCAGCGCAGACTCGCGGTGAGCCGCGCGAGGAGGCCGCGCGCTTCGTCGGGCAGGCGCGCTCCGCCTTCGCGATCGTGAAAACTGTCGCCGAGGCAATAGAGAGCCGCAGCCCCCGTCCGATCGGCGAGCGTGGCCACCCGGCGCAGTGTCTCGATCGAATCATAGGGAGGCAGCATCTGCCCCCGCGCGGCATAGCTGCTGGCTTTTTCAAGATGGAGGTCGGCGACCAGCAGGCTCAGCGATGCCGGATGGAAAAGCCCGCCCTCGGGTAGCGCGCAGAGCTCAACCGAAGCGAACGAAAAGGGAACCATGGGATCGATATATCCTGTTCGCCTGACCGAGCAATACTCCTTCTTGCGCCATTGTGGCAGAAGCTGGCGTCGCGCAGCCTCCTTCCGCCGCACGAACAGCTACGATATTCCCGGCTTTCGCCAGGATGACGAAGATGGGGATATTTGCGCTCGACGCCTTCCCTCTCTCGCCTGAACTGTTTAGCCCTTCACCATGGATCTTTACCTGCCCATTGCCGGCCTCTCGGTGAACATCCTCGTCATCATTGGCCTGGGGGGGCTGGTGGGGCTGCTGTCGGGCATGTTCGGGGTGGGCGGCGGCTTTCTGACCACGCCGCTGATGATCTTCTACGGCATCCCGCCCGCGGTGGCGGTCGCATCCTCTGCGCCCCAGATCACCGGCGCCAGCGTCTCCGGCGTGCTCGCGCATGCGAGCCGGGACGGCGTAGACTATCAAATGGGTGCTGTGCTGGTGGCGGGGGGTGCGATCGGCTCGCTGATGGGCGGCTTTCTGTTCCGCGTGCTACAGGATGCGGGACAGATCGATACAGTCGTCAATGTCATGTATGTGGTGATGCTTGGCGGGATCGGCATCGCGATGGCGCGGGAGGCATCCCACGCGCTCGCCGCCGAATGGCGCGGAGAGCCGCCCAGGGCCACTGGCAAGCGGCACCATCCGCTGATCACCATGCTGCCCTTCCGATGGCGGTTCTATCGATCGGGATTGTACATCTCGCCGCTCGCACCCTTCCTGCTCGGCCTGGCCACCGGTGTGATGACTGTGCTGATGGGGGTCGGCGGCGGCTTCATCCTCGTCCCAGCGATGATCTACATCCTCGGCATGTCAGCGCGGGTCGTGGTGGGCACCTCGCTGTTCCAGATCCTGTTCGTGACCGCCGCGACGACCATGGTCCATGCACTGACCACCCGGAAGGTCGACCTCGTGCTGACTGCGCTTCTGCTGATCGGTAGCGTCACGGGTGCTCAGTTCGGCGCGCGCTTCGCCATGAAGATCAAGCCCGAATATCTGCGCCTGGCGCTTGCCTTCATCGTGCTGGTTGTGGCTATCCGGATGCTGCTCGGCCTTACCTGGCGTCCGCCCGAGATATTCACGGTTGAGGCCTTGTGAGAAAGCTGCGCCTCCTTCTGCTGGCGCCGCTGCTCGTTTCTGCCGAAAGCCCGCGGCTCGTGCCGGATGTCTCGCAGCGCAAGATCGAGATCATCTACAGCTTCACCGGCGCCGAACTCCTGCTGTTCGGTGCAATCCTGTATCCGGGCGGGCGGGCTCCGAGCGACAGCGCCCAGATCGCGGTGGTGGTAAAAGGCCCGGCCGAGCCAGTGCTGATCCGGCAGAAGCGCAAGATCGCAGGCATGTGGGTTAATGCTGACAGCGCGGATTTCCGGTCGGTACCATCCTTCTACGCGCTCGCCTCCTCCCGGCCGATCGCCGACATCGTCGATGAGCGCACTGCGGTGATCTACGAGCTCGGCATCGAGAATCTGCAACTATCGCCGGCAAGCGGCGGCAATCCCGCCGAAGATCGCAGGTTCGAAAAAGGCCTGATCGATCTCAAACGGCGAGGTGGCTATTATTCGGAGACCGACCGTGGCGTCGAGATCAGCGAAGGCGTTCTTTACCGTGCGCGCATCGCCATTCCGGCGCGCGTCCCGGTCGGCCACTACACCGCGGAGACATTCCTGATCGAAAAGGGCCGCGTCATCGCCGCGGCGACCCGCGACATCGAAATCGACAAGTCTGGCATGGAAGCCTTCGTCACGCGCGCTTCCCAGCGACACAGCTTTTTATATGGCCTCGCGGCCGTGATCCTCTCACTCGGCCTCGGCTGGGCGGCCAGCGTCGGGTTCCGTCGCTTTCGGGAGTGAGTAAGCTATTCCGGGAACCTTGGATTAACCCTGCTCCGCTAGACCGTGGCCGATTGCGTCCCGGAAGGTGGTCAGATGAACGATATCGCCGGTGGCAGCGCGCTCGAACGGGCAACCAGCCTCGCCGCGACGCCCTTGGGCAGGATCGAGACCGTCTCTGGCGGTGGCGCCGAAACGCGCCTCAACCCCCAGTTGCTCGAGTTGATGGCCCGCGATGTGGATCCCGCCGTCGCGATGGCTGGCGAGATCGGCTCGCTGCTCAAGATGATGGTCGCGGGGCGCTGCGTTATCGCTTCGGTGCACAGCCTCAGCCATGAGGGCAGCGAGATTGCCGCACGCATCTCCTTCCTCGGCGAAGGCAATCTCGACCCGTCAGGTCATGTTGCGGCATTCCGCCGCGGCGTGACCCGCTATCCGCTGCCGGGAACGCCTGTTGTTGCGGTCTCCACCGACGACATGAGCGCCATCTTCAGCGCCGGCGACTTGCCCCATATCGAAATCGGTACGGTCCACCCGACCAGCTCGACCCGCGCCGCGCTGCTCGTCGACGCGATGCTCGGCAAGCATTTCGCGTTGCTCGGTTCGACCGGCACCGGCAAATCGACCGCCGCCGCGCTGATCCTCCACCGCATCTGCCAGATGGCACCCGCCGGCCATATCGTGATGATCGATCCGCACGGCGAATATGACGCGGCCTTCGCCGAGGTAGGC
>CANJRZ010000150.1 GCA_947476735.1 Sphingomonadaceae bacterium
ATCACGCCCGTCCCACGCACCAGGGGTCGGGCTGCATATCTTCGGGCGCACCAGGCTGGCCGGGCGCCGGATATCGGGCCTTGAACGTGAAGGCGTCGGGAGAAGGGCCGAAGCGGTCGAGCCGCCACAGCCGGGAAAACCCCTCGTCGATATTGGGCCGATGCCCGGCGGGAATCCACCACAGCGCCTGATATGCCCCTTCGAATCGCTCGAAATACTCCCGCCGCCGCGCCATCACGGGCGTATGGCCGCTGCGATACACGAATTCGAAGAGGGCATTAGCGTCGGCCCAGACCGACATGTTGACGATCAGCAGCGGGTCCGCCGTAGACTGGATGTCGGTCGCATTTCCGGCATCGCTTTGCAGCCGCCAGATGAAGCCCGGGGCAGAATCTGCCATCGCGTTGATCCGTTCAAGCGCGTCAAAGAAGGGCTGGACGCGAGGATCACCGTCCGGCGCGAGCAAACGACCGATATTGATCTGGGCCAGTTCCCATCGATCGGTCTGCTGTGCGCTAGTGTGATCCACCAAAGTTCATCCTTCCCCCAAAATAGGTGGTGATCGATATAAGAGCCACGCTGTCTCGAGCAGCCGCATCGCCTGCGCTCGCGCCTCTGCAGTGATCTCGGCGCCTGAGAGCATCCGGGCGATTTCCTCCTGCCGTTGGAAGACGTCGAGGGGGCGCACACCGGTTCGGGTGACCAAGCCGTCATGGCTCTTGGCGATAAGCCAGTGGTTGCGTCCGCGCGCGGCAACCTGCGGGCTGTGGGTGACAACGAGCAGCTGGGTGTCCTTGGCCAGACGCTGGAGCCGCTCGCCGATCGCGCTAGCAACCGCGCCGCCTACGCCACGATCGATCTCGTCAAAGATCATCGTGGTGGCAGAGCCTTCCACTGCAAGCGCGACTTTGAGCGCAAGGATGAAGCGGGATAGCTCGCCTCCGCTGGCGATCTTGATCAATGGCGCAAAGGGTGCGCCCGGATTGGTCGAGATCTCGAACTCGACACGGTCGCGCCCCGAAGCGCTCCAGGCGCTTTCCGGCAGCATTTCGACAACGGTACGGAACTTCGCCGAATCGAGTTTGAGCGGTACCAGTTCATTTGCCACGGCCATGTCGAGCAGAGCCGCCGCATCCACTCGGGCGTTTCTCAATAAAAATGACGCTTCTTCATAAATTTGTTGTGTGATTTTGACATTTTGCTCGAGTTTAGAAAGGCCAGCACCTCCAGCCTCGATCCGATCGAGCCGGCTGGCCAGTTCATCGCGCAATTGAGCGAGCGAGTCAGGGTTGACCCTGTGCTTGCGGGCTAGAGCGCGGAGTTCGAACAGTCGAGTCTCGGCCGCATCCAGGCGCGCTGGATCGAACCGCATCGCTTCGGCCGCCGCAGCGAGTTTGTCCTCGGCCTCCCCGGCCTCGATAACAGCGCGGTCCAGCGCTTCCAGCGCCAGGCCCAGCAACGGATGTTCGGGAGCGATGCGATCGAGGCGCCGGGCTGCCTGTCGAAGGGCTGCCAGGCCGCCTTCGGATCCCTCCAGATGCGCGGTTACCGCACCGAGATCGTCGGCGAGCCGCGCGCCCTTCTGCATGTCCGACCTTTCGGCGGCGAGCCTTGCCTCTTCCCCGGGTTCGGGCGCGAAACGGGTCAATTCCTCGACCGCATGATCGAGCCATTCCCGATCGCGCGCGGCATTCTCAAGATCGTTGCGAGCGGCCTCAAGCTCCTCTTTTGCCGCTCTCCAGTCACGGTGTGCGGCAGCAACCGCTGCGACATCGAGCCGCCCGAAGCTGTCAAGAAGCGCGCGATGGCCGCGAGCATTAATCAGGCCGCGATCATCATGCTGACCATGAATTTCGACGAGCATAGCGCCGAGTTCCCGCAGCGTGGCTGCCGAAGCAGGCTGATCGTTAATATAGGCGCGGCTGCCACCATCGGCCTTGACGACTCGACGGACGACCAATGCTTCGCCGGGCTCGGTCTCGAATCCGTTTTCGGCGATCAGCGCGAACGCAGGATGCTCTGACTGGAGCTCGAAACTGGCGGAGACTGTCGCCTGAGCGGCGCCGTTTCGTACGAGGCCGCTGTCCGCGCGGGTTCCCAGTGCAAGGCCCAGCGCATCGAGCAGGATCGACTTGCCAGCACCGGTCTCGCCGGTCAGCGTGCCGAGTCCCGGACCGAATTCGAGATCGAGCGCCTCGATCAATACGACATCCCGGATGGAGAGCGCGGTCAGCATGGGACATGTGTAGAACATGCAATCGGGCCGCGCCAAGGCCCTGATCGCGGAGCGTGCCAATCAGCCGATCGCGTTGGTCCCAAATCTTGATTGTGGACCGGTTGCCGGCGCGCAGCTAGCTTCCGGTCACCCTTCTGGCAAAGCTGGTCACGTCATCGAGCACCGGCGCCTTGTCGCGGAATGGCTTGGCGAGCGCAGTGACGATGCCGACATGGCCCAGATCGGGGTAGACCTTCAGTTCCGAACGGGCCCCCATTGCGCGAAGCCTGGCATCGAGGTTAATCGAGTTCTTCGGCCAGACGGTGCCATCTTCGCCGCCGTGAAGCAGTAGCATCGGCGGTGCCGAGGCGGCAGCATAGTGAATTGGCTGGGTCTCCTCGAGCCGCGGCCATTGGCCGAAAGTGCGGCTTGTAATCGGGCCGTCGAGCGGCAGGAAGTCATAGGGACCGGCAAGCCCGGCGAAGCCCTTGATCGCGGCGCGGTCCTTGCCGAGATATTGCGGGTCGAGGGCCAGCATCGCACCATTATACGCGCCGGCAGAATGCCCGACGATGACGATCCGGTTCGGGTCACCGGCATAATCATGGGCATGGGCACGCGCCCACCGCACTGCCGCCGCGCAATCCTCGATGAAGCCGGGGAAATGGACTTCGGGCACCAGTCGGTAATCGGGAACGATTGTCACGAACCCGGCTGCGGCGAGGGCCCGCGCGGCGAAATGGTAGCCTTCTCGCGTGCCGCCGGACCATGAGCCGCCATAAATGAAGACGATCATCGGCAAAGGGCGTTTGCCCGAGGTCACCGGGGCATAGACGTCGAGTTTGCGCCGTGGGCCTTCGCCATAAGAGATATCAGATGCAACTTTCCGGCTGCCGCTGTCCTTCGGCATCACCGTGTCGAATGCTCGCACCGGAGCGCATGCCGCCGTTATCACTGCGCCGCAGATCAGCAGGGCCAGGCTGGCCAGCGTCAGCTTCGTCATCATTACTCCGTCAATAGTAGATAATCGAACTTACGCAAAAGGGTAGAAAAGGGTTGCGATGGATGTCGTGCGTCTGTCCATTTCACTTCGACGGAGGCCGCTTTGAACGCAAGGCGCGCGTGGCGTCCCAAAGTGGATTGCAAGCTCGAGCGTGCCAGTCCTGACACAGATGGGGGCGGGAAACCCAGACCTTTCCTCCCATTCTGTTCATCGTTGAATGATTATCAGCGCTTGCGATCGTAGTCCGACTGTCCGCCAGACTCCCTGGCCGGGTACGCTGCCTTGTAGATCGCCGTCGTCGCAGAGTTGCTGCGTTCGCCCCGGGTCCACACGAGGCTGATCCTGCTGGCGTATGGGATGCGGAACTTCGCTTATTTTGCTGATCGGGCGGACGGCCTTGGCCCTTCCGGCGATTCTCGCCCATGGCATCGTCTCCTTTAAAATCCCGGCAAATTGGAAAGCAGCGGAGCGGAGCGATGGCTGGCTGCATTCCTATTGTTTGGGAACAACTCGTTGAAATGAAGATATTGTGATGGCGAGTTGCGCTTTGTCTGATCAGCGGCGTTGCGATGAGTGATCAGGCCTCCTAGGAGGCGAGCCGAGACTCGCAAAGGGGTAGTTATGCCGCAGCCATTGAGGGTGGCGCTCGCAGGTGTCGGAATTGTCGGTGTCGGCGTCATCAAGCTGATCGACACGAACCGCGCGCTGATCGAGCGTCGGGCCGGCCGTCCGATCGAGATCGTTGCGGTTTCAGCGCGGGACCGGTCGCGTGATCGCGGCATTGATATCAGCCGTTTCGCCTGGGTGGATGATGCTGCGACACTTGCTGCGGCGCATGACGTTGATGTGGTGGTGGAACTGGTTGGCGGCGCCGATGGACCGGCGCTGACGCTGGCACGTGAAACACTCTCAGCCGGTAAACCCTTCGTAACCGCCAACAAGGCGATGATCGCGCATCACGGGCTGGAGCTTGCAGCGATCGCCGAGCAGCGCGGTGTCCCACTCAAATATGAAGCGGCAGTGGCTGGCGGCATCCCGGTGATCAAAGGTCTTCGCGAGGGCGCGGCAGCCAATGTGATTTCGCAGGTATTCGGTATTCTCAACGGCACCTGCAATTATATCCTCACCGAGATGGAGGAGCGGGGCAGCGACTTTACCGACGTACTCGCCGAGGCTCAGCGGCTTGGTTATGCCGAGGCCGATCCCAGTTTTGACATTGACGGCGTAGATGCCGCGCACAAATTGTCCATCCTGGCGAGTCTTGCCTTTGGCACCGCGGTTGATTTCGGAGCGATTCAGATCACCGGCATCCGCCACGTCATTTCCGCCGATATCGCCGAGGCGGCTGCGCTGGGCTACCGCGTCCGCCTCGTCGGTCATGGCGAAGCCAATTCCAAGGGTTTGTTCCAGCGGGTCCATCCCTGCCTGGTTCCGCTGAGTCATCCGCTCGCCCATGTTTCGGGCTCTTTGAATGCGGTTGTCGCCGAAGGCAATTTCGTCGGCCGCCTCTTTTTCCAGGGCCGGGGAGCTGGGGAGGGGCCGACAGCTTCGGCTGTCGTCGCCGACCTGATTGATATCGCCCGTGGTGAGACAGGACCGGCCTTCGCAATGCCGGTCGCTTCACTTGCCAAACCCGCCACCGCGCCAGCTGGCGACCGGCGTGGCCGTGCCTATCTGCGCTTTACCGTCGCCGACCGCCCCGGCGTGCTGGCGGAGATCACCGCCGCGATGCGGGATGCGGGGGTCTCGATCGAAAGCCTGATCCAGCGCGGCGTCGCCGGTGACGGGAACGCCCTGATCGCGATGGTCACCCACACTGGCCCTGAACGGTCCGTCGTTGATGCCCTCGACCGGCTGGATGGTTCACAGAGCCTCGCCGGTAAGCCGATGCTGATGCATATCCTCGATGATTAAGGGCTGCGCCTTCTCGACAATGTAACGACGCTCGCCTAATCGCATCGACCAATTCAGAAATAGAAGAGGCATTCCTCCATGGTTAAACCCAGCAAGGCGCTCGACCGGGTTCTCGTACTGGAGATGGTCCGCGTCACCGAGGCGGCTGCGATCGCCGCGTCGAAGCTGATCGGCCGCGGTGACGAGAAGGCGGCAGACCACGCTGCGGTCGAGGCGATGCGTGCCGCGTTCAACACGCTCGATTTCGACGGCACCGTGGTGATCGGTGAGGGTGAGCGCGATGAGGCGCCGATGCTGTATATTGGCGAGAAGGTTGGCTGCGGCATCGGCACAGGCCCGAAGATCGACATTGCGCTCGATCCGCTCGAAGGTACCACGATCACCGCCAAAGCCGGGCCAAACGCGCTTGCGGTTCTGGCGATCGCCGAAGAGGGCGGACTGCTCAATGCGCCCGATGTCTATATGGACAAGATCGCGATCGGCCCTGGCTATCCGGACGGATTGGTCGGCCTTGAGCGGACGCCCACCGAGAATATCACCGCTCTCGCGAAGGCAAAGGGGGTCAAGCCCGATGAAATCATCGCCTGCGTGCTGGATCGGCCGCGCCACGAGAAGTTGATAGCCGAGCTGCGCAGCCTCGGCTGTGGCATCGTGCTGATCCCCGACGGCGACGTTGCCGGGGTGATCGCAGTGACCAATCCCGATACGACGATCGACATCTACATGGGCTCGGGCGGTGCTCCGGAGGGGGTTCTTGCGGCAGCTGCGCTGAAATGTGTCGGCGGCCAGTTCCAGGGGCGTTTGCTGTTCCGCAACGACGATGAGAAGGCGCGTGCCCGCAAATGGGGCGTGACCGAACTCGACCGGATCTACAAGCTTGACGACCTGGTGAAGGGCGATGCCATTTTTGCCGCGACCGGAGTTACCGACGGCTCGTTGCTCGAAGGAGTCAAGCGCCGGAAGGGCGGCTGCATCACCACAGAGAGCGTCGTGATGCGCGCCTCGAGCGGTACTATCCGCTGGGTCCGCGGCGAGCATAACAAGGGCGTGTAACGGCCGTATTGCACACACCTTCTTTGCCTGGTTTGAGGAATAAGCTATTCGGAAGAGGGTCTTATTTCCTTAAATGGCTCTTGATTGCCCGCAAACCGTCCACAGAAAATCAAACAGAGCCTCACCCTGGCCTGCGCCGACTTGCTGGAGTGGACTATCCGCTGCGGCGGTAGCCTTCTAACCTCTTCGCCATGCGCCACCCGGTTCTCAACGTCACTCGCTCGATCCTCGGCCAGCCCTGGCATTGGCGTGGCGGGACCGTGGACGGCATCGACGACGGCTTCGAGCCTGACGATCTCGTCGCCCAGCTCTTGCTCGCGCGGGGCTGCCCCCGCGCTGCGATCGAGGAGCATCGCTCGCCGACGATCCGCGCCTTCATGCCCGATCCATCGATCTTCCGCGATATGGACACCGCTGCCGAACGGCTGGCGTTCGCCGTCCAGCAAGGCGAACGGGTTACCATCTTCGGCGATTATGATGTCGACGGCGCGACCTCGGCGGCCCTGCTGGTCCGGCTGCTGCGCGATCTCGGGCTCAATGCGGGAGCCTATATCCCCGATCGGCTGCTCGAAGGCTATGGCCCTTCGGGTGATGCGCTGCTCAAGATCGGCGAGGGCGGTACCAGGCTGATCGTCACCGTTGATTGCGGGGCCCAGGCCTTCGAGGCTTTGGCGCTGGCACAGGATGCGGGGATCGATGTCATTGTCGTCGATCATCACAAATGCGCTGCTGAGCTGCCGCGCACCTTCGCACTGATAAATCCCAACCGGCTCGACGAGGGTGAAGGCGCCGCTTTTGGCCATCTTGCCGCGGTAGGGGTCGCCTTCTTGCTTGGCGCGGCGCTGGTTCGCGAGCTGCGGCGGCGCGGCTGGTTCGTCGAGCGGGCCGAGCCGAAACTGATGGAGCTACTCGATATCGTCGCGCTCGGCACCGTCGCCGACGTCGCCGCGTTGCGCGGACTCAACCGGGCTTTCGTCGCGCAGGGCCTCAAGGTCATGGCCGGACGGCGCAACATCGGCATCGCTGCGCTGATCGAGGCGTCACGGCTCGACCGGGCTCCGACCTGCACCGATCTCGGCTTTGCGCTCGGGCCGCGGATCAATGCGGGCGGGCGGGTCGGCAAGTCGGATCTGGGCGTCCGTCTGCTCACCACCGAGGATCCAGAAGAGGCACGCACGATTGCCGCCGAACTCGACCGGCTCAACGAAGACCGGCGCGCGATTGAGAAATCGGTTCAGGATGAGGCCGAAGTGGCGGCCCTGACCCAAGGCAACCGCGCTGTCGCGGTGGTCGCTGCGGGAGGGTGGCATCCCGGCGTGATCGGGATTGTCGCCGGCCGCCTCAAGGAGAAGCTCGGTCGCCCAGCGATTGTCATCGCGCTCGACAAGGATGGCATCGGTAAGGGTTCCGGCCGTTCAATAAGCGGTGTCGATCTCGGAGCAGCGGTGCTGGCCGCGAAGGATATGGGCCTGCTGGTCGCGGGTGGCGGCCATGCAATGGCGGCGGGTCTTACCGTCGCGCCTGGCGGTGTCGACGCGCTCGCCGACTATCTTGACGAGCGGCTGGCGGCTGGTGTTGCTGCCGCGCGAGACGATCGCGCCCTGCTGCTCGACGCAGTGGTGGCACCGGGCGGGGTCACGCCTGCCCTGGTTGAGGCGCTGGAAGCAGGTGGTCCCTATGGAGCTGGCTGGCCCGCACCGCGCATTGCGGCCGGGCCGGTGCGGGTGATCAAGGCGGATATTGTAGGACAGGGGCATGTCCGCGTCATCGTCGGCGGGCGCGATGGGAAATCTTTCAAGACGATCGCCTTTCGTGCCGCCGAAAATCCGCTCGGCCAGGCCCTGCTGGGGGCAGGCCCTGATCGCGCATTGTGGATTGCCGGCCGCCCGAAGGTCGACGACTGGGGCAGTCGTCGCGCTGCCGAACTCCATATCGAGGATGCCTGCTGGGCCGATTGACGGCGTTGGATCGATATGGGGCCGCCTGGCGCCAGGTGGAATGGCATACGTGGCTGAGCGGGTACGAGGACAAGGAAACTGGCGATGGTAAATCGAATGGCAGCCATGGGTGCAGTACTGACACTGATATTCCTCCCGGTTAGCCTGCAGGCCGCCGCTCCCGTCAAGGCGCCTGCGCCAGCCAAAGCGGTCGATCTCAATCGTTTTTACAGCGGTCGGTGGATCGAAATCGGCAGGCGGCCGATGAAACTCACCGATGGCTGTGTGGCGGGCACCACAGATTACCAGGTCTTGTCTCCGACAAAGGTGGATGTCCTCGATGGCTGCCGAGCCGACACGCCAACCGGAAAACTCAAGACGATTGGTGGTCCGGGGCGGATTGGGGATCCCGGTTTCAATGCGAAACTTCATGTCAAATACCGCTTTCTCGGCTTCATTCCTGTAAGCCGGGATTATTGGGTACTGGACCATGACGACGCCTATAGCTGGTTTATCTCGGCAGACCCGGCATTCGAGAATCTATGGATTTACACGCGCAATCCACATGTTGAAGCGAGCATGCTCAAGGAATTGATCGGCAAGGCGAGCGCCATGGGCTATGATGTGACCAAGCTGGAGTTCCCCGCACAGCCCTGAACCTCGCACAGGAAATCGGACTTGGGTCGATCCAGAGCGCTGCGATAGCAATTTGCTGTGCAAAATCCCGTCGCCTGCCTTGACCACCCGCTGTCGCTGCCCTAATCGCCCGCGACACAGCGCTTCACGGCCCCATCGTCTAGCGGTCTAGGACGTCGCCCTTTCACGGCGAAAACACGGGTTCGAGTCCCGTTGGGGTCACCATATAAATCAATGAGTTGGCGCCATTGGTAAGGCCTTATCCCCAATCGTTATCTAATAAGTAGGTTATTTTTCCGCGCTTTTTGCCCGACTGGACGCACACCCGTTTAATGCGAGGGGTGCCACTCTTCGGCCTGCAGCACCCGGAGGGTGTAGGTCACCTTCCCATCAACGGGGTGATCCAGCTTGAGAGTCTTGCCGCAAGCTTCTTTCGACTTTCCCGGCTCAATTATCCAATCAACGTTCTGTTGTGTGTCTGGCGTCAAATTGGTGGTGTGACCAATCTTTCGTGTTTCAACACTAAGCGCCGCTTTTCCGATGGTTCGGTCGGACCGGTTTATCAATCGGATGTGGAGAGGCCGCTTTTCAGGGCATTTCTTTGTGTCGAAGACCAAGCTTGTCTCAAGGTAATCGGCGAGGGGTTTCGGTTCCAGCATCTTGCCGATAACGGTGATTCCTGCTTGCCCAGCGGCAAAGACTGCGCCCCCGAAGACAGCAATGATAATGCATCGCCACTGTCCGTCGTCAGAACATTTGGCGCAACTCGCGGGGTAAATTAGCGGAGTGTGGACCTCGTCTGGGGGTTGATGCTAGGCGGCGAGCTTGCGGTGCTGCAAGCGCCGATGTTCGATGGTCTGTCGTTTGATCCTTTCTCGCTGTTTGA
>CANJRZ010000151.1 GCA_947476735.1 Sphingomonadaceae bacterium
AGGCGCCGGCGGTCGCATCCGCTCCCTTGGCTTCCCTCGCGAATGCGCCGGTCGCGCCCGGCGCCTGAGGGCAAATCAAAAAACTAATCTCTCTCTCCCAGCTTCCTTTCCCAGGCCAGCGCATGCGCGACGATCGTGTCGAGATCGGCGAGGCGCGGCCGCCATGGCGTCGTCGCCAAAATCCGCGCGTTATCGGCGGTCAGCGCATCGGGATCGCCGGCACGGCGCGGTTCCATCCGACGGACGATGCTGTTCCCGGACATCCGTTCGACCGAATCGAGCACCTCGAGCACCGAATAGCCACGGCCATAGCCGCAATTCATGATGTGGCTGCGATCAGGCAGGGCGATGAGCGTGTCGAGTGCATGGAGATGCGCATCGGCAAGGTCGGCGACATGAATATAGTCGCGCACCCCGGTGCCGTCGGGCGTCGAATAATCGGTGCCGAATATTGCTACTTCGGACCGCTTGCCGAGCGCGGCCTCGACCGCGACCTTGATCAGGTGGGTGGCGCCGGCGGTCGACTGACCGGTGCGGCCTTGCGGGTCGGCGCCGGCGACATTGAAATAGCGCAGCGCGCAATAGTTGATCGGATGCGCGGCGGCGACGTCGGCCAGCATCGCCTCGGTCATCAGCTTGGACATCCCATAGGGGTTGATCGGCCGCGTCGGCATGTCCTCGCGCACCGGGATCTCATCGGGGATGCCATAGGTCGCCGCGGTCGAGGAGAAGATGAAATGGCGGACCCCGCCCCTGACCGCGCTCTCGATCAGCGTGCGGCTGTTGGCGGTATTGTTGCGATAATATTTGAGCGGATCCGCGACCGATTCGGGCACGACCACCGAACCTGCGAAATGCATGATCGCGCCGATCCCGTCCTCGGCCAGGATATGCGCGACCAGCGCCTCGTCGGCAATGTCGCCCTCGTGGAATCGGGCACGCCGGTCGACCGCTTCGCGGAAACCGGTGACGAGATTGTCGATCACCGATACTTTCCAGCCCGCATCGAGCAGCGCCAGCACCGCATGGCTGCCGATATAGCCGGCGCCGCCGGTGACGAGGACCGCGAAGGGCCCGGATGCACGTGAGGTCATATCGCTGTTTATCCCCGGGAGGTGTTACGGGTCAAACCGTGTTGCGATGCAGCGGCTCGGGAGTCCGGACAGAATTAACGCGGAAACATCGGCACCAGCCCCGCCGCGAACGCGATGCGGACCGCTTCGGCGACGCTTCGCACACCAAGCTTGTCCATCAGGTTAGCGCGATAGATTTCGACGGTGCGGGGGCTTATGTCGAGCTCATAAGCGATGATCTTGTTCGCCTTGCCATCGATCAGCCCGAGCAGCACGTCGCGCTCGCGCGGCGTGAGGCGTTCGATATTCTCTCGGGCGAGCTGGATCGCGCCGGCCTCCTTCTCGCGATTGTCGATCCGGGCGAAACCGCCCGCGAGCGCATTCAACAGCATCCGGTTGTCATAGGGCTTCTCGATGAAATCGATCGCACCGGACTTCATGGCCTCGACCGCCACCGCGATGTCGCCCTGCCCGGTCAGCAGGATCGTCTCGAAGCGATTGTCGGTCCTCTGGAGCTCGGCCAACACCTCGAGCCCGTTGAGTCCGGGCATGTTGAGATCGAGCAGAACACAACCGGCATCGCGCTCGGAGACACCCCCCAGAAAGTCCTCACCCGAGGCGAAACTCTCGGTGGCAAAACCGCCCGCGACATCGAGCAACATCTCGACTGACTGACGAAGCGCCTCATCATCGTCGACGATGTAGACATTGCGCGCGATCATGCCACCGGCTCCTCTTCCATCACGGGCAAGGTGAAGCGGAAGATAGCGCCGCCACCGGGCGCCGCCGCCGCCGAAAGCTGGCCACCATGCGCCTCGACGATCCGCCGCGAAATGGCGAGGCCAAAGCCGAGCCCCTCACGCTTGGTGGTGGCCAAGGGGCTGAACAGGCGTTCGAGCATTTCGGGCGCGATGCCCGGCCCCGAATCGCGTACCGAAATCTCAATCAAATTGTCTCTCGCCATCGTCGTGGAAATCACCAGATCGCGACGGTCGCCGGCATGCGCTGCCATTGCATCAGCGGCGTTGCGGATGAGATTGACCATCACCTGCTGGATCTGGATGCGGTCGCCGAGCACCAGCCGACGCTCATTCTCGAAATCATAGGATAGCCGCACTCCAAAGGTGCTTGTGTTGAACAGCGCCAACACTGCGGCCTCGCGAACCAGCGCCGTCAGCGGCTCGGCGCGCATATCGGCCTCGCCGCGCAGGATGAACGCACGCAGCCTCCGGATGATCTCGCCGGCGCGCGACGCCTGCTCGCTCGCCCGGTTGATCGCGTTGCGCAACCGCTCCGGATCGGCATTCTCCTCTCCCATCATCAGGTCGACCGCGCCGAGGAAGTTGACGATCGCCGACAGCGGCTGGCTCAGCTCATGCGCCAGCGCGCCCGCCATTTCGCCCATCATGCCGAGCCGCGACACTTGCGCCAGATCGTTGTTCAGCCGGTGGAAACGTTCCTCATTCGCGATGGCGGGCCGCATGTCGCGCCCGAGCACGACAAACATCCGGATGCCGTCAAGCTTGGCATCGCCGACCACGAAAGACACCGGCACCACCTCGCCCGACGCGCAGCGGACGTCGAGCGACAGCGGCGACGGCGTTTCGGGGCCACGGTCGACCGCCATTGCCATGTCGCGGCGGACGGCAATCGGGCCGCGCGGGTCGTCGATGAAATCGCTCACCAGGCGACCGAGCAAATCGCTCTCGGCATAGCCGAACAGGCGGCAGGCCGAGGCGCTGCTGGCGCGGATGACACCGCGATCGGTGCACACGAACATCGCATCGGGCACGGTCGCGAGGATCGCGCGCCGTTCCGCCTCACCCGCACGGAGTGCCTGCTCGCGCTCACGACGTTCGGTGACGTCGAGATGGGTGCCGAGCAACCGGACCGGCCTGCCGTCGGTGTCGCGGATAATCCGCGCCCAGCCTTCGGCGAACCGCTCGCTGCCGTCGGGATAGCGGAACTCGAAATCATAATGGGCGCGGTCGCGGCCCTCGGCCATCGCCGACTCGAGTACGCTGCGCAGCTCCGCACCGAACTCGGGGTGGCGCTCCCAGTGATATTCGGCCAGCGGATCGCCACGGGTCGTCCAGACCGGCCGGTCCCCGATCAGATCATATTCGTAGATGAAGATCCCCTGGACCGAGACCGCAGTGGCAAGCCTTGCCTCGCTGAGCCGCAGTGCAGCCTCAGCCATGCGCCATTTGGTGACGTCGGTTACCGCGATCACCGCCGAGCGGCGCCCATCCTCATGATCGAACAGCTTCGCATGATCGTGAATCACAAGCTCGCGACCGTCGCGATGGCGCTCGACAATTTCATTGTCGAGCCGCCCCTGAGCAATCAGCTCAAACCAGAGATCGTCCGGATCCGCGCCTTCGGTCGAGAGGAGTTCGATCCGATTGCGACCGATCGCCTCGGCGGCCGTCCAGCCGTAAATCTCCTCGCAGCCGCGTGACCAGTGCCGGATGATATTCTGGTCGTCGAGTACCATGACCGATGCATGCTCAACCGCGTCCATCAGGCGGCTTTGCCCTTCATCGGCCGGGCGGTTACGCAACAGCCCGAATGACCAGACCGCTCCCGCCCCGACCGCAAAGCCGAGCAGCGTCTCGACGCTGAGGCCGACCAGCGCCTTCAGCTGGACGACACCAAATATCACTGCGCACAAGACGAGGACCAGCAGCGCCGAAAGACCCAAGGTCCGGCGATCGATGGCCTTCCGCACCGGCATGCGGAGCATCAGCTTTTCGGCCCGCGTTTGCGTATTCCCCAGTTCGGATATCGTCGGCGTTTACAGACCAAAGTCTACCATCACGGGCAAGGGCCGGAAAGCCGGTCTTCTACGGCCTTTACGCTACCGCCGCTTTTGCCTAGCGTGATCGATCGGACGCCGCTGCGACGATTTTTCGCGCCTGATCCAGGTGAAGCCGTTCGACCATCTCGCCGCCCACCCGGATCGCCCCCCTGCCTGCATTTTCAGGCACAGCGAAGGCGGAAATCGCCGCTTCAGCCCAGGCCAGTTCCTCGTCGGAAGGGCTGAACTGCCGGTTCGCGATCTCGACCTGGCGCGGATGGATCAGGGTCTTGCCATCGAAGCCATAGGCTTTCGCCTCTATGCATTGCCGCTCGAGGCCGGCATCGTCATCGAACGCATTATACACCCCATCGAGGACGGCGAGGCCATGGCCCCTGGCCGCCGCAACCGCGAGCGCCATCATGCCGAGAAAGGGCGTGCGCTCGACCGTGAGCCGCGCACACATCTCCTTGGCGAGGTCGTTGGCCCCGAGCACGAAGGCGCCGGAGCGGGCCGCCATCGCCTCGGCAATCGCATCGAGCCGGAAAATCGCCCGGCTCGTCTCGACCATCGCCCAGAAACCCAGCCCGGCAGGGGCATGTGCCAGCGCCGCATGATAGCGGCCGACCGTCGCCGCGTCGCTTACCTTGGGCGCGAGTATCGCATCGGCGCCCGATGTTGCGGCCGCTTCAAGATCGGCCTCGGCCCAGGGCGTGCCGAGCGCATTGACCCGGATCACCAGCTCACGCCTTCCGAAACCGCCCGCCTGGACGGCTGCGACCGCATTGGCGCGCGCCTCTTCCTTGGCTTCGGGCGCAACCGCATCCTCGAGATCCAGGATCACCACGTCACAGGGCAGCGTTCGCGCCTTCTCGATCGCACGCGTGTTGGAGGCGGGCATGTAGAGCGCGCTGCGGCGCGGGCGGACGGTCATAATGGGCTCCCCAGTACCTCCCCGAAACGGGGAGGACTTAAGATGTCAATGCACGAACCTGGCCACGACTTCGCGATACGACCGGCTTACCTTCACCTGCGCGCCCGAATTGAGCACGAGAAAACATTCGCCGTTGGTATGGGGCTTGACCTGGCGGACGAGGTCGAGATTCACGATCGTAGAACGATGGACGCGCTGAAAACGGCGCGGGTCGAGCCGCTTTTCCAGGTCCTTCATCGTCTCCCGCAAAATCAGCGTGGTCTCACCGGTATAGATGCACATATAGTCGCCGGCCGCGTCGATCCGCTCGATCGTGTCGACGTCAACGCGAAAGATCTGCCCTCGATCCTTGATGTTGATCAGCTTTTCGAAGCGGTTCGAGGCGGGCGCATCGTCGACCTCCGCCATCGTCCCGGCTGCCTCGGGGGCGACCTCGGCGAGCACTTCCTTGAGCCGGCCGGCCTCTTCGACGCCGCGCTTCTCGGCGAGCCTCTGGCGGACGCGATCGAGGGTATCAGCCAGCCGCTGCTCGTCGACAGGCTTCAGGAGATAATCCATCGCCTGGGCCTCGAACGCGCGGATCGCATGGTCCTGATAGGCGGTGACGAACACGAACAGCGGGGGCTCGACCTCCATCAGACCCTGGATCACCGAGAAGCCATCAAATCCCGGCATCTGGATGTCGAGGAAGACAAGATCGGGCTTGTGAGTCTTGATTGCTCTGATCGCCTCGCGACCATTGAGACAGGTTTCGATGATTTCCACATCCTCGTGCGGGGCCAGCCTCAACTGAAGGCCTTGAATGGCCAGCGGCTCGTCATCAACGAGAATGGTTCGGATTGTCATGCACTATCCTTGCGCTGTTTCGCGGTCTGGAAGGGGATGTCGATGACGACGCCAAAGCCTTCCGCCCTATCAGTCTGGACCTCAAATCGCTGGTCCGTTCCATAGGCCTGCGCCAGCCTGTCGCGAATATTCGGCAGGCCGACACCCGTCGAATAGGTGGGGCGTGCAATGCCATCGGTCAACCCCGGCCCGGTATCGCTTACCGTAATGATCAGGCGACGCGCTGGTTCCATCCCCTGAAGCCTGGCCTCGACGCTGATATCGGCGCCTTCCTCGAGCGGAGTGACCGCATATTTGATGGCATTCTCGACCAGGGGCTGGAGCAGCAGCGACGGCAGCCGCGCCTCCGACGCATCGGGATCGATCTCGAAATTCGCGCGGAGCCGGTCCTCGAAACGCATCTTCTCGATGTCGAGGTACAGCTTGAGCGTCTCGACCTCCTGCGCGAGGCTGACCGTTCCCTCGGGCTCGTTGGCGAGTGTGTAGCGCAGGAAGGAGGAGAGCCGCGACAGCATGGCGTTGGCGCGCTGGGTTTCCTTGAGCAGCACCAGGGTCGAAATCGAGTTCAGCGTGTTGAACAGGAAGTGCGGATTGAGCTGGTAGCGCAGCATCGCCAGCTGAGCCGAACTCGCCTGGCTTTCGAGCCGCTCGACCCGGTCGCTCTGCTGTTCAAGCAGCAGATAGAAGTTAATCCCGTAATAGAGCGCCGACCATGCCGCGAGCAGCGAGAAATCGAGCAGGATCGCACCGAAGAACTGGATGCCCTCTGGCATCTCCTCGGGCCGGTAGAAGGTCGCGTGCGCCCAGGTCTCGATCGACGAAAATACACCGGCCGCGAAGATCAGGATCACGATCGAAACGGTCCAGGTGATGATCGGCCTGAGCTGGATCAGCCTGCGGAAGGCCGAGGCCATCAGCAGGGTGAGCGAATAGCCGGTAGCAGTGGTCAGCGCGGTGGGAACGACGAACAGCAGCCCCATATTATTGGCCAGGCCACCGAGCGAACGCAGCACGAAATAGCCTGTCCACCCTGCCGACTGGAGTACCCAGAAGGCATGGTTCTTGTCGTCGAAAAAGGGCTTCGCACCGAGGATTCTGAAACGCATCGGGGGTCGGTCTTACTGGAAAGCCTCGCGCTGTCCAAGGCTCTCCCCGGCACGGAGAAGCGGACCATGCACAGCATCATGGTGGACGGCGGCGGCGCGAGACAGCGCCGGTTCGCCCGTCATCGCCAACGCATCGCGGTCACCATCGCCGATCCGCGGTGTCATCATCACCCGAGAACCTCCTTCAACCTCTCCCGATCCACCGCCCCTTCCCAGCGCGCGATCACGACCGTCGCAACCGCATTGCCGACGAAGTTGGTCAGGCTACGGCATTCCGACATGAAGCGGTCGATTCCGAGGATCAGCGCCATCCCCGCGACCGGAATCGAGGGGACGATCGACAGCGTTGCGGCAAGCGTGATGAAGCCCGCACCGGTTACCCCGGCGGCGCCCTTGGACGAGATCATCGCCACCAGCAGCAGGCTGATCTGCTCGCCGAGCGACAGATCGACGTCGCAGGCCTGGGCGATGAACAGCGCGGCGAGAGTCATGTAGATGTTGGTGCCATCGAGGTTGAACGAATAGCCCGTCGGCACGACGAGCCCGACGACCGGCTTGTCGCACCCCGCCGCCTCCATCTTGGCGACGAGGTTGGGCAACGCGCTTTCCGACGAGGAGGTGCCGAGCACCAGCAGCAGTTCGTCCTTGAGATAGGCGAGCAGCCGGAAGATCGAGAAACCCGCCACGCGGGCGACCACCCCGAGCACGACCAGCACGAAGATCAGCGAGGTCAGGTAGAAGCAGAGAATCAGCCCGCCGAGATTGGCGAGCGTGCCGACCCCGAACTTGCCGATCGTGAACGCCATCGCCCCGAAGGCGCCGATCGGCGCCGCCTTCATCAGGATCGCGACCAGCCGGAACACCACCGCGGTCAGTCGCTCGAGCAGATCGAGCACGGGCGCGGCGCGCTCACCGGTCAGCGACAGTGCGATCCCGAACAGGATCGCGACGAGCAGCACCTGCAAGATCTCGCCCTCGCTCAGCGCCGAGACCAGCGTGGTCGGGATGATGTTGGTGAGGAAGCCGGTGATCGACTGGTCGTGCGCCTTCTCGCTATATTCGGCGATGTGGCTGGTATCGAGCTGGCCGACCGCGATGTGCATTCCCGCTCCGGGCTGGACGACATTGGCGACGATCAGCCCGACGATCAGCGCAAAGGTCGACATCAGCAGAAAATAGACGAAGGTGCGGAGCGCAACCCGGCCGAGATCGCCAAGATGGCTCAGCCCGGCGATACCGGTGACCACCGTCAGGAAGATGACGGGCGCGATGATCATCTTGACCAGTTTGATGAAGGCGTCGCCCAACGGCTTCAGCGCAGCGCCGATTTCGGGCGCGACATAGCCGAGCGCGATACCCAGGACGATCGCGACCAGCACCTGCGCATAGAGCGAGCGCCACAAGGGCGGGCGGGACGCCGGCGGGGAGCTACTGTCGATGTCGATGGCCATGGATTCCCCTCCGCCCCCGACCCTGCCCCTATTTCCCCCTACCTGCAAGGGAGGGGAAATCTGAGAAGCGAAGCGAAGCTACATCGCGTACTTCAACGCCACCCACAGGGTTCGGGGCGTCGCCCGTTCGATGACGCCGTCGGCGCCGATGGTCGCCTCGACCCGCTTGTTGGCAAGATTCTCGCCGCGCAACTCGGCGGTGAAGCCCTTGCCGACCGGTACAGCGACGAGCGCGTCGAACGTCAGGGCGTCCCTGAGACCGCGGCTGTTCTGGTCGTCTTCGAACTGTTTCGCGACATAGCGTGCGGTGACACCCGCCCGGGCGAGCCCAGGGCGGCTCCACTCGATCGAGGCGCTGCCCTGATCACGTGGCGTCTGGGCGGGGCGCAGGCCGTTGAGCCCGACCGCACCGCCCGAAGCGCGAACCCGCGGATCGATGTGGGAGAAGCTTGCCGAAAGCCTCCATTCGCCGAAGGTCGCGAGCGCGTCGAGCTCGATGCCGCGGCTGCGGATCGCATCGACATTCTGCCGCTGACGCGTGTTCGGGGCGATCGTCACGTTCGAGATCGCATCGTCGAGCTTATTCCAGAAGATGGTGACGCCGAGCTTCCAGCCCGGCAGCGGCGCATATTCGGCGCCGCCCTCAATGCCTTTGACGCGTTCGGGCTTGAGCGCCGGATTGGCGACGGTCGAGTCATTGCCGGCGCGGAACGGGCGGTAAAGCTCATTGAGGGTCGGCAACCGCCAGCCGGTATAGGCCGCCGCGCGGACCGTGAACGCCGCCATCTCCGGAGGGCTCCAGGCGATGCCCGCCCGGCCCGTCGTTTCGCTGCCCGAGCGGTCGGCATAGTCAATCGTGTTGGCGACAATGATCTGCCGTGTGTTGCGGTTGATCTCCTGCCGATGGCCGTTGCGGAGCTCCCAGTGGTCGATACGGCCGCTCGCGGTGATCGTCAGGCCGTCGACCGGGAGCAGCGCCAGCTCGGCGAAGCCGCCATAGATGGTCTGCCGGCCGCCGGCGATCCGTCCGGTGTTGGTAGCGATCACGACTTCCTGGGTCTTGCCCGTGACATGGCGGATGTCGCCGCCGACGCGGAGATTGGTTCCCTCGCCGAGCCAGGGACGGATTTCGACGCGACCACCCATGCCGTTGGCGGGGACGTTATACTGGTCAAGCGACTTGGTGACGCTGTTGCGGCCAGCGCCGATCGAGGCAAAGCCGCTCGAGAATTCGCGGTGCTGGAGCCAGGTGCTGGCCTCCCACTGCCACAGGCCGCGGCCGACGAGGCGCAGCGAGGTGTCGACCGCGATATTGGTGTTGCCGGTGAACATCACGCCGCGATCACGCTCGTCGAACAGATAGGAGCCGTTCGCCTGAAGCTCGGTATCTTCGTTGACCGGGAT
>CANJRZ010000152.1 GCA_947476735.1 Sphingomonadaceae bacterium
ACCCTGATGCACGCGCCCGACGGCCTGATCGGCACCACCGCGCGCGACGCTTTCATCGGCAAGAATGCGTGGATCGCCGAGCGGCTCGAACGCACCGACCGCGACCGCGAGGCCTATCTGGCGGTCGACGCCGAGCTGGTCAGCGCCGACGGCAACGCCTCCTCGATCAATCTCACCGCTGCCCCTCTGGTCGACGCCAACGATGCGGTGATCGGCTCGATGCTGGTGATGGAAGACATCACCAGCGAGAAGCGCGTTCGCTCGACCATGGCGCGCTATATGTCGAAGGAAGTCGCCGACCAGTTGCTGGAAGCCGGCGAGGACCAGCTGACCGGTAAGGATCAGACCGTCTCGATCCTCTTCTCGGACGTGCGCGGCTTCACCACGATCGCCGAGAAGATCGGCGCGCGCGAAACGGTGACGATGCTCAACAGCTATTTCACCGAGATGGTCGACGTCATCTTCGAGCATAAGGGCATTCTCGACAAATATATCGGCGACGCGATCATGGCGCTGTTCGGCGCGCCGTTCGAAGGCCCGAACGATGCCGACAACGCGATCTCGACCGCCAACAAGATGATGGTCGAACTCAAGTCGCTCAACCTGAGGCGCGCCGCGTCTGGTGAGCCGCCGATCGACATTGGCCTCGGCATCAGCACGGGCAATGTCATCGTCGGAAATATCGGCTCGGTGAAGCGCATGGAGTATACCGTCATCGGCGACAGCGTGAACCTCGCCTCGCGGCTCGAGGGAGCGAACAAGGCCTATGGTTCAAAGATCCTGTTCTCCGAATTCACCCATGCTCGGCTCGCCAATCCCCGGCTGACGCGCGAAATCGACCTCATCAAGGTCAAGGGCAAGGATTTCCCCGTGGGCGTCCATGAATCGCTCGGCTACCGCGCCGACGAGATCGACAGCGGCCTCGGGCTCATGCTCGAACATTATGCGAAGGGCTTTGCCGCCTACCGCGCGATGCAGTGGAAGGATGCGGAGCAGCACTTCCTCGCCGCGCTCAAGACAATGCCAGGCGACGGCCCCTCGGCCATGTATGTCGAGCGCTGCCGCGCCTTCGCCAAGGCACCGCCGGGCGCCGACTGGGACGGCATCTGGACGCTTACGTCTAAATAGCGATCAGTCGTCCGTGCCCAGCGCCATTTGCATGGCCGGCCCGTTTCCGGCCGGCGCTCCGCAGGGCGCATGCGCCTGGGCAATCAGGGATCCGAGCGCCGCTGCTATGATCGGGCGGGCCGCCTCGCCGTCGAGACGGGCCAGCTGGGGCAGCGACCGACGCTTCGCCGCCTCGACCGCAATCCGCAGGCCGACATAATTGCCGAAGCGGGGCGGCAGATCGGCCAGTGCCGAGCCGTCTGCGAAGGCCGTGCCGATGTCATTGGGCTTGATCGAATTGAACCGGCTGGCAATCCAGCAGAGCGCTTCGCCCCAGCGTGCATCGGTGGCGGGCCGGATCGGTTCAGGCATGTCGAGCATCAACTGATGATCGCTGGCATCCGGCGTCATCAACGCGGCGGCATAGGTCGCAAGACCCTCCTGCCACAGCGGGCACCAGAGCTGGTCGCAATCGTCGAAATGGCGGGCATGTTCGAGATGAAACAGCTCGTGGTCGAAGAAAGGCTGTAGCGACTCGCCATAATGGAGTTCGGCGATACGATCGGCGCCGAAGATCATGACCTCGCGCCCGGCGACATGATCAGTGCCGCCATCACGCTGGCCGAGCGAATGGACCAGGTAGATCGGAACGGTCGGCGCGAAATCGGGGAATTGGGTGCGGAAGCGCCGCACCGACATCGCCACATGTTTGGAAAAACGCCGCTCGACCGAGAGATAGACGGGGCGGATATTCGCAAAATCCTTCAGCGCCTCGGTGATCTTTGGCTCGTCCTGGTCGGTGTAGAGACCCGGCATGATCCGATCGAAAGCCTTGCGGATTGCGGCGACCCGCCGCGCATAGGGCAGACCTTGTGACTGCATCGCGATTCGCTCGAACTCGCCGGCATGATCGGCGACCTCTACCTTGGGGCCGGCCGCCGCCAGCAGGGGGGCGACGATGAGCAGCAAGAGGAGTCGTGCGAACCTCATGCTGCAATGCAATATATCTGGCGAATGACCGTCAAGAGCGCGACATGAAAATTGGACCCACTTGTCACAAATGCGGGCAATTTTCTGAACGCTGCACCATTATTGTGCACCGGCTAAGGCGTCGCTGCTGAAGATATAGGCACGCTGGAATCGACTCTGGCGCGCGCGAAAGCAGTAGGATAGCCTCCGGCCCAGGCCGGGCATCGCCAAACACCGCCGGTCGAATCAGGGGAGGTCAATGGCCAAGGTATCGCTCAGGTCGCTTGAGAAGGCGCCACGCACCGATCCGCCGGCGGGCAGCAGCGGTACTATTGAGACCCGCGCTCTGTTCGATCGCGCCGGCGATCCGATTCACGCCCATGCCCATGCGCTCGCGCCTGGCGCCGCTCTGCAGATCAGCGGCTCACCATCGGACAAGGTCGTCTATGTCTGGAAGGGTTCAGTCGAAGGCAAGGGAGCGCGCCTCGACGCGGGCTCCAACATCATCGCCGAATATGGCGCGACGCTCACGGTCACAGGCGGCGCGGAGGGCGCGACCCTGATCGAGTTCGGCACAGCGACACGCCTCGATTATGCAGGTAAGGGCGGGCATCTCCACCTGCTTCCAGCCGATCGGGTGCCGCGCATCGAGAAGACCGCCAACCTCGAGATCGGCAGCGCACTTTTCGCCGATTCCCGCTGTCCGACCTGCACCGTCTGGCTGCACGAGACCGAGATGCGCAATGTCGACGATCCGGTCGATATCCATTCGCACAGCGAAGACGAGCTGATCTTCGTGACCGGCGGTTCGATCAGGCTCGGCAACGCCATCCACGGGCCGGGCGCCGCCCTGTTCGTCGCCGCCGACACCAATTACGGTTTTTCGACCGGGCCCGAAGGGCTGAGCTTCATCAACTTCCGGCCCTCCTCGCCGACCTATTCGAGTGCCGACGGCAAGCTGGTGCTGAACGAAGCCGACTTCTTCATCGCGAATGTCGGCAAGCCGCAATTTCTCGAACTCGCGGACTGAGGACGCCAAGATGAAACTCCATCTGTCCGTAGATGAGGTACTCTCGACGACCCGCGCCGTCCGCAAGCGGCTCGATCTCGACAAAGCCGTGCCCCGCGCGATCATCGAGGAATGTATGGAGCTCGCGCTGCAGGCGCCAAATGGCTCGAACCGCAATCTGTGGCGCTGGATCATTGTTGATGATCCCGCGCTGATCGCCGAACTTGCCGACCATTATCGCCAGTCCGTGAAAGAGCTGTGGGAAGGCCAGGCCGCCGGCGACGAGAGCGTCACCGCAGGCGTGCCGGGCGAGGACAAGGTGCTCGCATCGGCCTTCGCCCTGGTCGAGAATCTACACAAGGTGCCGGCGATGCTCATCCCGCTAATGCCGGGCCGCCCCGACGGACTGCCGGCTTTCGCACAGGCGGGGATGTGGAGCTCGATCCTGCAGGCGGTGTGGAGCTTCATGCTCGCGCTGCGCGAACGCGGCCTTGGTTCGGTCTGGACGACGGTGTCGGTCCGCCACGAAAAGCAAATCGCCGAGCTGCTCGGCATTCCCATGGACCAGTTCACCCAGGTCGGCCTGTTCCCGATCGCCTATACGATCGGCACCGATTTCAAGAAGGCCTGGCGCAAACCGCTGTCCGAGGTTCTCAGCTACAACAAGTTCGAACTCTGATTCCCGGCCTCGGAACTCTGTGATGTTCGATCTGCTGATTACCGATGCGCGCGTGATCGACGGAACCGGCGCGCCCTCCTATACCGCCGACGTCGGCGTGACGGATGGCCGGATCGCGGCGATCGGCAGGCTTCGTGAACCGGCGCGCCGCACCATCCCGGCAGGCGGGCGCGTGCTCGCCCCGGGCTTCATCGACGTCCACACCCATTATGACGCACAGCTCTTCTGGGATCCGACCCTGAGCCCGTCGACCCTGCACGGCGTCACCTCGATGGTGGTCGGAAATTGCGGCTTCAGCATCGCACCGCTCGCACGCGAGACGATGCCCTATCTGCGCCGCATGCTGGCACGGGTCGAGGGGATGCCGGTCGAGAGCCTCGAGCAAGGCCTGCCCTGGGACTGGGCGAGCTTCGGCGATTATCTCGCCCGGCTCGAAGGCGGGATCGGTCCGAATGTCGCCTTCCTGTGCGGTCACAGTGCGCTGCGGCTCGCGGCGATGGGCGAACGGGCGCTGGGCAACGAGCCTACGCCCGAGGAGCTCGAGCGCATGAAGGCGCTGCTCGCCGCCTCAATCCGCGAGGGTGCGATCGGCTTTTCGTCGACCCTGGCACCGAGCCATAACGACATGGAAGGCCGGCCGGTGCCGTCGCGCTATGCTGCACGCGAGGAACTGGTCGAACTCGCGCGGGTCTGTGGCGATACGCCGGGCACGATGCTGGGGTTCATCCCCGGTCTCGATCCCTGGACCGATTTCGAGCGCGGGCTGATGACCGAGATGTCGCTCGCCGCCGGACGCCCGCTCAACTGGAACCCGGTGCTGCTGCGGCCCGACAATGGTGAATTCATCGAGCATCAGCTTGGTGCATCCGATCACGCCCGGCGGGCCGGTGCCGAGGTGTTCGGCCTCGCCATGGTGATGCCGCCGACCACCCGGATCAATTTCCGCGGAGGCTTCCTGCTCGATGTGTTCGAGGGTTGGGGCGAACTGTTCGAGATGGGCTATCCCGACCGGATCGCGGCACTCGCCGATCCCGCGCGCCGCCCGGCGCTCCAGCGCGGCGCCGAGATCAACGAAGGCACCAACGGCTTTCTATCCAACTGGGGCGCCCATATCGTCACCGACAGCCGCAACAAGGCGCTCGAGGGCCGCAGTGTAGCCGACATCGCCCGCGAGCGCGGCAGGGCGCCGTTCGACACATTCCTCGACATCGCCGTCGAGGACGAGCTCGCCACTATCTATCTGGCGCCGCAGATCACCGAGGAGGATGACAGCATCTGGCAGAAGCGCGCCGATCTGTGCCGTGATCCGCGGATCATCGTGGGCGCGTCGGATGCCGGCGCCCATCTCGATACAATCGACGCCTTCACCTATCCGACGCTGCTCCTCGCCGCACTGCGCGAACGCCCGCTGTTCAGCATCGAGCAGGCGATTCACCTGCTGACCGAGCGTCCAGCGATGATGATGGGCCTCAGGCAGCGCGGCCTGATCCGCGAAGGCTGGTGCGCCGATCTCGTCCTGTTCGACCCCGACACCGTCGCCCCCGCTCCCACCCAGGCGCGCTACGACCTGCCTGGCGGCCAGATGCGGCTTTTCGCCGAGGCGGTCGGCATGGACCATGTGATCGTCAACGGCGCCAGCCTGATCGAAGGCGGCGAGCATAGCGGCGCGCTGCCGGGGACGGTGCTCAAACCCGGGCGAGATACCGAGCGGGCCGACTAGACACCGTTCCTGCGCCACCGGACGCCGGATGGGTCGAGTTCAGTGCACGCTGCTCAACCTCTTCGATGTTGTTGCGATAGCCTCCCGGCATTCAGACCTTGCAAGGCAACGGATCGCCCATTCGCGCAAAACTTTCGACCATTGTTGAGCCCATGAACCGGCTGCAGAGATCAGGAGCGAGCTGGGCCAGCCGCGGTCCGTAAAGTGCAATCGGATCCGCATTGCCCTCGCTGTGTGGATAGTCCGACGAGAAGACCACCATGTCGGGGTGGATTTCGAGGACGTCCAGCGCTTCGACATCGCCGAGTCCGATCAGCGGCGACACACGGAGCGCCCGATTGAGAAGCGCACCCGGGCTCATGTCGCCAACCCAGTCGCCGAACACCTCGTTCGAAGTGCCCATCGCGTCGAACCGTGCCACCAGGCCCGGCAGCCAGAAGACGTACAGCTCGGCGATCAGGATGCTCAGTTTCGGGTGACGCTCGAGCACTCCACCGAACAGAAGAGCCGCCAGCATCAGTTCGACCGCCTGGTGACGCTGCGTATTGGCCATGCGCATGAAGCGGCCGCGACCATGCGCTGAGCTCGCATCGATACCGAGGCGGCCCCAGTCGCCAAACAATGCCGGCGCGAGTCCAGTGTGTACGCTGACCACCATGCCGAGATCCGTGATCGCCGACCATAGCCGGTCGAAATGCGGATGACCGAGCGACTTGCCGCCGACCGGTTCGGCACGGATAGAAAAAGCTCGGCTGCCAAGCCTGCGCATCCGGGTCAGCTCGGCGAGCGCCCAGTCGAGGTCCGTCAGGTCGACATAGGTCACCGCACCGAGCCGGTCAGCATGGCCTTCGAGCGCTTCGGCGAGCAGATCGTTACTCGCGCGGAGGAACGCCTTCCGCTCACCCATATCCTCGATCAGCGGATAGGCAGCGGGGAAACCACCCGAATTGACCAGCGCATAATCAATCCCGATCCGGTCCATCCAGGCGATCCGGGCCCCGGCGTCGGACCGCGTCCTGTTCACCTCGAACCGTTCCTGCAAATGCGTCTCTCCCAGCCCTGGCTGGTGGCGCATCGGGAAGAGCTGATGCGAGGTCGGCCGCTCCTCGGGCGGCAGTGTTTCCATCATGTCGCCGGCAAGGAAGAAGGCGAGCTGATCGCCTTCGTCCGGCAGCAGCGGGGCGAAGCGCCTGAGCGGCCCCTCGCGGAGCCGGAACTCCCAGGGAAAGGTCCAATGGCTGTCGACATCAATGACCGGGTTCATGGCGCTCCTCTCCGTTTTACTGTCAGGCGTTCAGCCCCAGGAACCTCCGGACATTGTCGCCGACGATCCCAGCGGCCACGTCCCGCCCGACCGCATCGACTACCGCGCGGATTGCGCTGCGCGAATAGCCAAAGCTGCCCTCATTGTGCGGATAATCGGATGACCACATCGCCCGGTCGGTGCCGATCCGGTCGATCAGCTCGAGGCCGAGCGGATCGAGCATGAACGAAGCGACCATATGATTGCGCCAGTACCAAGTGATGTCGTGAGCCAGCTTCCAGTTGCAGGTCGACCGATAGCTCGCATAGCCATGCTCGGCATCCTGGATCGCCGGCACCACCCAATTGATCCCGCCCTCGAACCAGCCCACCTGGAGCTTCGGATGCCGGTCGAGGATGCCGCCGAAGATATATTTGGAGAACATCTCGCGAAACGAGCTCGCGTTGAACACAAAGCCGATCGGCATCGGATTGACCTCGGTCATCTGCGGTGCCTCCCCAATATGATGCGAGACCGGCAGGCCTGCCTCCTCGACCTCGTCCCAGAAGGGCCGCATCGCCGCGCTCGTCCAGTCGACCAGATCGGAGCCGATACCGGCGGGCGCTTTCATCGGCAACAGGAAGGTGCGGATGCCGAGCGCGTGCAACTCGGCGAGGCTGCGCCGCGTGCCCTTCGGATCCCACCAGTTGATAAAGCCAACGCCATGGAAGCGCCCTCCCGAGGCCTGCTGCAGCTCGGCGATATATTCATTGTAGATGCGGAAGCAGAGGCTGCGGACCTCAAGATCGGGATACCAGAACAGCACGGGCACGCTCGACGGGAAGACCAGCTCTTCGTCGACCCCTTCGGCATCGAGATCGGCGAGGCGCAGGCCGATCTTGTCGCTCTGCCCGCCTGGCACGCCGTCGAACTCCGCCAGCGCGACCTTGAACTGGTCAGCGAGCAGCGGCCGGTCGCGACTGCCCAGCTGAAACATGCCGTCCTCGAGCCAGACGCGCGGCGCGCGGTCCTTCATGCTCGCCGGGAAACGTTCGAACCAGATGTCTTCGGACAGCGCGAGATGGCTGTCGGCCGAGAAGATCCGAGTGCCCGCAGGCAGGCCGAGATCCTCGGACGGGCCTGCCGTGCGCAGCTTTGGTGAAACCAGTCCCGCAGGAGGAAGCCCGGCCGTCACTGGATCCTGGCCCCCACCTTGCTGCCTGGCGAGAACGTTGCCGGCAGGTGGATCCAGCCATTGATCACCGCGATATTGGGATAGTGGCGGATGCCGTCCTCTCGAACTCGGTAATCCGGCATCCGCGTCAGGACCTCGGTCAGCATCGCGTCGATCATGTCACGGGCGAGGAACGAGCCGAGACAACGGTGCATGCCGATGCCGAAGCCGACATGGCGGTTCGGAAAGCGGTCGATGATCAGCTCGTCGGGCTTCTCGAAGACATCGGGATCGCGGTTCGCTGAAGCGAAGGAAAGCAGCACCCTCTCGCCCTTCCGGAAATCCCAGCCATTGGTGACATGGTCGTCACGGACGTTGCGGGCGAGGCTCTGCACTGGCCCGAAGAAGCGGACAAATTCCTCGATCGCGTAGCGCATCAGACCGGGCACCTTGATCAGCCGCTGCCGGTCGGCCGGATGACGTGCGAGATGGAGCAGCGCATTCGAACTCAGCGCGGTGGTGGTGTCGACTCCTGCGGTCAGGATGTTGAACGCCATCGTCTGGATCTGGTCATGGGTCAGCGGTGAACCGTTCATCCGCCCGTTGGCGAGATGGCTGAGCAGATCGTCGCGCGGGTTCTTGCGCCGGTCGGCGATCTCCTCGTCGACACGATCGCGGAACGGCCCCAGCCAGGCGACAGTGTCGGCAAAGGCCGGGTCCGCCTTCGACGTGTAGATCATCCGGTGGACCCCGTCGGCGAACGGCCGCCACTCGTCTAGTGGAAAGCCGAAAATATCCATCGTCACGAGTGCCGGCAGCGGGTTGGTGAGGTCGTCGACGATGTCGAACTCACCCTTCTCGATTACAGCGTCGATGAGGGCCGCCGCGAACCGCCGGATCTTGTCACGCCGCTGCTGGACGGCGCGCGGAGAAAAGGTGGGATTGAGAAATGCCCGCACTGCGTCCCATTCGGGAGACTCGGATTCGTTGGGAATGCCGCGCGGCGTCGGAAAAGGCGGGATGGTATTGCCGCCGGTTGCAATCCCGGTCGCGGGATCGAAATCCTTGTGGGTCGTGAAATGCTCGGGGCTTTGCGAGATCGCCACGAGATCCCGGTGCCGCGTCGCCACCCAATAGCCGCCATGCCGCTCGGTCCAGGGGCGCGGATTGTTCTCGCGCAGATCGGCAAAGATCTCGATCCAGTTTTCGGCATGCGCGGGAGAATCGTGGTCGAAATCGACGGCAGCACGTGCGGCGGGAGCGGGCGGGTGAACAGGCATCGGCATCCCTCTCCGGAGAGCAATTCCCTCTGGCTAGGCCCCCCGGCGTGGAGGCGCTTGATCTTCTTTGCCAGCATCAACGTGGAATGACGCGGCCTATTCCTTCAAGCGATGTCGTACCAGCCATGGCCAGCGCGTTCAGAACCCGCTCGAAGCGACCATCGGAAAGAATACCTCGTCCGCCAGCTTGGTGCAGAAATATTCGTTGAGTTGCCTGATCTTGCCGCCCTCGAGAGTGAACACCATCGCATATTGATTGTGATATGGGGCGCCATTGGCGAGTGTCGCCTTGCCGTCGAACTCGACGACGACGCGATCCTCCTCGGCGGTGACACTGTGGATTTCCGGGCGGAGGCCATCGGGCATCAGCGTCCTGAACATCGCGATCCCGGCGAGCATCT
>CANJRZ010000153.1 GCA_947476735.1 Sphingomonadaceae bacterium
CGACATCGATGTGGCGGGGCTCCACGCCCATTATCTCGCCCGGGCGCGCCGCGCGGGCGCGCGCCTGCTCACCGACGCGCGCGTCCATGCGCTCGAGCATGACGGCGAGGCCTGGCGGATCGCGACGACGGCGGGCGAACTGCGCGCGACGACGATCGTCGATGCGGCCGGTGCCTGGGCCGGAGAGATCGCGGCGCTGGCGGGCGCGCAACCGATCGCGATCACGCCCTATCGGCGGACGGTGGTCCAGCTCGAGATCGACCCGCCGGCGCCGGCGGACATGCCGCTGGTGATGGACGCGGCGGAGCGCTTCTATTTCAAGCCCGAGGCCGGCGGGCGGATCTGGCTGTCGCCGCATGACGAGACGCCGAGCACCGCCTGCGACGCCGCGCCCGAGGAACTCGACATCGCGATCGCGATCGACCGGCTGGAAAAGGTCGTCGACTGGCGGATCGTCCGCAAGGAACATGCCTGGGCAGGGTTGCGCAGCTTTTCGCCTGATCGCGTGCCCGTGTACGGATTCGACAGGGTGGCGCCCGGATTTTTCTGGTTCGCGGGGCAGGGTGGGTTCGGGATTCAGACGGCCCCGGCTGCGGCGATGATCGGGGCCGCGCTGCTGCTCGGGCGGGAGATGCCGGCGGTGGCGCGTGATATCGATACGGGGCGGTATTCGCCGGGCAGATTTGGGTAGAGGGTGTGGGGCTAAAGCATCGCGCTGGTTCTTCTTCGTCATGCCAGCGGAGGCTGGCATCCATGTCTGCTTTCTTCTCAGATGCTGTCTGGTTGATGAGAGACATGGACCAGTGACTGCAGATCGAGGTTATCTATGCCCCCGGCATGGATAAGGGGTTGCCGGGGGCAATCCCGACCTCGATCAGACGTCACTCCTTCGCTGGGGTGACGGGAAAGTGTTGACGCGGATTTCCTATCCCTTCCTGGGAGAGAAAAAGGGCTGGAGAGGCTGAGATGAACACATCACGAACCATCCGCATCGGCGGGGCCTGCGCGGGATATGGGGACGGGACGATGGCGACGCCGCAGCTGATCGGCGCGGGGGTTGATTATGTGATCCTCGACTATCTGTCCGAGGTGTTCATGCCGACCGCGGCGCGGACGCGGCAGCAGGACCCGGATGCGGGCTATGTGATGTATTTCCCCGATGAGCTCTACTCGATGGTCGCGCGCGACCTGGTCGAGCGGAACGTCAGGCTCGTCACCAATGTCGGGGCGGTCAATCCGCATGGTTGCGCGGCGGCGATGCGGGCGGCGGCGGCGCGGCTGGGGCTCCATCCGAAGATCGCGGTGGTCAATGGCGACGATATCCTTGACCGCGCGGATGCGCTGAAGGCGGCGGGCAGGCTGACCCAGGCGCTGCCCGAGGGGATCAGCTATACCGGCATTCACGCCTATATCGGCGCCTTCCCGATCGCGCGGGCGCTGGCGATGGGGGCGGACATCGTCATCACCGGGCGGGTGGTCGACAGCGCGCTGGTGCTGGGTCCGCTGATCCACGAGTTCGGCTGGGCGCATGACGATTATGACCGGATGGCGGCGGGATCGCTGATCGGCCATATCCTTGAATGCGGCGCGCAGGCGAGCGGCGGCATCTTCACCGACTGGCGCGAGATCGGCGACTATTCGGACATCGGCTATCCGATCGCCGAGTGCCGCGCCGACGGATCGGCGGTGATCACCAAGCCCGAGGGGACCGGCGGGCTCGTTTCGGTCGGCGCGGTTGCCGAGCAATTGCTCTACGAGATTGGCGATCCGCGCAGCTACAGGCTGCCCGACGTCGTCGCCGATTTCAGCCAGGTGAAGTTCGAGCAGACGGGCAAGGACCGGGTGCTGATGACCGGGGCGAAGGGCCGCGCGCCCGGCCCCGACCTCAAGGCGATCGCGACCTGGGACGATGGCTGGTTCGCGAGCTGGGGCTTCCCGATGCGCGGGCAGGATGCCGCCGATAAGGCGCGGGCGATCGCGGACTCGGTGTTCACCCGGGGGGCCAGGATGCTGCGCGAGCGCAACATGCCGGCGGTGCGCCGCCAGCGGACCGAGATCATCGGCGAAGAGGAAAGCTACGGCGCGAACGCGCGGGTGCGCGGATCCCGCGAGGTCTTCTGCCGGATGACGATCGAGGCGGGGGACGCGGCGAGCTTCGGCGTGCTGCTCAAGGAGATGGGCACCGGCTGCGTCTCGATGGCGCCGGGCATCGCCGGTTCGCTGATGATGTTCCAGCCGATGCCGATGGCGCGCTCCGAGGCCTTCTTCCTGCCGGCGAGCGAGGTGACCCCGATCGTCACCTTTGAGGGGAAGAGCGAGGCGGTGCCGCGCCATGCGCATGGCGCGCCGGAGCCCGAGCCCGAGGCGGCGGTGCTGCCGATGCCCGACCGGACGCCCGACACAAAGGTGCCGCTGAGCCGGCTCGCCTGGGCGCGGAGCGGAGACAAGGGCGATATCTGCAATGTCGGCGTGATCGCGCGGAAGCCCGAATATCTGCCCTGGATTGCCGCGGCGATGGATGAGGCGACGGTCGCCGAACAGTTTGCTTATATGTTCCAGAACCCGCCGGGCAGGGTGGAGCGGCATTATCTGCCCGGCTGCAACGCGATCAATTTGCTGCTGCAGGGGGCGCTCGACGGGGGGTGCACCGTCAGCCTGCGGTTCGACCCGTTCGGCAAGAGCGCGGCGCAGGATGCGCTGGATCTGGAGATAGCGGTGCCGGCGGGGTTGGTGGGGTAGGAGAGTCGGGTTCGATGCAATTGAATCGTCACTCCGGGCTCGATCCGGGGTCCCGCTAATTTTTCACCGCGCAGAGCAAGCGGGATCCCGGGTCAGCGAAGCTATCGCGGAGCCGGGATGACAAGCACGGGGGCGTGCAAGTCGGATCAAACCCGATTCTAAAATCATCCGCCCTGGTTCGCTGCCGCCCCTAAGCCTTCAGTCTCTTTAGCGGGATGACGGACGGGACGCGCCGGCCCGATAGCTGCGGCGTCATCCGGACGATCTGGCCGGTCGTGTCGGGGCCGTGGCTCACATGCAGCGGCCGGTCCGCCCCGTAGAAATAGATGCGGTCGAACGGCAAATTTTCGGCGATCCAGATGGCCAGCCGATCCGATGGCACGTCCGCGATCGCGATATCGACTGCCGCGCCGCCGCGTTCGCAGATGCGCTTGCCCCTCGAATTGATTTCGTAACTGGCATGCTGATCGAGCCGGGGCGCCGAATGGGCGGGAATCTCGCGAATGAGTTGCGGGGAGGTGAAGCCGTAGGTGATGTCCGGGCGCCCGAAGCGGGCGAGGACGGGTTCGAGGATCAGTTCGCACAATGCCGCCAGCGCCGCCCAGCTTTCCTGCTGGCAGGGCTCGTTGACGATCCGGATGCGCCGCCAGGTCTCGCCCGCACAGCACAGATCGGCGGCGGTGAACGCTGCCGACAGCGACCGTTCGCGCATGGCGTCGAAGAAATAGTCGTCGGTCACAGGCTGGCTCCTGAGCGCTCATATCCCGCTCGGTGTCTTCATTATCGGCGATGGCGCACAGCCTGTACTGAAAGCCGAGCAATGCCACCTGGCTCAGGCGGCCCGCAGCGAACCCAGCGGCAGGGCGACGGTTTCCAGCGTGGAGAGGTCGAGCCTCGTCGAGGCGTGATCGATGTCGAGGCCGACGACTGTTCCGCTCGCGTCGAAGTCCGCGTTCAATCCGTCGGCGATTTCTCGGGTCTCGATACCCGGCCCGGCCTTCAGCTCGATGTAAAGACTGTCGGTCTCGGCGTAATAATGGAGCTTCATGCTGCCTCCGGGCGGAAATTGCGATCGAGGAACGTTTCGTGCTTCGTCATCCCTCAGCGCAGCAAGACCAATCTCGGGATGAAATCACTATCGGCAAAAAGGATGGCGTTCTGTTCGAAGCGAGCGCCGATCTCGCAGGCGGCGTCGCGGGAAATGCCAAGCATGAGCAAAGATGCCTCCGGTGGCCAGGTTCCATCCGGATCGCGGCCCTGTCCGGGAAAGGCGGGATAGCCCGCCTTTTTGACCTCGGCCTCCAACGCGGCATGGTGCGCGGCATTTTCCTCGTCGGACAGTTGGCGGCCGAGCGGATTATGTGCCGTGATGAAAGCGCTGGTCGAACGACCCGTCATGTTCATCAAGGCTTCGAGATAGGGGTTGGGCACATCGAGCGTCAGCGAGACGAGCGGATGTTGACCGTCGATGCCGATGGAAATCCATTCGAATTCGTATCGGGCGTTCCGATAGGCCGCGACAGTTTCAGCCGGGATGGCGGTGTCCGTCACGCCGCGTATCTCCCATCCTCAAGCCGCCGTGCCTGGCCGATCGCGGCGAGGGCGTCGAGGACGGGGCGGACGGTCGCGGCGCGCTTGTTCTTGAAGCTGCGGGCGATGTCCTGCGCGGCGAGGGGGGCGGGGGCGGCGGCGAGGACGGTCTGCACGGCGCTGACCTGTTCGGGCAGGGTGGCGGGCCAGGGGATGACATTGTCGGGCAGCGGCGCGGCGGCCTCGCCGAGATCGAGGGTCTGCTCGACCGGGGCCTGATAGCCGGGGGCCTGGAACTCGGGGCGGAGCCAGCGGATCAGCCCCTTCGCTTCCTCGGCGGCGCGCTCCTTGTTGAGCGCGACGAGGCGGGTGAGGATTTCCTCGTCGGAGAGATCTGCGGGCCAGCCATAGGCCTCGGCGACGAGCGCATCGATCGCGTCATGGTGCTGGCGGATGATGGTGACGAGGCCGCGATCGTGGATGTCGCGTTCGGCGTCGGTGAGCGGGCGTCCTTCGCGGAGCGCTTCGAGGACGTTATAGAGTTTGGTGAGGGTGAGGTCTTCGTGGGTTTCGAGAACCTGCTTGCGCAGGGCGTCGAGGGCTTCGGTTTGCGTGCGGAGTTGGACAGCAACGGATTCATTCAGATTGCCGGGAAATGGGAAGCGATCGAAGCACTCGCCTACGTTGTAATTCAGATCGTTGCCGACGCCCTGCTTTGCACCCCATGCAATTGACCAAAAAGAATGAAATTGAGAGCTGAGAATTCCGAGCAGGCACGCATCTTCAAGGGCGATCGCCACCAAGCGGCTTTCTGCCAGCGTGTCGCTTCCAACAAAGGTAAACATCCTATGCTTAGCGGTTCGCGCCGTAGCTATGGTTCGGCTCAAGCCCTGAATTGCCTGCCTCAATTCGCTGCGAGGTTCTCCGTGAATCCACCATCGGTCACGGTACAGGGCTCGCGCATTTTCTTGCCTCTGTGGGCGAACCGTTCAAGACAGATGCTGGTAGATGGCAGGATATCGAGCCTTTAACTCCGCTTCTGAAAGGTCATATGTGTCAATCACATACAGAGCGCGGTCCCCCGAAGTGAGATCCCGACCGCTCATATAAGGACGTATGATTTTCTCGGAACTCGGATCTAGATCGATGAGAGCTTGCCGTTCGTCGGCATTCAATACGAAACCTTGTCCGATCAATGTCGCACCAAGCGAGGCGAGGCCGTAATTTGAGCTGAGCCTAACTGTACCAAGCAAATCCGCACTAACCGTCAGATTAGCTCCGACCACGCCAATCGAGGTCCGAAATTTCTCATAGCCGGCGATTCCAGTTTCGTTTTCGACAGTGAGAAGCTTCCCCATGGCATTACCCAGCGCAGCCACAGACATAGCCACTCGCACCGCCGCGGACCCATGCTCGTCCACCCATGGATGATCGCTAATTGCGAACGCGATATGCACGCCACCGTCTCCGGTCAGATGCTTGCTGAGCACCTGACGATTGAACGTCTGAGTAAGTGAGTTGGTCGTGATAAAACCAAAGGATCGAACTTCTTGCGCTCGTAACGCGAGCGCTGCGATCTCCCACCAATACATTACAAAGTCGACTGATTGCGGTACGTGCCAGCTCTTAAATAACGCTTCCACATATCCATCACCCAGTCGGTCGCGCATCCGCTTATTGCCAATAAACGGAGGATTTCCGACGATGAAATCTGCCTGCGGCCATTTGGCGGCGCGCGGCCTGACGTAGCGATAGACCTCCACACGCGCCGTCTCGTCGGGCACCGGCTTGCCCGTCACCGGATGCGGCTTCATCGTTTCGCCGTCCCAGCGCGTCACAGGGACACCGCGCGCGTCGGTTTCCAGCATCTTCTCGTCATAGTCGATCAGCGCGTCACGGTTCTCGATGGTGCGGATGTCCTTCAGGATAGGTTCGGGCGGCGCGCGGTCCCGGCCGTTCACGCGGAAATGCCATTGGAGGTAGCCGATCCACAGGACGAGCTGGGCGATGGCGGCGGCGCGCGGGTTGATCTCGATGCCGAGGAAATTCTCCGGCGTGATGGTGTGGCCGGTCAGCTCGGCGACATATTGGTGATCGCCAAGCTGTTCGAGCAGATCGACGACCTCGCCCTCCAGCTCCTTCATCCGCGCCATGGCGACATAGAGGAAATTGCCGGTGCCGCAGGCGGGATCGAGCACCCTAGTGGCGGCGAGCTTGCCGTGGAAGGCTTCGACCAGCTTGCGGGCGTCCTCCACCTTGTCCTGATCGATCAGGTCGGCGGCGGCGGCGCGGACGCCGGTCCAGTCGTTGCGCAGAGGCTCGATGATCGTCGGGGTGACGAGCCGTTCGACATAGGCGCGCGGGGTGTAATGGGCGCCGAGCTTGGCGCGTTCCTTCGGATCGAGGGCGCGTTCGAGCAGGGTGCCGAAGATGGCGGGTTCGACGTCGGTCCATTTATGCTCGGCGGCCCTGATGAGGACTTCGAGTTCCTCGCCGTCGATCGCGATGGCGGTGCGATCCTTGAACAGATAGCCGTTGAAGCGTTTGAGCGGGACCCCGAGCGCGGGGGCGAACTGGCCCTCGTCCATCGCTGCCCAGAGTGCCGAAAGCTGATGTTCGAGATGTTCGGGATGGCCGCGCTGGTTTTTGAGCAGGGCGGTAAAGCTGCCTTCTGGGATCAGGCCGCTGTCCTCGGCGAACATCGTGAAGAGGACGCGCATCAGGAAGCCGCTGGTGCGATCGGCATTGTGGCCGCGCTTTTCGAGGCGGCGGGCGACGGTGGCGAGGAGATCGGCGATCTCGCGCGTCACCTTCGCCGACTGGGCGGTAGGATCGAGGCTTTTCGGATCGGTCCAGACGGCATGGAGGCGGTTGCGGACCTCCTCGTCGCGCAGATCGTCCAGCATGACGCGGTAGCGCGAGCGGTCCGGAAACTGGGCATAGGCCTTACCGGTGCCGGTGAAATCGGCATAGAGCTCGATACAGTAGCCGATGTCGGCGACGAGCAAGAAGGGGGGCCAGCCATGATCGGTGGGCAGCGCCTTGGCGTAGCGCTCGGCCTGGCCCTTGGCCTGGACCATCGCCTTGGCCCAACCGGGGGTGTCGCGCCGCGCGGTGCCGCGCTTGAGGCGGACGGCGGCGGTCTGGCCGAACAGGTCGAGATCATTTTCGCCGCGTTGGGCGGCGGCGCGATCGGCATCGCTGCCCTGCTTGGCTTCGAGGATGAAGCAGTCGCGCTTATAGGCGTCGATGCGGCCGAAGCTCTTCGTGCCATCGCCATTGTCCTGGAAGACGCGGCGTTCGAAGACATAGTCGTTGGCGGCGTCGTCGGCCCTGCTGCCGTGCGGCTTTTCGACGCCGAGCAGATCGCACAGGCCGTTGATGAAGCTCTGGGTCTTCGCCAGCTCCGATCCGCCCGTGTCGCGCCAGTGCGCGATGAATGTCTCTATCGCCCCCGCATCGCTCATTCTGCCTGTGATATGGGTCGGGGGCCTCACCGGCAAGGCGAATAGCGTCCGTTATGGAGCGGGGTGGGGGATATGCTAAGGGAGCGGCAGGCGGTCGCGGGGAGCCAGCCGCGCCATAAGCCGGGGCACTGTCCGTCCTGTTGCCCCGCGCCGCCGGGAATTGCGTATAGTGTCCCCACAATTAAAGCCCCTCCCCTTCAGGGGAGGGGTTGGGGTGGGGCCTCGCCTCATTGACCGACCCGGCGATTGGTCATGATGTACACGTAGCCGCCCTTCATGGAATGGCATGTTGTGACGGGAAAGACATGGATGAGTGAGCTTGGGCGAGGGTCGGAATTGCCCCCGGCAATTCCTAAGCCATGCTGGGGGCATGGCTTACCCTAGCCCAATCTCGCTCCTTCGCTGGCATGACGAAATCAGAATTCCGGCCAGCGTGCATTTCTTGTGTTCCTTATTTGTTCTTGACACCGCGCGGGTCCTGATGTACGCACAAATCCACAGTGGGTGAACCGCGTTCGTCGCGGCCGCCCCCGTTTTCCGGCCTATTCGCTTTGATCGCACCGACCCCTTGCCGGGGGCGGCGCGTGCGCGCGTGCGCGTGGCCGGCGGGTCATCATCACATGGAGGCACAACATGACAGACGAGAAGGATTTCCATGCGCGACCGGAGGACGGCGCCACGCCCTCCGGCCCGCGCCACCGCTCGCCCGACGGAATCCGGCGCGACAAGCGGGGGCGGTTCACGATCGGAACAGGCGGGACCGAGGGGGCGCGGCACAATGTCGCGGTCGCCTTTCTCTCCGATCTGCTGGTCGACTGGATGGAGGGCGGGCCCGAGGCGCTGGTGAAGATGCGGCTGCGGCGGCCCGATCGCTATGTGCAGGCGGTGGTCTCGGTGCTGCCGAAGGAGGTCAAGATGGAGGTGAGCCAATATGACGGAGTCAGCAGTGAGGAATTGCAGCGGCGACTGGCCGGACAGCTCGCGGAGCTTGCTCGAGCAGGCATTGTCATCGGCGGAGACGGCGGCGCGGCTGGAAGCGCGGAACCGGCTGTCGCGTTACCGGCCCTATCCGAAACAGAAGGAGTTTCATGACGCGGGCGCGCTGCATAATGAGCGGTTGCTGATGGCGGGCAACCAGCTCGGCAAGACGCTGTCCGGCTCGATGGAAATGGCGATGCACCTGACCGGGCGCTATCCGGACTGGTGGGCGGGGAAACGCTTTGCGGGGCCGGGGCGCTACTGGGTGGCGGGCGAAACGCGGCTTTCGACGCGCGACACGGTGCAGAAGATGCTGGTGGGCGAGCCCGCGCGCGAGGAGGCGTGGGGCACCGGGGCGATCCCCGGCGACGCGATCCTGAAGACCTTTCGCGCGACGAGCGTGGCCAATGCGCTGGATGCGGTTTCGGTGGCGCATGTGGCGGGCGGGGCGTCGACGCTGCTGTTCAAATCCTATGAACAGGGGCGGGCGAAGTGGCAGGGCGACACGCTGAACGCGGTGTGGTTTGACGAGGAGCCGCCGATCGACATTTACATGGAGGGGCTGACCCGGACGATCGCGACCGGCGGGATGGCGATGATGACGTTTACGCCGTTGAAGGGGATGAGCGAGGTGGTGCGGCTGTTTCTGGAGGACATTCCGCCCATACCGGCCTGCAAATAGCGGTTTCCCGCGCTTCCGGTGCTCGGTTGGCTGGTTAGTCGCTCCGCTCGGGGTCCCATTCTCGTCACCCCAGCGAAGGCTGGGGTCCATGTCTCTCGCGTCAGATGATGAGCGTCGGATAGAGGTCCGCCCATGCCGGATTGGCCGTTTCTATCAGGTC
>CANJRZ010000154.1 GCA_947476735.1 Sphingomonadaceae bacterium
GCGCCGGCCTTGTCGGCGGGCAGGCGGACGTCGATCGGCTCGGCGCTATGCGGGGCGAAGGTCTCGCTCATGCCAAGCATGTTCGACGACAGCTCGGGCGGCAGCACCTCGCCGGCCTTGTCGCGGAAGGGCAGGAAGCCGGTGATGCTGTCGACGTCGACGCCGAGTTCGGCAGCGCGCGCCTTGAGCTTGACGAGGCCGTCACCCCAGCCATTGATCCGGTTGACGCCAAGCTTGAGGAAGGCCTGCGCGAAATCCTCAATCGCGGGAGAGCCGGGATAGACCAGGGTCGCGCCCTGGCTCAGCACCTGGAACAGCATCGCCATGCCGCCGAGCCAGAAGGCGGGCAGCATCGGCATCATCCGGTCGTCGGGCCTGATCAGGAACAGTTTCGCCAGCTCCACCGGATGGCGCGCGATCGTCTTCTGGCTGTGGATCACCGCCTTGGGAGCGGAGGTGCTGCCCGAGGTGTAGACGATCACCGCAGGGTCGCCCGGCACGACCTCTTTCTCGATCTCGGCGAGCAGCGTGGCATCCGGGGCGTCGGGAGGATCGGCCAGCGCCGCCAGCGCGTCGATCGAGCCGGCCCAGCGCAAGCCTTCGGCATCGTCGAGGAAGATCGACCGGAGATAGGGCGCCGTAGTCAGCCGCAGCTTGCCGACCTCGCCATCAGCCAGGCCGGGCAGCGCCGCCTCGAGGGTCGCGGCATAATCATGGCGCAGGAAGTTGCGCGCGCTGATCACGATCTGGGCGTCGCTGGCGCGCAATATATGCGCGAGCTCGGGCGGGGTGGCGAGGGTGCTGACCGCCGAGACGAGCGCGCCGATCCGCAGGCCCGCGAGGAAGCTGGTCAGCCACATGATCCCGTCAGGCGCCATCAGCGCGATGCGCGTGCCCTTGCCGGCGCCGTGCGCGAGCAAGGCGCGCGCCAGCCGGCCGGTGCGGCGGTCGAGTTCGTCATAGCTGAGCGTTTCATGTGGCATCGCCACCGCGTCGTGAGAACCGCGCGCCGCGACCACGGACGCGAGCAGGCTCGGCAAGGTCGCGGGTTGCTCAGTCATTTGTTTCAATCCCGCGCTTCCTCTCACCCATTTTCTGCCTTCTGATATCCATTTCTAATCGATATCACTTGAAATATGGGCGCCACTGCTCGTGACACATTGCTAAGTCGTATGCTAGGGCCTGGCGAGCATTTCAACCATAGAGACGACTCCCCACGGAGAGAATATGCCCGACAGCGCAACTCTGAACGCCCTTCCCTGCCGGTCGGTGACCGCCGAAGAGGTCGCCCATTATCAGAAATATGGCTGGGTGAAGCTCAAGCGCTATCTCGATCCCGAGATATTGAAGGAATTGATGCGGGTCGCGCACAGCCGGATGGGCGAAGATGGCGACAGCAACCCCTCCTATGGGCTCGATCAGCCCTTCTTCAACGCCGAATATGGCGCCGGTCTGCACAACCCGCCGGTACGTGCGCTGCTCCGAGGGATCGGCCGGACCGCCCGGGATCTGTTCGGCCGGCCGGTCGAGGCGCGCTATTTCCAGGATTTCTACGCGCCCAAGCTGCCGAGTTCGAAGAAGACGAAGAACGCCGGCAATGGCGCCACCGCCTTCCATCAGGATTATATCACCTTCGCGGTCGATCGCACCGGCGGCATGACCTTCTGGATCCCGCTCGAAGCCTATGGCCCCGACCAGGGCACCATGTCGTTCATCAACGGCTCGCACCAGCAGGGCGTGCTCGGCGGCTATCACAGCTATGGCGACCGGGACATGCGCGATATCTTCCCGGCGCTGCGCGATCTCGAGGAGAGCGAGCAGATGGTGTATGAGCCGGGCGACATCACAGTCCATTCCCATCTGACGATCCACGGCGCGAGCAAGAACCTCAGCGACACGCCGCGCTGGGCCTATATCGTGTTGATCCAGCCCGAGGATGCGCGCTGGAACGGCGCTCCGCCCGAAGCCTTCGACACGACCGGTCTGACGATGAACGAGCCCTTCCCCGACGACCGCTTCCCGATCCTCAGCCTGGAAGAGGAAGCCTGAGCGCAGTTTTCAAAATCCTCCCCATGCGCAGCATCGGGAGGATCTTCAGGAGAGAAAGATGAACCCGATGATCGCGCTGAACCGGGACTTCTTCCAGCTGTGCTGGGTGGTGCCCGATATCCATGAATCGATGGCGAACTGGACGGAGAAAGCCGGGGTAGGCCCCTTTTTCTTCTTCGACACCATCCCGTTCAAGGATGCCAATTATCGCGGCAAGCTCGACGATCTGCGCGGTTGCACCGCAGCGATCGCCCAGGCCGGCGAACTCCAGATCGAGCTGGTCGCGCAGGAGGATGACCGCATGACCATCTTCCGCGAGGTCGTGCCGATGGGAAAGACCGGTTTCCATCATGCGGCGCTCTACTCGCGCAACTATGAGGAGCAGCGCGACGCCTATATCAAGTCGGGTTCGCCGCTCGCCTTCGAGGGCGACATGATGGGATCGCGGACGAGCTGGATCGACACGGTGGCGACGCTCGGATTCATGGTCGAACTGGTCGAGGCCAATCCGGTCGCGGACATGGTGTTCGGCAAATTTCGCGAGGCGGCAGAAAATTGGGACGGCAAGGACCCGGTGCGGACCTTCGGCTGAAATTGATCGCCTGCGGTCCGCATCGGCCGGCTCGCGCTACAGGCGAAACCCGAGGCCGACACCGACGACAAAGGGATCGACATGCACCCGCGAGCGCTGTGTGCCCACAGCTGTGGTCCTTAACCGTGCAGTCGTATCCAGGTCGATATATTTGACATCAAGGTTGGCGAAGACCTTCGGCGAAATGTCGACATCGATGCCCGCCTGCACTGCCCAGCCGAAGCTGTCCGACAAATGCACATTGGTCGGGCCAACCGCCGTCTTCAGGCTTTTGGAGGCCTTCTCGTTCAGGAAGATGGTATAGTTGAGCCCCGCACCGATATAGGGCCGCATCGCGCCCTTCGGATTGAAATGATATTGAGCCGTCAGTGTCGGCGGCAGGACCCAGCTCGACAGAAGTTTGCCGATCGCGCCGGTCGTCCCGGTCCTGCCCGAGACATGATGCTTGGTGGTGCCCGCGATCAGTTCGAAGCCGATATTATCCGTCGCCATATAGGTTATGTCGACTTCGGGCGCGGCGCTCGAGCTGGTCTTGATATGCTCGTTCGGGAGCGAAGGCAGGACGCCACCCGAGGTGTGGCTGGGAAGTACCCCGATCACGCGAACACGCAGCAGCACATCGCCCTTTCCGATACCCTGCGGGGTTTCGGCGGCCAATGCTGCACTGGCTGGAAGGGCAAGGGCAAGGATTGCCGCCGCGGTGATCTTCTTCATTGGGACCTCCATCATCGATGGAGGGTTCTCGCCTCGGTTGGCTGCCCGATGCTTTGATCACCGTCAAACGGGCAAATAAGCCGCCAATTATATTAGCATAACGCGGACGGGTATCGGCTGAATGTCGATACGCCTTAGGCCGGCCCGATCGGCTGCGGCTTGCCCTCGCCCATGTAGCTCGCCAGCGTGCGGTGGAAGGCCGCGATCTTGCGTTCCTGCGAGGGGCTCGGCACCGCACCGCGGAAGCCGGCCGACTGCAGGCCGAGCTGCACGTCGACCATATTGTCGAAATCCTGCAGCAGCACCGGCGGCCACTCGTCGCGCTGCGCGAACAGATCGACGAACTCCCATTCGGTCTTCGGCTCCTGCCCTTCCGGGTAGCGCTCCAAGGTGATGACCTCGAAGATGCACTGGTTGGGATCGGTGCCGTGCGGGCGGGCGCGATAGTACATCGCGTTGTTGAGGCCCTGGATGACGTTCACATTGGGGAACAGATGCCAGGACGATCCGCAGGCGGCGACATGGGCCGGATCGACCTCGGGCCAGATCACCCCGCGCGCCGCGTCGTCGCGCTTGGCCGAAGCCATCCAGTGCGCCACCACCTCGCCCGCCGGAGTTCCTTCGGGCAGCTCGTCGACCAGCCGTCTGGCGGCATCGACGAAGACCTGGGTCGAGGTCCCGTCTGTCGTCCGCCATACTTCGTCCTGCAATTCCCAGATCGACATGCGCGGATCGGCGCCGATGCCGGGGCGCATCAACGTGTTGCCGAACGCCTTGTCCATCTCCTTCGCGCTGGCGACCCCGCGCGCGGCGCCATAGCCCGAATTGCTGTGGATGCCCTGCGCCTTGCTCCACGCGGCGAAGGTCTGGAATTTGAGCAGCTGCGGGTGGGTGCCCTCGACATGATAGCCCTCGAGGAAGGCCTCGAGCGCGACCTTCCAGTTGGCGGGGACGTAACACCATTTCCGCCAGCGATAGCGCATCTTGTCGAGTTCGAACGGGTCGAGCATCGCGGCGGCCGGATCGAGATATTCCTGCAGCGAGACGCTGTCCGGATCCATGTTGATCCACACCCAGCCGCCCCAGGTATCGACCTTGACCGGCGGCAGATCGAGCCGCTCCTGCGGCAGAGTCCCGCGCCAATCCTCCTTGTCGAGGACGAAGATGTTCTCGCCCTTCAGATTGTAGCGCCACGCATGGTAGGAACAGCGGAACTGCATCGCCCGGCCGCAGCCCTTTGCGAGCTTCTTTCCGCGATGCGAGCAGACATTGTAAAAGGCGCTCAGTTCGCCATCGGCGTTGCGGGTGACGAGGATGGTGTCGCCGAGAATGTCGTAGACGACATAGTCGCCGACCTCGGCGACCTCCTCGACCCGGCAGGCGACTTGCCAGACCTTGCGCCACAATTTCTCGCGCTCTGCCTCGGCATAGGCCTTCGACAGATAGGCTTCGTCGCCTATCGTGACCGGTTCGGTCAGTTCTGCCGACAGCGGATGATCGATCTTGCCCATCCTAAACCGGCTCCCCGATCTTGCGCTTCATCGACAGCGTACCCGCCCCGTCGCCGCAGCCATTGTCCACGAGGTCGCACTTGATCAGCAGGATCGAATCGCGGTCGAGGAAATTCTCCTCGTCGTCGTGAAAGATTTGGCCGATCACCGGGTCCGCGAAAATAGCGTTGATCTGGTTGAAGGCAGCCTCGTCCGGCATCACCCATTCGGTGACGCAGTCATATTCCCACTCGCACGGCCCGAAGCCGCCGCCGCCGGTCGGCACGCCGCCGCCCCAGGTCTCGGTCTTATAGTTGCGCTTATACTCCAGCATCAGATGGCCGATATATTTGTGCGCGAGCTTCGCATGGCTGTTCTCATAATGCTCGCGGAATTGGGCGTGGCTGATGCCCGCCTTGCGCTTCAGCAGCCACATCACCTTGTACATCGGTCTTCTCCTGTTCAGGCGGCCAGGCGCTTGTTCTGCGGCGGCAGACGGTCGATCAGCATCGCGCCGTCGCGGATCACCGCCTTGAGGTGCTCCTGCGGCCTGGCGAGGATCGCCGGGTTGGCGACCGGGTCGCCGTCGACGACGATCAGGTCCGCGAATGCGCCGACCTCGACCACGCCTACCTTGCCCTTACCCTCGTCGAGCAACGCCTCACCGGCATTCTTCGTGCCCCAGCTCAGCACATCGGCGGCATCGAGCCCGTCGATCTCCGCATAGAAGGCAAATTCGCGGCCATAATTGCCGACCTGGTGATCGAGCGGATCGTCGGGCAAGGCATCACGGAACACGCCGCTATAATCGTCGCCGATCAGGATCTTCACCCCGGCCTTGTGCGCGATCGGCAGGGTCTTGCGGACATGATGATACCAGTGGATCGTCTTTTCGTCGGCCCAGCCGAGATCGATGAAGCATTTCGGGTAGACGACACTGGGGACCCACATCGTCCCGGCCTTGACCATCGCCTCGATGCATTCCTCGTCGATCTCGTCGCCATGGTCGATGATGTCGAGCCCCATGGCGATGCACTCGAGGATCATCGTCTTATCGTTGAGATGCGCACGGACCTTCACTCCGCGCTCGTGGGCGGTCTTCACGACCATCTCGATCTCGTCATAGGACATGTTGCGCACGCCGCGACCAGGAATGCCGTGGCCGTTGCTGGCGAAAATCTTGATCGTCTCTGCACCGCGGCGGATTTCCTCCCGAACGAGCTTGCGCATCGCGTCAGGACCGTCCGCGTACATGTCGGTGCCCTGCTCGGTGAACTTCTGCCACCATTTCTTGCTGTCGTTGCTGTCCGATGTGGTCCCGACATGGTGACCGCAGGCGCGAATGCGCGGGCCAGGGATAATCTTCTCGGCGATCGCGATCTTGAGGCACGCGTCGATGTCGTTGCTCGCCGAGGCGCCGACATAGCCGGTGAAGCCGCTCTCGAGCAGCACGCCACACTGGCGCACACCCATCGCCATCATGACGCCCGGCGGGAATTCCTTGCCGAGCTGATCGCCGGCAAATCCCATCGGCAGGGTGAATTTGTAGAAGTCGGGATGGAAATGGCAGGTGATCATCCCCGGCATCAGCGTCATGCCGCCGAGATCGACCGTCTCGCCGCCCACTGCGCCATCGATAGACGCGATGCCGGTGCCCTCTACAGTGACGCTATGGGTGCCAGACAGCATCCTGGTGCCGTCGAACAGCCGGGCATTGGTCAGGGTGTACACCATCTCTCTCCTCGCGAGGCTCCGGTGATACCGGAGTCGAAGTGATCCGAAAGGTTGACTTAGTTGGGACGGCTTTTCAAGCGGCTACGGCTTAGACATTCCCTCTCTCGACCGGTTCAAATCGTGACCACGATTTTGCCGACCTGGCTGTTGCCCTCGAGGTAGCGATGCGCGTCGGCAATGTCAGCCAGGGCAAACGACCGGTCAATCACCGGTTTCAGCCGACCGGTCGCGATGCCATCGCCTATGTCCTTCAGCGCCCGCGCCCTCATCCCGGCAAATGTCACGAGATGATTCATCGCATAGCCGCGGATCGTTGCCTGCTTTGCGGTCATCATCCGGGCCGGCAGGTGGGTAGGCTCACCGCCAAGCGCGCCATAAATGATGGCGAGGCCATCCTGACCGAGCGCCGCGAACAGCGCCGGGAAGGCCGGCCCACCGACGGCGTCGAAGACCAGCCGCGCGCCATATCCGTTGGTGAGCCTCATCACTGCCTCAGCGACATCCTGTTCACCACTGACGATTACGTGCCCGGCGCCATGCCGTTTGAGCGCGTCCATCTTGCCTCGCCCGCGCGTCACCGCGATGGGCACTGCGCCATCGGCTTTGACCAGTTCGATCGTCGCCAGGCCAACCGAGGAGGAGGCCGCGGTGATCACCACCGGGTCACCGGGTCGTAGCGGGCGAAAGTAGCGCACACCATAAGCGGTGAGATACTGCATCCACGTCGCCGCCGCTTCGGCATCGGACTGATTGTCTGGCGTTCTGACCAGCATATTGGCGGGATAGAGGATCAATTCGCCATAGGTGCCATATTGCTCCATCGACAGGCCCGGAATGCAGGCGACCCGATCGCCGACCTTGAAGTCGGGCACCCCCTCGCCGACTGCTTCGATCGTGCCGGCGGCCTCGTAACCGATCTTCGCCGGGAAAACAGATGTACCGAAACCGCCCTGACGATAGGTCACCTCGACGCGATTGAGCCCGATGGCGCCGACCCGTATCCGCACTTCGCCATGACCGGGCGCGGGAACATCGACGTCGTCGATGGACAGCATATCGGCGCCACCGGCGTTGTGAACGCGAACGACCTTCGCCATCTCAGGCCGCCCGGGCGAGGGGTTCCTCGCCGTCGAGGGTGACGCGCTGCATGGTGCGCCCGGAATCAGCCGTATAGGGCTCGACTCGGTGGAGTGTGCCGGTGTTGTCCCAGATCAGCGTGTCCCCGGGCTGCCAGTCATGGCGATAGACGAAACGCGGCTGCGTCACCCAGTTCATCAGCTTGCGTAGCAGCGCATCGCTCTCCGGCTTTGCCATGCCGACAATGCTCGTCACGGAATGGCCGAGCACAAGTGACTTTCGTCCGGAACGGTGCGTCCAGACCAGCGGATGCGTCTTCGGGATGAACGATGTGCGCCAGCTCTCGAGTTGCTCGTCGCTCGGCTCGGGGAAAGCCAGGCGCAACAAGGTCTCCATCGAATGAACGACCTGGAGCCTCTCCAGCGCGCGCTTCTCGTCACCGGGAAGATCCTCCCAGGCCGCATAGCTGTTGGCAAACTCAGTCTGCCCACCCGTCGCCGAGAGAACGCGCGCGCTCAGGATCGAGGCGAGCGGGGGGATGTCCTCGTAGGAGCCGTCCATGTGCCAGTGGAAAGTACCGTGGAAATATTCGGCGTAGCGCGGATTGTCATCAGGATTGCGGGTGATCGTCATGATCCCGCGATCGCCTTCCTTCCGGATGGCACCGAGGCGGATTGTGCCCAGAGTGGCCGCGAAAGCGAGCTGCTCGTCGTCTGTGAAGTTCACGTCCCGGAAGAAAACGACACCGCGCTGATCGAGGATCTGGCGAATCTCGGCCGCGTGCCGGCCACCCAACAGCTCGGCCTTGTCCAGCAATATCTGCGAGGCAATCCGCGGCACGGGGTCGATCGTTCGGACGGTCATGCAGCGCTCTCCTTATTTATCGGGCTCGAGGCCTGCGATCAGCGCTTCGATTGCGGCCATTGCTTCGGCATGGCCCAGCTCTACACCAAGTTGACGCTCGCGGGTCATCGCCAGTGCGACACTGGTGGCCAGGATGGCAAGCCCCGGCGGCGCCACCGCGCTCGTCCCCGCCGAGCGCTCCATGGCGGCCACGATCGCTTCGATCTGCATCCGCCGCGAATCCTCGATGAAGCGGACCACCTCGACCTTCAGGTCGTCATTATGATTGGCCAGGGCCATATATTCGGAAATGAGCCGCGTGTCGGCCGTATCGATGCAGATGTGCCAGACCTCGCGCAGCGGACGGTCCGAAGAGCGTGCCCCGTCAATACGCGCCAGCTCACGCTCAGCACTGCGGCGGAACAGCTCGACCACCAGCTCGTCCATCGTCCGGAAATAATAATAGACCAGCCGTTGCTTGACGCCGATCCGCTCGGCGACGGCCCGCGAGGTCAGCGCCGCATGCCCTTCGTCGCGCAGGATCGCTTCCGCACCGTCCAGCATGGCATGCCAATTCTCTGAACCCGGAGGGCCCATCCGCCGTTCCGACCTGACCCTGTCGCCGTCCATGCCACCTGCCTTGCTGGCAAGCCGCCTATCGTCCGCCAACAGTGGCGTAAAGGTCTTCGCCTGCACTGACACTTAATCCGTTCGGAAGTGCGGCATCACTTCCTTGGCAAATAGTCGGAGCTCGCGGCTCTGCTGCTCGGGATCGGGCACCCCGGTCGGGGTGATGAAAAGCCATTCGGGATCGATCAACTCCTTGATCCGCTGCATCTCCCTGATGCAATCGTCAGGCGAGCCGACGATTGCGCGGCTAGGCGAGAACTCGTCGAGCGACACCTGCCGGCCGCCGAACATCACCTCGTTGGACAGCTCGTCGCGGTCGGCCCTGGA
>CANJRZ010000155.1 GCA_947476735.1 Sphingomonadaceae bacterium
CCGTCGGCGGCGCGGTCTGCTGTCAGCGTGGCCATGGCGCTTCTCTCCTATGTGAATATCGCCCGGACTATACGCCGTTGGAGGCCAAAACAATTGATCGGTGAGGCCGCCGCTGAGGCCTATTCCACAGTCACCGACTTGGCGAGATTGCGCGGCTGATCGACATCGGTGCCCTTGGCCACCGCGACATGATAGGCGAGCAGCTGCACCGGTATCGCATAGACGATCGGCGCGATCAGCGGATGGACCTTGGGCATGGTGATTGTCGCCATGCAGCCTTCGCCGGCCGCCTGAATGCCGTCATAGTCCGAGATCAGCACGACCTTGCCGCCGCGCGCCTGGACCTCTTGCATGTTCGACACGGTCTTCTCGAACAGCGGGCCAGACGGAGCGATCACGATCACCGGCACATTTTCGTCGATCAGCGCAATCGGGCCATGCTTCATCTCGCCGGCGGCATAGCCTTCGGCGTGAATATAGCTGATCTCCTTGAGCTTCAGCGCACCTTCGAGCGCCAGCGGGTAGTCAGTGCCGCGGCCGAGATAGAGCACGTCGCGCGCGACCGCGATCACCCCCGCCATCGCTTCGATTGCCTCATCATAGGCGAGCGCGCCGTTGATCGCGGCCGGTGCCTCGGAAAGATGCCGGACGATCTCCTTCTCCTGGGCAGGCGTGAGCCGCCCCTTGGCGCGGGCGAGATTGGCGGCAAGTGCGGCGAGCACCGCAAGCTGACAGGTGAAGGCCTTGGTCGAGGCAACGCCGATCTCGGGGCCGGCATGGGTCGGGAGCAGCAGATCAGCCTCGCGCGCCATGGTCGAGGTCGGGACGTTGACCACGACTGCGATCTTCTGGCCTTCGGCCCGCGCATGGCGCAGCGCCGCGAGCGTGTCGGCGGTCTCACCCGACTGGCTGATGAACAGGGCCAGCCCGCCGCCTTCCATGACCGGTTCGCGATAGCGGAATTCGGAGGCGACGTCGATGTCGACCGGCACGCGCGCAAATTGCTCGAACCAATATTTCGCGACCATGCCGGCATAGAAGCTCGTTCCGCAGGCGACGATGGTCACGCGCTTGATCGTACTCAGGTCGAAATCGGGGACGGGCAGGGAAACCCGATCCTCAAGGCGACGGACGTAGGATTTGAGCGTCTGGGCGACGACGATCGGCTGCTCGTAAATCTCCTTGAGCATGAAATGCCGGTGATTGCCCTTGTCGATCGTAACGTTCGACGCGCCCGAATTGACCACCGCCCGTTCTACGGGCTGATCGTTCTGATCATAAATCTGGGTTTTCTCGCGGGTGATGACGACCCAGTCGCCTTCCTCGAGATAGGAGATCTGCTGGGTGAGCGGGGCGAGCGCCAGTGCATCCGAACCCAGATAGGTTTCGCCATTGTCGCCATAGCCGACCACCAGTGGTGATCCGAGACGCGCGCCGACCAGCATGTCGGGATTCTGGCGAAACAGGATCGCCAGCGCGAAGGCGCCATGCAGCCGCTTGAGATTGGTCCGCACCGCCTCGACCGGATCCATACCGGCCTCGACATCGGCAGAGATGAGTTGCGCTACCACCTCGGTATCGGTCTGGCTCTCGAACACCCGGCCCTTGGCGATCAGCTCGTCGCGCAGCGGCTTGAAATTCTCGATGATCCCGTTGTGGACCAGCGCCACCTCGCGGGTCGCATGCGGATGGGCATTGTCCTGGGTCGGCGCGCCATGCGTCGCCCAGCGCGTGTGGGCGATGCCGATCAGGCCGGGGAGCGGCTCGGAAGCGAGCTTCTTTGCCAGATTGTCGAGCTTGCCTTCGGCGCGGCGGCGATCGAGCTGTCCGTCATGGATCGTGCAGATCCCTGCGCTGTCATAGCCGCGATATTCGAGCCGGCGCAGCCCCGCGACCAGCCGGTCGGAGACATCCTCGCTGCCAACAATGCCGATAATCCCGCACATGTTTTGCGCTTTCGCTAGAGGTTATAGGGGACGCGGATGCCGGGCATGTTCGCCGGGAAATCTTTGGTGTTTCGCGTGATGAGAATCGCGCCATTCACCTGGGCGGTCGCCAGGATGAAAGCGTCCATGAGTTTCATGTGGGACCGATGACGGATATCAGCTGCTGCTGCCGCGATCCGCGCGTCCAGTTCAACGATCTCGAAATTGGCAAGGGCCTGGCGAACTGAGTCGCGCGTTCCAAGTGTTTCGCCAGCCAGCAATTCGGCCCACACGATGCGGCTCATGCGATGCTTTCTATAGCGCGCAAGCTCTGCTGCCGCTTGGGGTTTGCGCTTGAACCAATCAATCACGATATTGGTATCGAAGAACGGATCAGTCACGGATCAGATATCGTCATAAGGCCTGCGATCCTCGCGGATGGCGCGTTGATATTCGACCCCGTCCGGGATGTCGTTCCGGTCAGCCCAGAGGCCCGCCCAGCGCTCGATCCAGTCATTATTGTCGGCATTTTGACCCAGATAGAGTTTTACCGCGTCACGGATCGCAGCAGCGCGGGAGCGCTTGCCCTTCGCGGCAAGGGCGTCAAGCTTCGCGATATCTTCGTCCGGGATGTCGGTCAGAATGCGCATGTTGATATCTTGATATCATATCATGATATCAAGTCAAGCCCTCTGCGCATCTGCTTCTTGATCGCTTGCTGGAAGCGCTACCCCGCCTGACCGCGGCTTGGGTGATCAAATATCCCGCACCACCATGATAGCGATGTTCAGAGCACGTTTCCGGGTGGCTTTCAATCCGGGCATGTTTGAACAATTGTAGCTTGATCCATCGGTGGATTTCCGAACAGGGTGTCGTCCAAATAGAGGGGATCCTGATGAGCGACGAATCCGACATCCAGCGGACGATCAACACCTATAGCCAGGTCGCCAGCCTCGTGCAGATCGACAAGGTGCTGGCGCTATATCAACCCGATGCCGTCTGGGCGGTGCCGAGCCAGGGCATCCGCTGCGAGGGTCATGCGGAGATCGCGGCGCAGATGACGCTCTTTGCGAGTGCGATGGAGTTCGTGCTGCAGGGCAATTCGCCCGCCGTCGTCGACGTGGACGGAGACACCGCGACTGCCCGCACCTCGATCCGTGAGACCGGCAAGGTCGCCGGGCAGGATCAGGGCTTCGAATATATCGGCATCTATGCCGACAAGCTGGTCCGCACGCCGGACGGCTGGAAATTCGCCGAGCGGGTCTGCGAGGTGATCGGCGGGATGACTTATCCGATCAATCGGCTGTCGGTTTAAGATCTTCGCCTAAAAGCCCTCTCCCTCAGGGAGAGGGCGATAGGCGATGCCACCACAGTGGTAATAGGCACCATTCCGGACACGTCTTTGGATTGTGCGTTGCTCGCCTTCCGTTTTAGGAAAGGCGGGGGAGGACGCCATGCGCAAGATTTTCATGGCCATGCTGCTGTCGATATCGGCGCTCGCCTCGTCGCCCGCGATGTCGCAGGCCGCCGCCGCCGCGGATCAGGAGGCCCCGGCACAAGCCGATCTGGTGAGCGAAGGCATCGAACTCATCAAATCGTCCAGGCCTGGCGATGCGATCGAGCGGTTCGATCGTGTCATCGCCTGGTATGAGCGCGCTTATGCCGGCGAGACGCGAAAAATCTATTGCGCCGGCAGCCCATCCGAAAGCGTCGCCTATCTCGTGCTGGGCGCCGCGTACGAGAAGAAGGATGCGATCACCCTCGACCAGACATGGGCGCATGCCATTTTCTTCAAAGGCTATGCGCTGATCGATCTCGGACGTCGCGAGGATGCCAGGCCATTGTTCCGGCGCGCGCTCGAATTGTCGCCCAGGAACAGCCAATATCTGTCCGAATATGCCGAGCTCAAGAAAGGCGACCGCGATTGGCAGGAGTCCTATGACCTGTTCGAAGAGGCTCACGGGGCAGCCTCGCTGATGCCTGAAGAGAAGCAGGGTTTCTGGCAGGCACGCGCTTTGCGCGGCATGGGCTTCACCCTCATCGAGCTTGGCGATCTCGACAAGGCCGAGACGATGTTCCGCAAGAGCCTCGAGCTGGATCCGAACAATCAGGGCGCCCGGAGCGAACTCCAATATATCGAGGACGTGCGCAAGCAGCAGCCGAAGGCCAATGCCGGGCCTCCTTCGCGGAGCTGATCCCTCCGATCAGGCCGGATTATCCTCCCGAATAATCTCGCCGGCCCGCCAGCCGAGCATCATCGCCGGCGCGTTGGTGTGGGTGTTGACCATCTCGGGCAGCACCGAGATGTCGGACACCCGCAACCCTTCGACACCACGTACCCTGAGCTTTGGATCGACCACGGACGCGGTGTCTGTCCCCATCCTGCAGGTGCCGAGCGCGTGATAGGCGTAGGTGCCATATGTCATGAAAAAGTCGACGATCTGCTGCTCGGTCTGAACCTGCGGGCCGGGCGCGATCTCCTCCATGCCGAACTTCTTCAGCGCCGGATGGCTGGTGATCTTGCGGATCGCCTGAACCACTTCGACCGCCGCCTTTCTGTCCTCCGGGTGGGACATGTACCTGGGATCCCAATGCACCGGAGCCGCAGGATCGGCGCTGGTGATCGTCATGTAACCGCGGCTCTTTGGCCGGATCGTGTAGCAGGACATCATCGCTCCGGGCAGCTTCTCAGGGAGAATTTTGCCATTCTCGAAGCTCAGTGAGACGCCGTTGAACTGCATCACCGTGTCGGGTCGGTTGCTGCCCGCCCCGGCTTTGAGTACCGCACTCATCTCGAAACAGGCATGGGCGAGGGGCCCCTTGCGGAACAGCGCATACTGGATCGCGCTCACCACCGCGCCGATCCCGCGCAGCCGCCCGTTGAGGCTGCCATGGGTCAGCCGGAACATCGGCATATAGCCAAGTTGCTCCGACAGATTCTGGCCGACTTCGGGAAGGTCGACGACGACGTCGATACCATGTTTCTCCAGCGTCTCGGCCGGGCCTACGCCCGAAAGCATCAGCAGCTTCGGGCTGTTGAGCGCCCCTGCGGTCAGGATGATCTCCTTGTCCGCGCGGATGACACGCGCCGCGCCGCCTTGCTGGCGAACTTCGACGCCGATCGCGCGCTTGCCCTCGAACACGACCCTGTCGGTTTCGGTGAGTGTCATCACCGTCAGGTTGCGGGCATGGCGGATCGGTTCAAGGAAGGCGGTGGCTGCGGTCACCCTGATGCCGTTCTTGACGGTACAGGGTTGATAGCCCACCGCCGGGCCATCCTCCTGATTGAGATCGTCGGTCGCGGTCGCGCCCTCGGACGATGTCGCCTCGATCATCGCGTCGCACAGCGGCGAAGGGTCAGGATGAACGGTGACATCCAGCGGCCCGCCGCTGCCGCGATCCTCGGCAGCGCCAAGCTCGTGATTCTCCATTTCGGCAAAGGCGCGGCCGACATGCGCCCAGTCCCAGCCCGGTATCCCCAGCCCGTCATAGTCGGCGGGCCGCCCGCGCATGTAGACCATGCCGTTCACCGCACTCGATCCGCCGAGCACCTTGCCGCGCACCCAGGAAGGATTGGGAGTTGCCGCATCCGGAGCCGGCGGGAAGGACCACACCTGACGGGCCACACCGAGCGCCTGGATGAAGGTGCGGGGGATCTTGGTCAGGAGATTATTGTCCTCGCCGCCCGCTTCGATCAGCAGGACGCGGTTGGCGGGATCGGCGACCAGCCGGTTGACCAGCGCGCAGCCGGCCGAACCAGCACCCACGACGATATAGTCAAAATCCGCCACGATCCCGCATCCTTCCCGTTTGACAGTTCTGACAGCTTTCTGGACTGACTGCTATCAACAGCGCATCGCGATAGCGCTTGTGCAAGTCAATTGGAATCAACCCTTCTGGGCCTTCTTCACCTTCATTGCCTCGCGGAAGCGCGCCGCCCAGCCGGGCCGGCTCTCCTGCTTGCCGCGCGCGACGCCCAGCGCATTCGCTTCGACATCGCGGGTGATCACCGATCCTGCGCCGACGATCGCGCCATCGCCGATCACCACCGGCGCGACCAGCGCGCTGTTCGAACCGATAAAGGCGCCTTCGCCGATCTGCGTCTTATACTTGAGGAAGCCGTCATAATTGCAGGTGATTGTGCCCGCGCCGATATTGGCCTTCGCGCCGACCTCGGCATCGCCGATATAGGATAGATGATTGGCCTTGGCGCCCTTGCCGAAGCGCGCTTTCTTGACCTCGACGAAATTGCCGATCTTGGCGTCCTCGCCGATGTCCGCGCCCGGCCGCAGCCGCGCATAGGGGCCGATTTCGGCGCCGGTGCGGACGATAGCGCCTTCGATATGGCTGAAGCCATGGATCGTCACGCGGTCCTCGATCACCGCCTTGGGCCCGAAGAAGACATTGGGTTCGATGACGATATCCCTACCAATCACCGTGTCATGGCTGAACCAGACTGTCTCGGGCGCGATCAGAGTCGCGCCGTCGGCCATCGCGCTGTGGCGGCGGCGGCGCTGCCATTCGGCCTCGACCGCAGCGAGCTCGGCGCGGCTGTTGACCCCGGCGACTTGCCAGGCCGGAGCCTCGACCACCACCGATCGGCCGCCCTGGCTTCGTGCAATCCTGACGATATCGGGCAGATAATATTCGCCAGCGGCATTATCGTTTCCGACCTGGTCGAGCAGCTTCCACAGGGCATCGGCCTTCACCGCCATCAGCCCCGAGTTGCACAGGTCGATCGCGCGCTGCTCGGTGGTCGCGTCCTTATATTCGATCATGTCCTCGATCGTGCCGTCGCCATGCGCGAGAATGCGGCCATAAGCGAGCGCATCTTCGGGCCGGAAGCCGAGCACCACCGCGACCGGATCGTCCTCGCCATGGAGCCGGTCGAGCATGCGCCGCATCGTCTCGACGGGCACGAGCGGCACATCGCCATAGAGGATCAGTATGTCGCCATCGAAATTCCTGAACGCCGTCTCGCCTTGCTGAACGGCGTGCGCGGTGCCGAACTGCGGCTCCTGCGTCACCACTTCGACGCCGAGCGGGGCGACGAAGGCCTCGACCTGCTCGCGGCCCGCCCCGGTCACCACCAGCTTACGCGCTGCTCCTAGCCGGTCGACCGCATCGATCAGATGGCCGAGCATCGGCCTTCCCGCGATCGGGTGGAGGACCTTGTGCAGGTCGGATTTCATGCGGGTGCCCTTGCCGGCGGCAAGGATCAGGGCGGCGAAGGGGCGGCTTGTCATGGCGCCATGCTCTGCCACGAAGCGCTTGCCTTTTCCATATCGGCCGGGAAAGGAACGGGCATGCCCGCCGATTTCCCTTTCGACGTCGTCGCCTTCGATCTCGACGGCACGCTCGCTGACACTGCACCCGATCTCACCGCCGCGCTCAACCATGCGCTCGGCGTGCTCGGACGGTCGCCGGTCCCGGCCGAGGATGTCCGGCACATGGTCGGTCACGGCGCCCGCGCGCTGCTCCAGAAGGGGCTCGCGGCAACCGGGGAGATGACCGAGGAACTGGTCGAGCGGGGCTTCCCGCTCTTCATCGACTATTATCTCGAGCATATCGCCGACGGGACGCTGATCTTTCCTGGCCTCAATGCAGTGCTCGACAAGCTCGCCGCGCGCGGCGTCAAGCTCGCGGTCTGCACCAACAAGCAGGAAAATCTCGCGCTGCGCTGCCTCGACGAACTCGGCTGGGGCAATCGTTTCGATGCCGTGGTGGGCGGCGACACGCTCCCGGTCCGCAAACCCGACCCCGCGCCGTTATTCGAGGCAATCGCGCGCTGCGGTGGCGGGAGAGCAGCCTATGTCGGGGATTCGATCACCGATACGGACACCGGCCGCAACGCCAATATCCCGACCGTGGCTGTGAGCTTCGGCTTCTCCGATCGGCCCGTTGAGCAGCTCGACGCGGCGGCGCTGATCGATCATTTCGACGAGCTGATCCCGACGCTCGAACGGCTTGGCGAAACGGAGAGCTGGTTGAGCTGCCCGATTTGTGGTTCCGCGCGGTTCTCCGCCCGGCAGCAGCGCGGCTTTGTCCAGTGCGACGATTGCGGTTCCAACGAACGGGCCCGGCTTCTCTGGATGATGCTGCGTAAGCATGACCTGCTGAAGTCGGGCCTGAGGGTTCTCCATATTGCCCCGGAGCGGTCCTATGCTGATCGGCTTCATGCGATTTGGGGCGACGGCTATGAACCCGTCGACATTGATCCCGAGCTTTACGCCTTTGCGCCGAACATCCGGAAGATCGATCTCGTCAAGGATGCCGCGAAGCTCCCTTCAGGTCATTATGATCTGATCATCCATTCGCACGTCATGGAGCATATTCCCTGCAACATTACGGCGATCCTCTGGCATCTTCACCGATCGCTGAAGCCGGATGGCAAGCAGATTTGCTGCGTGCCGATCATCCGAGACGGCCATTATTCGGAGGATCTCGGCCCAATCAGCGCCGAGGACGCGACCCATCGCTTCGGCCAGGGCGATCATGTCCGGACGTTCGGTGGCGCTGACATCCAGCGCACCCTGGGCATGCTCTTCAGCCTGCCTGCCGACTACGACCTGACCCGGGATTTCAACGAGGCGACGCTGATCCGCAATAATATCCCGCGAATCAACTGGCGCGGCTGGTCGCCCAATTCGGTGCTCGTCCTGGAAAAGGACGATCTTCTGCTCAGCTCCTAGCGTCGAACCACAGCTTTACCGCTGTCTTCGGCCGCAAGGTCAGCCGGCTCACCGGCTCGGGTTTGCGGATGTTCGGATAGCGTAGGCAGAACGCGCGGACGATGCTCGCCAGGATCAACATCCCTTCCTGCTGGGCGAAGCCTGCGCCGATGCAGATGCGCGGCCCCTTGCCGAACGGCATATAAGCGCGGCGGCAAGCCTCCGCCTCTTCGGGATCGTCGAACCGCTCGGGCGCGAAGGCGTGCGGGCATTTCCAGTTGTTCTGGTTGCGCTGGATCAGCCAGGGCGAGATCACGATCATCGCCCCCGTCTGGAGCAGCTTGTCGCGGAAACTTGTCGGCGCGGTCACCTCGCGAACGAAGAAGCTGACCGGCGGATAGAGCCGCAACGTCTCGCGGAACAGGTTGCGCACCCCGTTCATGCCCCGCAGATGCTCGAAGGCGATCGGCTCGCCGCCGGTCTCACGCTCCACCTCGGCGACCAGCGCGTCTTGCAGGTGCGGGCATTCGGCTAGCAGGTAGAGCGCCCAGGTCATCGCCGAGGCGGCGGTCTCATGCCCGGCCAGGAAGATTGTCGAGACCTGCTCCATGATCTTGGCATAAGTGAAGGGCTCGCCCGTCTCGGGATGGCGCGCCTCTAGCAGCGACTGGAGGATGTCGTCCTTGGCGAGGCCGGTGCCGTCATGCCAGCTGTTGAAACGCTCCCGGACGATCGGTCCGAACACGCCGTGAATCTCGGCAGCGGCCTTTTTCGCGCGGCGGCGATAGCCGAGCAGGGGGAGCCCGTA
>CANJRZ010000156.1 GCA_947476735.1 Sphingomonadaceae bacterium
GCATCCTGGCGCGTGATCAGTGAATCCTTGCTGACGACATCGATCGCCGCCGGATTGGCCGCCGCCTGCAACGCCGCCCGCAGCAGGACATGCGCCGCCGCCCGGCTTCCGCCGGCCCTGACCGCACCATTTTCGCCGAGTTCGACGAACTGGAAAGCGCGCGGACGGGTCACCGCCTCGACATCGGCGCCGAGATCGATAACGGCCCCCTGGCCCGCGAACATCGTATTGCCCGCCTCGGGCATGACGAAGGCTCGGGTTGTCCCGGACAAGCGCTCGATCGCGATGCGCTGGCTCGATCCGCTGATCGCCGGCGCAAGGTCGATCGCTGCCGAGAATGGCGACTTGTCGGCGTCGCTGTCGTTGACCTCGCTCATGCCATAGCCTTCCATCACGCCGAGCGTGCTGAAACCTGCGACAATCCCCGGGGACACCCATTTGCCGGTCGCGTCGACGATGCTGGCTCCGGCCGGAACGGCGACATTCAGGCCTGCCGCAACAATGCGGCCATTGGCGATGACCACGGTACCGCCCTTGATCGGCTGCGAACCATCACCGATCGCAACGGTGCCACCGGTAAACGCGATGGTCTCGGCCGAAAGCGGAGCAGCGAATAATGTCGCGGCAGCTGCAACAAGCAGGCGCTTCATTTCACGTCTCCCTCGCCAGGCTGGCCGAGTTCGAAATCGCTCACAGGCCGCAATCGCGGATTCAATGCGTCGTACAGCAGCGCTCCGTCGATCCAGACCTTTTCAGGCCGCGTGTAGACGCTGAACGGATCGCCGTTCCACAGCACGACGTCTCCCATCTTGCCGGGCTTCAGGCTGCCGGTCTTGTCGCTGATGCCAAGCGCCTTCGCCGGGCCGATGGCAAGCCAGGTCCACGCAACCTCATCACGGATGTTGATCCCTGCCCGGCGCCCTGAGGACAGGGCCTTGGCGACCTCCTGGTTCAACCGCTGGATGCCGTTGTGGTCATCCGAGTGGATGATGCCGCAGGCGCCCATATTCTGCAGAATGGCCAGATTTTCTGGAATGCCGTCATAGCTTTCCATCTTGAAGCCGTACCAGTCGGCCCAGACCGCGGCGCAGGTGCCGTTCGCTTTCAGGAGATCGGCGATTTTGTACGCTTCGACCGCGTGGTGGAACGCCGTGACTTTATAGCCAAATTCCTTCGCCATATCGAGCACGATGCCCATCTCATCGGCACGGTAGCAATGATTGTGGACGAGGATCTCTCCGTTGAGCACGCCCATCAGCGTGTCCATCGCGACATCGCGAACCGGGATATCTCCGCCCTTCTCCTCATATTTGTCCCATTTGCGCTTATACTCGACCGCCTTCATCCAGGTCTGGCGATCGACCGCCACATTCCCCATCCGGGTCGAAGGCTCGCGTCCCTTGCCGCCATAGACGCGCTTAGGATTCTCGCCGCACGCCATCTTCAAGCCATAGGGTGCGCCTGGGAATTTCATGCCCTGAACAGTGCGTGCAGAAACATTCTTCAACGTCACAGATCGACCGCCGAACAGGTTGGCCGATCCAGGCAGGATCTGCAGCGTCGTCACTCCGCCGTTGACAAGCGCGCGCGTGAAGCCCGGATCCTGCGGCCAGACGCTGTGTTCCGCCCAAACGTCGGCGGTGACCGGCGAGGTCGATTCATTGCCGTCGTCATGCGCCTTGACGTCGGGCGACGGATAATCACCCAGATGGCTGTGCACGTCGATGATGCCGGGCGTGATCCACTTGCCCTTGCCTTCGACGATGGTCGCGCCGCTTGGCACCGCCAGGTCGGCGCCACCAACGCCAACGACCTTGCCGTCGCTAAGCAGGACGGTGCCGTTCTCGATTCGGCTCCCCTCTCCGTCATAGACAGTAGCTCCCACGATCGCGGTCGGCGCGCCGGGATAGGCGCGATAGGTCGAGGGATAAGGATCATGATTAAATCCCTTGCCCTTGCCCGGCGCGCCGCTCTCCGAGGAGGCCGTCTTGGGAGCCACGGCTCCATTCGCACAAGCGCTCAGCGAAAGCGCCAGCGCTATTACCGCTCCGAGCCTATTGGACACCGTGCATCCACTTCTTGATCAGCGGCGAGACCAGCAGCAGCACGCCCCCGATTACGATCGAAATGATGCCAATCGCTTCGAACACAGCGGTATAGGTATCGAGGCTGACCTTGAGGTTAGTCACCTGCCCGCCGACCGTCTCCACACTCGCGAACTGAGCGACGATCCCTGCAACATATTGCGCGCAACTGATCGAGAGGAACCAGAGCCCCATCATCAACCCTACGACGCGCGCTATCGAAAGCTTGGTGATCATCGACAGCCCCACCGGCGAAATGCACAGCTCGGCCATCGAGTGGATGAGATAAAGCAACGCCAGCCACCAAAGCCCTACTTTGAAGTCATCTCCGGCATAGGTGGTTCCCCACACCAGCGCGAGGAAGCCGAGGCCAACCCCCGCCAACGCGATGGCGAACTTGATCGGAATAGAGGGCTCGATGCCCCGCCGACCCAGCGCGTTCCACATGATAGAGGTGAGAGGCGCCAGCACGACGATGAAAAAGGCATTGAAGAACTGAGTTTGCCCTGCCGTCATTGACCAACCGCCGACCACGGTCAGGTCGGTATTGCGGTCGGCAAAAAGCGTTAGCGAGGAACCCGCCTGTTCGAACAGCGTCCAGAATGTGACGTTGAAGACGATCAACACGATCGCGGCGACCATCATCTGGAACTCGACCTTGTTGCCTGCCTTCCACGACCAGATCGGAATCCCGATCACCGAAAGCAGGAAGGTGAAGAACAGTACCTTGCCCATGATCGGCAACGCCAGAAGATAGCCAGCAATACCGCTGCCCGACTCCGCTGGCTGCGCCGCCATCAGGTTGGTGAACAGGAACCAGCCCACCGGAATGACCGCGAGCGCGCCGATATAGATGAGTAGCGAACGATCCTTCGTCTGTCCGGGCGGCGGATCGCCATAACCTTCGAGCTTGTCACCCGCGAACTGGATCAGCGCCCAACTGATCATCATGCCGATCGCCGCGAGCCCGAAGCCCGCCCACCAGCCCAGCGCCACTGCAAGGAAGGGACAGAGGATCTGCGAGAAGAGCGAACCGAGGTTGATCCCCATATAGAAGATGGTGAAGCCGGCATCGCGACGTCGGTCGCCCTGTGCGTAGAGAGCGCCGACGATCGTCGAGATATTCGGCTTGAAGAAGCCATTGCCGATGGTGAGCAGCGCGAGCGCAACGAGCATCAGGCCGGTATAAAAGGGACTGCGGTCCGCATCGGACTTGAAGCCACCCTTGGCGATGCTGCGGGCGACACTTCCGTCCGGCCCAACCAGCGTCACAGATCCGTCTTCCTGGCCCTTGATCGCGAGCTTCTGGCCCCCATCGACGACATATTGCTGCTTCGCATCGTCGATCACGACCTCATAGCGCTGACCTTCGATCACCGCATAGGGTTTGGCGGTCGGACCACCGAAGCAGAGCGTCAGATACGCGATCGACATCAGGACCGCGCCGAACTTCACCGATTTCTTCGAGCCGAGATAGCGATCGGCGAGCAGACCACCGACCAGCGGCGTAAGATAGACCAGCGCGGTAAAGCCGCCATAAAGGCCGTTGGTCGTCTGGTCACTGAACAGGAAATGTTGGGTCAGATAGAGCGTAAGAAGCGCCCGCATCCCATAATAGCCGAAGCGTTCCATTGCCTCGGTCGAGAAGAGCCGGGCAAGCTGCCTCGGATGGCCGAACCAGGTTTCCCCGTCGGATCGGTTCAGATGCGGAGAGCCGGGCTCGGTGGTCGCGTCAGCGTCTGGATTGACCATGAAGTGCTTTCTGTCCGTGTCCATGGCGCGCGATCTGATCCTTGCGAGCAGATGCTGCCTTCATGGATGTCAACAGTAACAAGCTAATCCGCGCTGTGAAGCCGATTGTTGCATGCGGCCCGCGCTGGTAGGAGCGGACTTATGTTCAACGATCTTTCATCCCCCTCCACCCTCCTCGCCACACGCCGCTCGGGCAAACCACGCGACATGGTTTCCCCGGGGCCAGATGATGACCAGCTCCGCCAAATTCTCGAAGCGGCAATGCGGGTCCCTGATCATGGCAAGCTTGCCCCATGGCGCTTCGTCATCATTCCCGCCAATCGCCGACCAGACTTCGCGGAACTTCTGCTCGATGCCTTTCGCGCCGAAAAGCCCGATGCCGGAGCCATAGAGCTCGACCCGCTCCGGCAATTCGCCATGCAGGCGCCGGTAATGGTGGCGGTCATCTCTACGCCCGTCATCCATCCCAAGATCCCCGCCTGGGAACAGCAATTGTCGGCAGGCGCGGTCTGCATGAACCTGCTGACAGCGACCCATGCCGCAGGCTTTGTGGGCGGTTGGCTGACCGGCTGGGCGGCCTACAACAACCGCGTCGTCGAATCGCTTGGCGGCAAGACGGGGGACCAGATCGCCGGATTCCTGTTTCTTGGTTCACCCTCTCGTGATCTCGAAGAGCGGCCACGCCCATCCTACGAAGCTGTCGTTTCGACGTGGAAAGGCTGATTGTGATTGACGCGCCGTGCTGTGTTAGAACAGTGTAACGCCATGAGCAGTTCTGACCGCCCCGTTTATCTTCGACTCCGCGACATCATCGCCGAATCGATCCTCGACGGCACCTTTGGCGACGGCGACGCACTCCCCTCGGTCCGCGCCTTTGCCGCGCTGCATGGCGCCAATCCGCTGACCGCTGCCAAAGCTTATCAGGGCTTTCAGGACGAGGGTTTCGTCTCGGTGAAGCGCGGCGTCGGCATGTTCGTAGCCGAAGGCGCCACCGCCCGGCTACGCCGCGAGGCCCGCGAGACCTTCCTGCGCGACGAATGGCCGCGCGTCCTACGCAACATGCGCCGGCTCAACATCAATCCGACTGATCTGCTCGAGCGCGCCGACATCTGATCCTTGCGCCCCGGCCAGCTCCGCTATAGCGGCGCGGTCGTGACATTCACCCGCATACTTCCCGCCAACCCCGCCAGCATCGAACATGCCGCGCAACTTATCGCGCACGGGGTTCCCGTCGCCGTACCGACCGAAACCGTGTACGGCCTCGCCGGTGATGCCCGCTCGGGCGAAGCTGTAGCGGCGATTTATACTGCAAAGGGACGACCCTCCTTCAACCCGTTGATCGCCCATGTGAAGGGCTTCGCGATGGCGGAGCAGATTGCCGTCTTCTCGCCGCTCGCACGAAAGCTGGCGGTCGCTTTTTGGCCAGGACCACTGACAATGGTGCTGCCCCTCGCACCAAATGCTCCGATCGCCAGCCTGATGACCGCCGGATTGTCGACAATCGCGGTGCGCGCGCCTTCTCATCCCGTGATCCGGGCCCTGATCGACGCGGTCGGCCGACCGCTCGCCGCTCCTTCGGCCAACGCCAGCGGGTCGATCAGCGCGACCCGCGCCGAGCATGTCGCGCGCTCGCTGGAAGGGCGCATCGAACTCGTGCTCGATGGCGGACCCACCGAACTCGGTATCGAGTCGACAATTGTCGCGGTTGAGGAAGACCGGCTGCGACTGCTGAGGCCAGGCAGCATCACCGCCGATATGCTGCGCGATGCCACCGGCGTGAACGTCGAGATGGGTGGCAGCGACACCATCGAAGCGCCTGGCCAGATGTCCAGCCATTATGCTCCAACCAAGCCACTACGGCTTAATGCGACAACCGCCCGCCCAGGCGAAGTCCATATCGGCTTTGGCTCAGTCGCGGGCGACGCCAGCCTGTCAGAGTTGGGCGACCTGAACCAAGCCGCAGCGCGATTGTTCGACCTGCTGCATGTGGCCGATGCGAGCGGCGCAGCCGCGATCGCCGTAGCGCCGATACCTAACGAGGGGCTCGGCATCGCGATCAACGATCGGTTACTGAGGGCCGCAGCCCCCCGTCCCTAATTCTACCCGGGTCAGGAGCCCAGCGGATCAGACCTTTGCGCTATCCTTCAGCCGGTGCGCGTAGCTCTTGCGGAACTTCATCACCTTGGGCGCGACGACCATTACGCAATAGCCATTGCTCATCCCTTCACGGGCAAAATATTCCTGGTGATAGTCCTCTGCCACATACCAGGGAGCATCAGGCTCGATCGTTGTGACAATTTTTTGCGGCCAGTCGGACCGAGCCCGCTCGATCGCGGCACGAGCTTCGGCCTCCTGTTCGGGTGAATGCGGGAAGATCGCGGAACGATATTGCGGGCCGACGTCGTTTCCCTGGCGATTCAGCTGAGTCGGATCATGAATATGGAAGAAGATATCGAGCAACTCGCCAAAGCTGATGACGTCAGAATCGAAGGCAATACGGATCGCCTCGGCATGGCCCGTATCGGCATTGCAGACCTGCTTGTAGGTCGGATTGACGACGTGCCCGCCAATATAGCCGCTTTCAACCGAGCTGACGCCGATCACATCGTCGAACACCGCCTCGATGCACCAGAAGCAGCCACCCGCAAGTGTCGCGATTTCCTGAGCCATGTCATCCCTCCAGAGTTGGTGGGAAGATAAGCGATCATCGCGCCGATGCAAGGAACGGCGCGCAATGCCGATCCGTCAGCGGGTAAAACGACGCCGTGCCTCGACATGTGGCGGTCGAGCAAAAGCGGCTCGGGCCGTCGCTGGCTCATTCCGCCGGCGCGATCGTGCATAGGGCGACTGCATCCGCCGGAAATTCGAACGACGGCTCTTTTTCCGCGGCCGCGTACGAAAATGCTCAAACAGCGCCAGGCCGACGAGCATCAAACTGAAGATCAGGACCGGCGCCCAGGTGATATGCTGCTGCATGACCAATCTCCGCTGATTGCGGGCGGAGATAGGCCGGGAAATGTGGTTAATGGCAAATCAACAATTGTAAAACGGCCGTAATGCGGGGCTTTCGCCCTGCTCAACTTCGCCGGTCGTAAATGAGCGGCAGCTCTTCCATCATCGTCATGGTGACGCTGGGCATCCATTTGAGCTTATCTACAGGCACGCCGAGGCGGATATTCGTCATCCGCTTCGCCATTTCTCGCAGCACCACCTTGATCTCCATGCGAACCAGGGCGAGCCCGACGCAGCGGTGGATTCCGGCACCGAAGGCGAGATGCTGGCCGATATTCCTGCGCTCAGGATCGAAATCCATCGGACAGGCAAAGGCGCTCTCATCCTCGTTGCTCGATCCGTACAGGATCATGAGATGAGCATCGGCGGGGATCATCACGCCGCCGAGCTCGACCTCGCAATTAGTGATCCGGGTCAGCGCGCGAACCGGCGAGGTCACGCGGATCGCCTCCTCAACGAAACGGATGAGCTTCCGCTCGTCTTCGGCCGAGGCATAATATTGCTTCGCCACAGCATCATCGGTCGCGATCAGCACAAACATGTTGGCGAGCCCGGTCGAGATCGAGTCATTGCCGCCGATCAGCAAGGTGCGGGTCAGGCCGACGATCTCATTGAACGAGAGCTTGGGGTTCGCCTCGTCGTCGAGTTCGGCACGGATCAGGTCGGAAATCATGTCCTCGCCGGGATGGGCCATGCGCTCGCGGACAAGCGCGAAGGTGAAATGCTGCAGCTCGCAGATACGTTGAGCGTTGACGAGCATCTGCTCGTGGGTCTGCATCCGGCTGTACTGGGCCTGGTAAGCGTCCGACCACAGTTTGATCTGGGCGGGATCGACATCTTTGAGACCAACCTGCCCCATCATGAAATTGACCGTCATCGGCGTCGCGATGTCTGCCATGCCATCGCAATGGCCGCGATTGGCGATCTTTTCGATCAGTTGGGCGGTACTCGCGGTGAAGCTTTCCTCAAGAAGCTTGAGACGGCGCGGCGAGAAAGCGCCGTCGAGCAGCCGCCGGATCCGCTGATGCTTGGGAGGATCGACCGAAATGATGTCGGGTATATAACCGCCGCCGTCGCGTTCGAGGATCGCTATCAACTCGTCGAGATACCCTTGCCCCCAATATTTGTGATAGCCCTTCTCAAGCGAAAAGGTCTCCCAGTCGAGCAGAACGCGGTTCACGTCCTCGTAACGCGAAACGATCCACAGCTGGAGCGTCTCGTCGAAATAGACCGGATTGTGCTCACGCAGATAACGGTAATGCTTCGAGCGATCGAGGATCACCGCGGGATCGGCCAGGGTGAAAGGCGGCTGCCCACCTGACGGGCAGGAAGCGGCGTCGATCTGGCCGATATCGGTGCTCATGACGCCACTCTCTCCGCGTTGACTTCCTCGGTCCGCCTATAAGTCGTAGCGCTTAGCCTTGTCGAGGGCGGCTCAGCCCGGTTCGATCGCGCTGGCGACGCCGGGCAACACCGGCCAGGAGCTGATCCCGTGGGTCACGAAACGGCGATGGGTGAAGCGCCATCCCTCCCCGGTCCGGACGAAACTGTCGAAATAGGTGCCGACGCAATCGAACAGCTCGTCACGGTCGCTGTAGCGGCCGACCTCGCGGATCGTCGAACGTGCCGTCGCCTTGTCGCCGTCGACCATGATCACGGCCGGCGCATTCATCTGGACGAGATAGCTGGTGGTCGCGGTGAAGGCGCGGAAGGCGCCCATAATCGCCGCGGTGCCGACGAAACGGTGCGGCGTATCCGCGACCTCCCAGATCGAGTCCTCGACGAAGGTCGCGATCACCTGATCGAAGTCGCGGCGGCTCGCACCGTCGGAATAGAGGTTCAGTATCTGCTGGATCTTGGCGGCATCGCTCATTTCGCGCTCCCCTTCCCGCGCAGGGCATTGACCAGCTTGATATTACCCGCCGGCACCTCGCTGCTGAGCGCGGTAAGCTCCTGCGACCCCGACACGCCCGGCATCGTTTCGAGCACCTTGGGATTGCCGCCGCTCCAGTTCGAGCGGGTCGCGCGATGGCTGATCCGCCAGCCATCGGCGGTGCGGACGAGCTTGTCGTCATACCAGCCATTGGCTTCGTAACTGTCCGGCCCCTCCGGAAGGTCACGCGTGAAACGGGCGCGAACATAACTGAAGCAATAGGCCTCATCCCCTGAGCCGGTGATGACATGATTGCCTGTATAATGCTGGGTCGTCTTGAACGGCCGGTGAATCGTATCAAAATCACGCTTCAGGGACGCCAGATCGCTCCACATCGCGCCGCCGCCAAAGTCCGCAATAACGTCATTGGTAAAAACAAGATCGAACAGGTCCCAGCTCAGCGAGTCCACCGCCACCGGATAGGTGTTCACCGCCATCATAACGCCGAACATGTCTTCGCTGTTCAAGCCCATTTTCCCCTCCCCCCAATCGTGCGATCTCTCTGCCACAGACATGCCCCACGAAACGGGAAACAGGGAGAGGAAAATGACCGCGGCGAGCCCCTTCACCGAC
>CANJRZ010000157.1 GCA_947476735.1 Sphingomonadaceae bacterium
GAGATGGTTCGCAACGTGCTCGATGCCTTCGTGATGCGCGATCCGGATGCGGCACTCGCGGTGGCGGCCCGCGACAAGGCGGTGGACGAATTCTATAACAGTCTGTTCCGTACCCTACTGACCTACATGATGGAAAACCCCCATAATATCACGGCCTCGACCCACTTGCTGTTCATCGCCAAGAACGTCGAACGGATCGGCGATCACGCCACTAACGTCGCGGAAATGGTCTATTTCGCCGCGACGGGCCGAAAGATGGCGGAACGCGCGAAGGGCGAAGACCCGTTGCAGGGAGCAGATAGCTGATGGCGCGAGCCAAAGTACTTCTCGTCGAAGACGACGCGGCGCTGGCCGAACTGATCAGCTGGCACCTCGAGCGTGAAGATTTCGAAGTCGAACGGACAGCCGATGGCGAGGAGGCCATTTTGCTCGCCCGTGAGTCGCCGCCCGACCTCGTCCTGCTCGACTGGATGATCGAAGGGGTTTCCGGGATCGAAGTGTGCCGCAGGCTGCGCCGCCTGCCGGATACCGCCAATGTGCCGATCATCATGCTGACTGCACGCGGCGAGGAGGAAGACCGCATCCGCGGGCTCGATACCGGCGCCGACGATTATGTCACCAAGCCGTTCAGCCCGCGTGAACTCATTGCCCGGGTCGGGGCAGTGCTGCGGCGCGTGCGCCCGGCTCTGGCCGGCGAGCGGCTTTCCTATGCCGATATCGAGATGGACACGGCCAGCCATCGGGTACGCCGCGGTGGCAGCCCGGTCACGCTGGGCCCCACCGAATTCCGCCTGCTCAAGCATTTCCTCGAGCATCCGGGTCGTGTCTTCTCGCGCGAGCGTTTGCTCGACTCGGTATGGGGCCGTGACAGCGATATCGAGCCCCGCACCGTCGACGTGCATATTCGCCGGCTGCGCAAGGCGATCAATACCGCCGATGCGCCCGACGTGATCCGGACCGTCCGCTCAGCCGGCTACGCGCTGGATGCCGAAGGCGCGCTCTGACAACTGTATTGCAATAATAATACAGTCTGTGATAATCTCCCATGAACGGATGGGAGGGCCCATGTACAGCGAGAGTGATATTGATGCCGCGGTCGAAGCCGGCGCGCTGAATGCGGAGGCGGCGGCATCTTTCCGAGCGCATGTCGCGGCCATGCGCACCGTCCCTGCGGTTGACGAGGAGAGTTTCCGGTTTCTGACCGGCTTCAACGATATCTTCGTGTCGATCGCAGCGGTGCTGATGCTGGTTGCGATGGGCTGGATGGGCAACATGATCCGGTTCATGGCGCCGGACGGCGGACCTTCACCGTTCATCGGATTCGCGGTCGCCGGGACGGCATGGGGGCTTGCCGAATATTTTACGCGCGAACGGCGCATGGCCTTGCCGAGCATCATCCTGTTGCTCGCATTTGCGGGCGGGCTGCTGGGTGGCTTTGCGATCCTGGTCGGGGTGATGCTCGATCCCGGCGACCAGAGCAATGACGAACGGCTGGTTGCGCTGATCGGCTCGGTGGCGGCGGCCGTTACCGCCGGCGGGGTCTGGCTGCACTGGCGCCGCTTCATGGTGCCGATCACCGTCGCGGCTGGCGCAGCGGCCGCAGCCGGGCTGGTTCTTTGCCTCGCCGTCGCGGCGGTGCCGAGCCTTGCCGATCATCTCTTCCCATTGCTGCTTGTCGCCGGCGTGGCGGTGTTCGCGGTCGCCATGTGGTGGGATATGGGCGATCGGGCGCGCACAACCCGCCGTTCGGACGTGGCCTTCTGGCTGCACCTGCTGGCGGCTCCGATGCTGGTGCATCCGATCTTCGCGATGCTGGGAATGCTCCAGGGCACGGCCGCGCCCGCGCAGGCGGCGGTCGTGATCCTGCTGTACATCCTGCTCGCCGTGGTGGCGCTGGCGATCGACCGGCGGGCGCTGATGGTTTCGGCCCTGGTTTATGTGCTCTACGCGCTGTCGAGCCTGATCAAATCGAGCGGGGCGGTCGATCTGTCGTTCGGGCTCACGGCGCTGATCATCGGATCCGCGCTGCTTCTGCTCTCGGCGTTCTGGACGGCGGCGCGGCGTCAGGTGGTGGGCTGGTTACCGGGCGACCTGGCGTTGAAGCTGCCTGTGGTCGATCGGCCGATGCCGGCCTAACCGTCGACGAGCTTCAGCAGCCGGCGCTCGACCGGTGCCAGCACGGGGCCCAGTTCCTGGCCGCGCTTGAGGACGGTACCGCCCTCGCCGATCAGCGCCCACATGCCCTGGCGGTTGCGCAACGCGGGCCGCTTCTCGATCCGATATTCGGGGCGTTCGGCGGTACGGCGGAAGGCGGCGAAGGAGGCGGCGTCCCTGTTGAAGTCGATCGCATAGTCGCGCCAAAGCCCGGCGGATACCATTCGACCGTAGAGATCGAGAATGCGGGTGATCTCCATCCGGTCGAAGGCGACCTGCGTCGGCTTGCCCGGAAAGGGGGAGACTGTTCCCATCAGGCGCGTTCGCGGCCCTCAGCCAGCTTTTCTCTCGCCGCGTCACGCTCGTCGATCAGCATCGCGATTCGGCCTCTCAGCGTTTCGAGCTCGCAGCGCAGAATCTCCAGCTGCTGCGTCTGCGGGTCGAAACGCTCGCTGCACGGCGTGCCATAGGGAACGAAGCCCTTCTGATATTCCTTTGCATCGACAAGCATCGGGCGGGCCGGAATACCGACGACCACCTGGCCTTCGGCGACGTCCCTGGTCACTACCGCATTTGCGCCGACCCGGGCCCGCGCGCCGATGGTGATCGGACCGAGAATTGCCGCGCCCAGGCTGATGATCGCCCCGTCGCCGATGGTGGGGTGACGCTTGCCGGCCTGGCCGTTGGTCGGATTGGTGCCACCCAGCGTCGAGCCCTGGTACATCGTCACGTCATTGCCGATGATGGCGGTTTCGCCGATCACGACGAAGCCATGGTCGATGAAGAAATTGTGGCCGATCTGCGCGCCGGGATGGATGTCGATCGCCGTGATCATCCGCGCGAAATGATTGATCAGCCGCGCGAGAAAATAGAGCTCGGCCTGAAACAGCCAGTGCGCAACCCGATGCAGGCCAAGCGCGAGGACGCCCGGATAGAGCATTATCTCCCAGCGCGATCGGGGCGCAGGATCACGCGCCTTGATCGAATCGAGATAGGAAATCAGTCCGTCGAACATCCCACTTCCTTCTGGGCCCACTCCATCGGGAAAGGCCAATATAGGCATCCGGCCCCCGCCTGCAAAGATGTTCCTGAGCGGTACGTCATAAGGAGGGTTTGTTATATTGGGACAATTCCCGATTTCTGCCATCAAACCGCGGTCGCATGGACCGTTGCGGCGGCGCTGATGATCGCGCCTATGCGCGCTGCAGTCTGTACGATCTCGGGGGCAATGCCGTGCTGGCGGAGCACCTTCTCATGGCTATCGACACACAGGCCGCAGCCGTTCATCGCCGAGACGGCGAGGCTGTACAGCTCGAAATCGACTTTTTCGATACCGGGCGACCCAAGCACATTCATCCTGAGCCTCGCCGGCAGCTGGCCATATTCCTTGTTCGAAGCGAGGTGGACGAAGCGGAAATAGACATTGGTCATCGCCATCACCGCAGCAGCAGCGCGCGCCGCTTCGGCGGCCTCGGCGCTCAGCTTGCCCAGCACTTCCGCCTCGGCTGCGACGACAATCGGACGATAGCCGGAGCCGTGGGCGCAGGCGAGCAGCAGGCCATATTTGCGCTGGTCGTTCAACGCGGTGTCGCGGAGCACCGCGTCGATGTTGAGCCGGATGTCGCGCGCATAATCGGGCAATCCATCGGCAAATTCCTTGAGCGACATGATTTGCTCCCGTTGAAAAGGCGAAGGATAGAAACGGCTCGGTGCCTCCGCAAGCTGACCTGGTAGACTTAAACGCTCCGGTTAATTACTCACCCGTTAATAATCGATAGAGGCGATGAATGGCGACCTATCTTCCGACGCTCAAGCAGCTCCAATATCTGGTGGCGCTAAAGGATCATGGCCATTTCGGGCGCGCGGCCGAGGCCTGCTTCGTCACGCAATCAACCCTGTCTGCGGGCCTGCGCGAGCTCGAATCGCTGATCGGCATCACGCTCGTCGAACGGACGCGGCGGGTGGTGCGATTCACGCCGCTCGGTCTGCGCATCGCCGAAAAGGCGCAGCGAGTGCTGCGCGAGGCGGAGGAGCTGGGCGACCTCGCCCGCGCTGCGGGCAAGCCGCTGTCGGGTGACCTGCGGATGGGTGTAATCCCGACGATCGCGCCCTTTCTTCTGCCGCGCATCCTGCCCAGGCTGCGCGCCGCCTGGCCCGATCTCAAACTCTACCTGCGCGAGGAGACGACAAGCGCGGCCTGTGATTCGCTCCATCGCGGCCATCTCGACTGCGTCCTGCTTGCGTTGCCCTATCATTGCGGCGACATCGAATCGGTCGACCTTTTCCTCGACCGGTTGTTCGTCGCTTTCCCGAAGGGCGAAATGCCCGACAAGAGGCCGGAAATCACCGCCGCGGAGATCGACGAAACCAGGTTGCTGCTGCTTGAGGACGGGCATTGCCTCAAGGATCATGTCCTCGCCGCCTGCAACCGGCCCGAGCTGCGCGCTGAAGCGGCGATGCTCGGCACCTCGCTGCACACGCTGGTTCAGATGGTCGATAATGGCCTTGGCGTGACGTTGCTGCCGAAGATGGCGCTGGACGCCGGCATCCTCGACAATACCGACGTCGTCGCAAAACCGCTCGATGCCGACCACCCTGCGCGGCGCATCGCGCTCGCCTGGCGGCGCGGCAGCCCGCGCGAGAAGGAGTTCAACCTGCTGGCGGACGCGCTCAGGCAGGCGGAATGATCGGCTGATGCCGATCAGCTGGTCGTCAGCCTGATCATCGGACCCGAATAGATCACCGGTCCGGTGGGAAGTCCGGTTGGCGATCCGCCTTCAGGTTCGACCGAAACCGCGATCATATTGCTTTGCTTCAGGTCGAGCGCCAGCTGGTCGAGGGCGGTGGCACCCTTGTCCTTCATCAGGCCGATCGACTTGGGCGCCGCCTTGCCGGCGATCACCCACAGTTCGAGGCTGTGGCCGGGGCGCGGGCTGACATTGACCGGAGTCACCCGCATCTTGCCGGTCTTGTCGTCATAGGTGACGAGCAGCGCCGGTGCGCCTCCTGTCTCGCTCAGCGCGGCGACCGATTGATAGAGCGGCGAGGGGGCAGGGGCCTGGGCGACCTGAACCGGAGCCTGCGGCGCCGGCTGCGGCCGAAGCGCGAGGCCGGTGGTCACCAGCGCGACGAGCGCGGCGGCCACGGTCGCCGCCTGCCAGCGGCGCAGGACGCTATTGTCGTTGGCGGGTCGACTGGACATTTCAACCTGGTCCCAAAGTGCGGCCGGAGCCTGAACTTCGGGTACCGCGTGCAGCAGCGGCGAAAGCCGCGCCTGCCAATCCGCTACTGCAGCCGCCACCGCCGGATCGGTCAGCAGGCGGCGCTGAAAAGCCCTTTGCTCGGCGGCATCGAGCGTGCCCAGCACATATTCGCCCGCGAGGGCGTCGTAATCGTCAGCCATCGAGGCAACCCCTCAGCTTGGCGAGGCCGCGATGCAGCCAGCTCTTGATCGTTCCTGTGGGATGGCCGAGCCGTTCCGCCAATTCTTCGCGGCTCTCGCCGTTGAGGTAAGCGGCCAGGATCAGCGAACGCTGCTCGGGGTCGAGCCGGTCGAGGCAGGCGCGCAGCGCCGCCATATCCTCGGCAGAGGCGCCACTCGCGGGATCACTCATCATGTCGAAATCGAAATCATCATCGCGGATACGGCCGCCGGGTTGTTCGCGCCGGCGGACGTCGATCGCGGCATTGCGGGCGATCGTCGCAGCCCATGTGATCGGGCTGCCGCGCCGGGCGTCGAAACCCGCGGCATTTCGCCAAATCTTGGCATAAGCATCCTGCATCGCGTCTTCCGCTATCGATCTCTCTGGCAATATACGGAGGATCACTCCGAAAAGTTTTGCAGAAGTTCGCTGATAGAATCGGGCGAATGCGGCACGGTCGCCTTCGGCTACTGCGAGCAGCAGTTCGGGCAAGTCTTCGGCGGCGCTGCTCATCCCTGCTCTATCCATCGCTTGGCCGCTTCGTCGTCGGCGGCACGCGCCTCGACCCAGCGGCTGGTGCCGTCTGCGAAATATTCTTTTTTCCAGAAAGGTGCACGCGTCTTTAGCCAGTCGATAAGGAAAGCCGTCGCTTCGAGCGCCGCGCTGCGGTGCGGTGAGGCGGCGGCGACCAGGACGATGCGATCGCCAGGTGCAAGGCGGCCATGGCGGTGAATCGCGGTGACGCCGAGCAGCGGCCAGCGCCCTGCGGCCTGTTCGGCGATTCGCCGAATCATCGTTTCAGTGATGCCGGGATGGTGCTCGAGCTCGAGCGCGGTCAGCCCGTTGCCGCCGCGGACGACACCGGTGAAGCTGGCAACGCCGCCGCCACCCAGCGGCTCGAGCTTCGCCAACTCGGCGCCGACGTCGAAGTCGGCGGCCTGGACGCCGACAGAGAGGGTGGCGCTCACCCGCCGGTCACCGGTGGAAAGAGCGCGATCTCGCGCGCGCCGGCGATCGGCGTGCCCGGTTCGGCGAAATCGTCGCCTATCGCGGCGCGGATCTGTCCGGGATTGGCGAAGGCAACGGCATAGCCGCCGCCGCGCGCCGCCAGCCAGCCGATCAGATCGGCGATTGTCACCACGTCCGGCGGCGGAGCGACCGTCTCGGAACTGTGGCCGATCGCCTCCCGGACGCTGGCGAAATAGAGAATCGCGATCGCCAAGACTCAATCCATGTGCTTGATGCCGACGCGCAGATAGTCCCAGCCGGTGATCAGGGTGAGCACCGCCGCCGTCCAGAGGCTGAAAATGCCGACCTGCTCGATCCATGCCCATTCGGGCAGTGCATTGCCCAGGATGATGGAACCCAGCGAAAGGAGCTGGAAGGTCGTCTTCCATTTGGCGAGCGCGCTGACGGGTATCGAAACCTGCACGCCGGCGAGAAATTCGCGCAGACCCGAAACCGCGATCTCGCGCAGCAGGATGATGAGCGCGGCGACCGCCGCATAGCCGGTCAGATCATGGGTCAGCACGAGCATCAGGATCACCGCAGCAATCATGATCTTGTCTGCGATCGGATCCAGGAAGATGCCGAGCTTGGAGACCGTCCCCTGCGCGCGGGCGAGATAGCCATCGAAATAGTCGGTCACCGCCATCAGCGTATAAAGGCCCCAGGCGAGCCCGTAATCGACACGGCTCGGCCCGTGATGACCGGGCCAGAGAAGGAAGACGAGAATCGGCACCGCGAAGATGCGCGAAAGGGTCAATATATTCGGCAGCGTAAGCATCGTTTTGATGCTCTAGCGCGGTTGATCGAGAGAGATAAGCCCCTCCCTGCGGTCGGAAGAAGCCGAACCATTGTCACATGCCCGACATGGGCGATCGTTATCGGCTTGGACCTGACCGCTGCTATCGGCTAAGGGGCGCCCGAGCGATGCCGACAGACAGACCAAGAAGGCGCAGACCCCCCGCATGACACCGTCCTTCCGGCTCCTCTCTACACGCCGGTTCCTGCCGTTGTTTGTCACCCAGTTCCTAGGCGCCTTCAACGACAATCTATTCCGCACCGCAATGATCATGCTGGTGATCTACCGCATCTACAATGATCCGGCGCAGGAGGCCGCCTTCTCGGCGGTGGCCGGCGGATTGTTCATCGTGCCCTTCTTTCTCTTCTCGGCCCTCTCCGGGCAGCTCGCTGACTGCCACGACAAGGCGCGGATCATCCGAATTGTGAAGACCGCGGAGATCGGCATCATGGCTGTGGGAGCGAGCGGCCTGCTGCTCCACAATATCCCGCTGATGCTGCTCGCACTGCTCTCCATGGGCGCGCATTCAACATTCTTCGGCCCGATCAAATATGCGATCCTTCCCCAGCATCTCGAAGAGGATCAGGTGCTGCCCGGCACCGGCCTGGTCGAGGCGGGAACCTATATCGGAATTTTGGCGGGCACCCTGGTCGGTGGTATTCTCGCTGCCGAACACGCCGCGATCGGTGTGCTGCTGGTGGCCATGGCCGGCTGGCTGACCGGACGGCAGGTCCCGCCCGCCCCGCCGATGACCCAGGATGCCGGCGTCGACTTCCACATCATCCGCTCCTCGATCAGGCTGGTGTCGGATACGATGCACGTCCGCCGCCTGTTCCTTGCCATTCTTGCCATCAGCTTCTTCTGGGCGCAGGGAACGATGCTCGCCGCGCAATTCCCGCCGCTGGTCAAAAATGTGCTCGGCGCGAACCAGGACGTCGCGACGCTGTTCCTGGCGATCTTCTCGGTCGGCGTGGCGATCGGCTCGATCGCGGTCAACCGGATCCTCGGTGGTGCCGTTTCGGCACGCTGTTCGCCGCCGTCGGCGCTCGTGATGGGAGCGTTCATTTGCCACCTGTGGTGGACGGTGCACAGCTGGCCTGCTCCGGGCGAAATCTTGCATGATCTCCCCGGATTCCTCGCCCAGTCGGGCAGCTATTGGGTGATCATCGACCTGCTTGGCGTCGCGATCGCGGGGGGCATGTTCGTCGTCCCGCTCTACGCCTTCCTCACCACGACTGTCGCCAAGACCGAGACCGCGCGCACCGTCGCCGCCAACAATATCGTCAATTCGGGCGCGATGGTCGTCGCAACCCTCGTGCTCGCAGGGATGGTCCATCTCGGAGTTTCAGTTGCGGAGACATTGTTGATTGTCGCGATCGCCAGCCTGGGTGCGGCGTGGCTTTCCTGGCTGCTGCACAAGGCTTGCGATTAGCCGCGAGGGCCATGCGGCCCCAGTCTCTGTCAGCCGGGTATCACTGCGCTAAAGGCGATCAGCCCAAAGATATAGGCGAGCAGGAAAAGGCGTATGTCGTAACGCCATCGCTCGTCGGTGGGGTCGAATCGCCAGCGAAACTTCATCGGTCCAGATAGAATGATGGCGGCACGCCTGGAAAGACGTACCGCCATCGGCGTTCGCATGTCACGTCCCATCGAGGGACGACGGCAGCTCTCTTATCCGTGCTGCGCCGTTGCGTCGGAATTTGCCTGGTCGCTATTGGCATCGCAGCTCGTTGTACGGAAGCGGGAGATATTGTCGCGCACCTGATCGATGCGGTCATGTGCCATGGTTGACAGGTCATCTGCCGCCTTTTTCAGCCGCTCGCCGCCGGTTGACGCTGCACTGCGCAGACGATCGCGGTTCATGAAGATCGCGATGCCC
>CANJRZ010000158.1 GCA_947476735.1 Sphingomonadaceae bacterium
CAGCTGCAGAAGACGTTCAATAACGTCTCCAACAACATGAAGGCGAGCTGAGCTTTAGCCTGACATAATCACGGCTACAGGCTGGCTACCGGGCGGCGAACGAACGATCGTTCGCCGCCCAACTGCCATCCTCGCTGTGTTTCAGTGACGTCAAGCGGCGGACAGTCCGCGTGCACAATGCTGCTTTGACTCGTTACTGCCGAATGATCAGTTTCACGCGGTCCCCCGCCTTCGGGGTTTGACCGGGCTCCAAGCCATTGAGCACGAGAAATCGTTCGAGGCGATTGTCGGCGAAGGCCATCTGCCGGGCGAGTGACTCCAATGTGTCGCCGGCCTTTACGCGAACCACTCTGATTTTCAGCGATTTGGTCGCGGATGCTTCAGCTACGCTCATCCTGCGGACGCTTTCCACCAGCGGCGTAAACGGACCGGGTCCGTTGCCGGCGCGTGTGAGGGTGATAAAATGAAAAGCGGTTGAGGTGTTTTCTGGCCGATAGGCGAAGACCCCGACATCCAGCGGCCCGCTGCCGCTATTCGCTTCGCCGAAAGCATAGCGAAAATCCACGCCGTTGGCCTTGCCGCTACGCAGTTCGCCGTACCGGATATTACTGCTCAATCGCGCAAACTGCCTGCCGATATAGTCGTCGAGGCCACCCGCCCCCACGTCGCCGCCGCTGAAACTCGCCTGGCCCTGCGCGCTGCTGATCACCACCGACTCATCGCTGTTAGCAACCGCGAAACCCTGTGGAATGATGAAGGCAAGTCGCTGGAGCGGTAGCCTGAACTCCCGGCCCTCCACATAACCTTTCGACGGATCATCTCCCCACGGCAGACCCTCCAGCGCATCGAGCAGCGCGTCGCGGTTGCGCACGCCCCGACCGGCCGTGCCCGTCGCCGCAGCCTTCTCCCGCGCGCGACGCACCCGGTCGGCGGAATTGGGGTGGGTGCTCATCCAGGTGGGGATCTCGTTGCTTTGCCCGCTCAATCGCGCTTCAAGCGCCTGCTCTTTCCCCAGCACCGCAAGCATGTCCGACGAAGCGTTGGAATCATAACCAGCCCGAGCGAGATAACTGACGCCAAGGTCGTCGGCCTGATATTCCTGGCTCCGCGAGAAGCCTTTGGTGATCAGGTCCGCACCCAGCCCGGCGCCCTTGCCGATCAGATTTCCCACGCCCTGGCTTCCGGCCACCGCGCCGACGAGGCCAGCCAGAACCTGGGTGATTGTCGCAGTCTGCTGACGCTTGGCGGAATGGCGGGCTGCGACATGGCCAACCTCATGGCCCAAAACCGAGGCGAGTTCGGCCTCGTTGTTCATCAGGGAAAGCAGGCCGCGCGTAACATAGATATAGCCGCCCGGAATGGCGAAAGCATTGTCGACCGGTGAATCGAGCAGAGTCACGGTGAAATCGCGTTCGCTGTTCGACAGCCCGGACTGGACGGCGATCTTGCGCCCTACCCTCGCCACATAATCGGCCGCCGGTCCCTTGATCGCCCCCCCAAACTGTTGAAGCAACTGCGGATGAGCTTCGGCGCCCTGCTGCTTGTCGCTGGCCGAAATGGACTGCGCCTGGCCCAGAGCGGGATATGACGGCACGGCCAGGGCAAGGGCCGCAAACAAAGCCAGTTTCTTCATGCGAATCCTCCACCGGACGGCATAAAGCAAAGCATAGCTGAACCACTCCGATACGGGGACAGTCTAGCCGATCGCCAGAAATTTTTCCTGTCTTGCGGCGCGGATCGATGCGGGCTTCTTGCCGACCAACTTATCGAGTTCCTCTCCAATCGCGGCGCCAAGCATCGCAATCGCAGCTCCCGGGTCGCGATGGGCTCCGCCCATCGGTTCGGGCACCACCCGATCGACCACGCCAAGCCGAAGCAGATCGGCGGCGGTGATCTTCATCGCTTCGGCCGCCTCAGCCGCCTTGTCGCCTGTCCGCCACAAAATTGAGGCACATCCTTCGGGTGAGATCACCGAATAAACCGCGTGCTCGAACATCAGCACCTTGTTTGCTGCAGCAACCGCGATCGCGCCGCCCGAACCGCCCTCACCGACGATAGCCGCAATCATCGGCACGCCCAGTGCCAGGCACGCCTCGGTTGAGCGCGCGATCGCCTCGGCCTGGCCACGCTCCTCCGCCTGAATTCCCGGAAAGGCCCCGGACGTATCGACCAGGCTTACGACCGGCAGACCGAAACGATCGGCAAGCTCCATCAAACGGATCGCCTTGCGATAGCCTTCGGGCTTGGCCATGCCAAAATTATGCTTGATGCGCGAGGCTGTATCATCGCCCTTTTCATGACCAATGATCATGACCTTGCGACCGCCTAGCCGACCGAGGCCGCCAATGATCGCCTGATCGTCGGCGAATGCCCGATCCCCGGCAAGCGGGACAAAGCCGCAGATGAAACCCGCGATGAAGTCGCGGAAATGCGGCCTGTCCGGATGCCGGGCAACCTGGGCTTTTTGCCAGGGCGAGAGCTTTGCATAGATATCGCGTAACAGCTTGTCTGATTTGGCGGCAAGCTTTGACACTTCGGCATCGATGTCGAGGGAACCGGCGCTGGCGGTCGAGCGGAGATCGGCGATGCGCGCTTCGAGCTCAGCGATAGGCTTTTCGAATTCGAGGTAAGCAGCCATCCGAGCCCCGTTAGGCCGGTGCGCTTCCACAGTCAACGAACCCCTTGAAGCCGAAAAGCTGCTTCCTATCTCGCCTGTGTCTGCAGTCGCCAATTGGGACAGCGGACATGGCCCGGCGGGTGTTCTGCGGGCCTTTCATGGTCAACATCGCTTGCTTAAGGAAACAAAACCATGCGTAGCAATCTCGATTTCTCCCCCCTGCTTCGATCATCGATCGGCTTTGAGAATCTCAACCGTCTCGTCGATTTCGCCCGCGGCGACAGCGACAGCTATCCACCCTACAATATCGAGAAGACAGGTGACGGCTCCTACTGCATTCAGATGGCGCTCGCGGGCTTTGCCCGCGACGAGATCGACGTCACCGTTCAGGACAATATGCTCATTATAATCGGCCGGGCCGGAGAACCGTCTGAAGGAGGGCAACGCGAGTTTCTACACCGCGGAATTGCCAAACGTGCTTTTGAGCGCCGGTTTCAGCTCGCCGATACCATCAAGGTTACGAGTGCGGGCTATGAAAACGGCCTGCTCAATGTCGAGCTCGTCCGAGAGATCCCCGAGCATAAAAAACCCCGTCGCATCGCAATTGACGGCATCGAACCCAAGCCCGTCATTGAGGCAGAGCCACGCAAAGACGCCGCGTGATGATCCCGCTCTGATCACGCGATCGGATAACGAAAGCCGGGCCATATGGTCCGGCTTTCTAATCCCTTAAGTGACAAAACCCGCTGACACTCCAGGCCGGCCGTCCAGGGAGCCGGTTATTCTCACCTAAGCACGGTCACCCGGAGGCGTAGTAAGGCCGATCGACTTATGGCGCATCGGGGTACATGCCCGCCGCTCAGTCATCGAAATGGGACAAAATCTACCCGCCGATAGTCGGTGACGTGGAGTCGCCCCACCTCCTTGAGGTCATCAAAAGAGGACACCGCATCTTTTAGCCACACCGTATTGCATCGCCGCACCTCCCCTGCTAACCGGCCCGCGACCCATGCGGGGACGCCTTTTTGGCGCCCCCTTTTCCGCATGGGGCCAAATCCATTTGGGGGATAGAAAGCGCGTGGAGAATTCCGGCGGTATTCAGGCTAGCCTCAGCGGACGTTATGCGACCGCCTTGTTCGGACTCGCCCGCGACGAGAAGGCGATCGACGCTGTTTCCGCGAGTCTCCAGACCCTCAAGTCGGCGCTGGCCGATTCGGAAGATCTGCGCCGGCTGACAAGCAGCCCGATCGTCTCTCGCGCCGAAGCTGCCAGGGCGATCGCTGCCGCCGCCGGTGCAATGGGCCTCGATCCGCTGACCACCAAGTTCCTCGGCGTGCTCGCGCAGAACCGCCGGCTCGGCCAGCTCGGTGCAGTGATCCGCGCTTATGGCCAGCTTGCCGCCGCACACCGCGGCGAAACAACGGCTGAAGTCACCTCGGCGCATCCGCTTTCGGCCACACAAGTCAAGGCGCTCAAGGCCAAACTCAAGACCCAGCTCGCCCGCGATGTTGCGGTCGACCTCACTGTGGATCCGTCAATCCTTGGTGGACTGATCGTCAAGATCGGCTCGCGCCAGATCGATAGCTCCATCCGCTCCAAACTGAATACCCTCGCGATTGCGATGAAAGGCTGAACATGGATATCCGCGCCGCAGAAATCTCCAAGGTCATCCGCGACCAGATCGCCAGCTTCGGCACCGAAGCACAGGTCTCCGAAGTCGGACAGGTGCTGTCGGTCGGCGACGGCATCGCCCGCATTCATGGCCTCGACAGCGTCCAGGCTGGCGAGATGGTCGAATTTTCGAACGGCATCAAGGGAATGGCCCTCAATCTGGAGGCTGACAATGTCGGCGTCGTGATCTTCGGGTCAGATAGCACGATCAAGGAAGGCGATGTCGTCAAGCGCACCGGTACGATCGTCGACGTGCCGATCGGAAAGGGCCTGCTCGGCCGCGTGGTCGATGCGCTCGGCAATCCGATTGACGGCAAGGGTCCCATCGTTTCCGACCAGCGCAGCCGCGTCGAGGTCAAGGCCCCCGGCATCATTCCCAGGAAGTCGGTCCACGAGCCGGTACAAACCGGCCTCAAGGCGCTGGATGCACTGGTGCCCGTCGGCCGCGGCCAACGCGAGCTGATCATTGGCGACCGTCAGACCGGAAAATCAGCAGTCGCGATTGACACCTTCATCAACCAGAAGACAATCAATGCGGGCGACGACGAGAGCAAGAAGCTCTACTGCGTTTATGTCGCCATCGGCCAGAAGCGCTCGACCGTCGCGCAGCTCGTCAAGACGCTCGAAGAAAATGGTGCGATGGAATATTCGATCGTGGTCGCCGCGACCGCTTCGGATCCCGCTCCGCTCCAGTATCTTGCTCCCTATACCGGCGTCGCGATGGGCGAATATTTCCGTGACAACGGCATGCATGCCCTGATCGTCTATGACGATCTGTCGAAGCAGGCCGTCGCTTATCGTCAGATGTCGCTGCTGCTGCGCCGCCCGCCGGGCCGCGAAGCCTATCCGGGCGACGTCTTCTATCTCCACAGCCGCTTGCTTGAGCGCGCCGCCAAGCTCAATGACGCCAATGGCAACGGCTCGCTGACCGCGCTGCCGATCATCGAAACCCAGGCCGGTGACGTGTCGGCCTACATCCCGACCAACGTGATCTCGATCACCGATGGGCAGATCTTCCTCGAGACCGACCTGTTCTACCAGGGCGTCCGACCGGCCATCAACGTCGGCCTGTCGGTGTCGCGCGTCGGCTCGGCCGCGCAGACCAAGGCCATGAAGAAGGTCGCCGGCTCGATCAAGCTTGAGCTTGCCCAGTATCGCGAAATGGCGGCCTTTGCGCAGTTCGGCTCGGATCTCGACGCCTCGACCCAGCGCCTGCTGAACCGCGGTGCGCGCCTGACCGAATTGCTCAAGCAGCCGCAATTTCAGCCGCTACCCTTTGAAGAGCAGGTCGTGTCAATCTTCGCCGGCGTGAACGGCTATCTCGACAGCATAGCAACCCGGGACGTAACTCGGTTTGAGACAGCGTTCCTTTCGGAAATGCGCTCGAAGCACGCCGACCTTCTCGCGTCGATCCGCGATACTAAGGATTTGTCGGCCGACACCACCTCGGCACTCAAGTCCACACTCGAAGCTTTCGTGAAGAACTTCGCATAACACACTTATCCTTCACCTGGATTTGTACCAGGTGAACAAGGACGGAAGAGACAAGACTAGATGGCAAGTCTCAAGGCCCTCAAGGTTCGCATCACCTCGGTGAAGTCGACCCAGAAGATTACCAAGGCGATGAAAATGGTCGCCGCGGCCAAACTGCGCCGTGCGCAGATGGCGGCGGAAGCCGGCCGGCCCTATGCCGAACGGCTCGACTCCGTGATGGCCAGCCTCGCCTCGAAGGTGACGGTCGGTCCGCAGAGCCCGAAACTGCTCGCCGGCACCGGCAACGATCAGGTTCACCTGCTCGTCGTCGCAACCTCGGAACGCGGCCTGGCAGGTGCGTTCAATACCAATATCGTCCGCCTCGCACGCCGAACTGCCGACACCCTCATCGCCGAGGGCAAGACGGTAAAATTCTATTTGATCGGGAAGAAGGGGCGTGCGGTCATCCAGCGACTGTTTCCCGGCAAAATCGTCCACCAGGTCGATCAGAGCCACATCAAGAATGTCGCCTTTGCTGATGCCCATATCGTGTCCGAGGATCTGATCGAGCGCTACGCCGGCGGCGAATTTGACGTGGCCCACCTGTTCTTCTCCAAATTTCAATCGGCGCTTGTGCAGGAGCCGACCGAAATCCAGATCATCCCCACGCCCTTGACACCCCGAAGCGGGGATCAGACTGCGGGTGCATCGGCCGCTGTCGAATATGAGCCGGACGAAGAGGCGATCCTGAACGAGCTGCTGCCGCGCAACGTCTCGGTCCAGCTATTCCGCGCCATGCTGGAAAATGCCGCATCGGAGCAAGGCAGCCGCATGACCGCGATGGACAATGCCACCCGCAATGCCGGCGAAATGATCAATAAGCTGACAGTCCAGTACAACCGGACCCGTCAGGCCGCGATCACCACCGAGCTCATCGAAATTATCGCTGGCGCGGAAGCGCTGTAAGAGATCAGAAGCAGGAAACAGACCATGGCTAAAGCCCCCACCACCAACAATGTCGGCCGCATCTCGCAGGTCATCGGCGCCGTCGTCGACGTGAGCTTCGACGGTGAGCTGCCGGCAATCCTGAACGCGCTGGAGACGAGCAACAACGGCAACCGCCTCGTCCTCGAAGTCGCTCAGCATCTCGGCGAAGGCACAGTCCGCACGATCGCTATGGACGCGACCGAGGGCCTGACCCGCGGCCAGGAAGTCACCGACACAGGGTCACAAATTCGCGTGCCCGTAGGCCCGAAAACGCTCGGCCGCATCCTCAACGTAATCGGTGAACCCATCGACGAGCAGGGCCCGGTCAATTCTGAGCTGTCTGCGCCGATCCACGCCGAAGCGCCGTTGTTCGTCGATCAGTCGACCGACGCCAGCATCCTCGTCACCGGCATCAAGGTCATCGACCTGCTCGCGCCCTATGCTAAAGGCGGCAAGATCGGCCTATTCGGCGGTGCCGGCGTCGGCAAGACAGTGCTCATTCAGGAACTGATCAACAACATCGCGAAGGGCCATGGAGGCACCTCGGTGTTCGCGGGCGTTGGCGAGCGGACCCGCGAGGGCAATGATCTCTATCACGAGTTCCTCGACGCGGGGGTCATCGCCAAGGATGCCGACGGCAACCCGACCCCCGATGGCTCGAAGGTCGCACTGGTGTTCGGCCAGATGAACGAGCCGCCGGGCGCCCGTGCCCGCGTCGCACTTTCGGGCCTGACCATCGCCGAATATTTCCGCGACGTCGAAGGTCAGGACGTGCTGTTCTTCGTCGACAACATCTTCCGCTTTACCCAGGCAGGCTCGGAAGTGTCTGCGCTGCTGGGCCGCATCCCCTCAGCGGTGGGCTATCAGCCGACCCTCGCGACCGACATGGGCGCGTTGCAGGAGCGGATCACGTCGACCAACAAGGGATCGATCACCTCGGTGCAGGCCATCTACGTGCCTGCCGACGATCTTACCGATCCGGCGCCTGCGACGTCCTTCGCCCATCTTGATGCGACCACCAACCTCAACCGGGCGATCTCGGAACTCGGCATCTACCCCGCGGTGGATCCGCTTGACTCGACCTCGCGCATGCTTGAGCCGCGCATCGTCGGGCAGGAGCATTATGAGACCGCACGCGCGGTCCAGGAGATCCTCCAGAAGTACAAGTCGCTGCAGGACATCATCGCGATCCTCGGCATGGACGAACTTTCCGAAGAAGATAAACTGACCGTGCAGCGCGCCCGCAAGATTCAGCGCTTCCTGTCGCAGCCGTTCCACGTCGCCGAAGTCTTCACCGGCATGGCAGGCAAGTTCGTGCAGGTCGAGGACACGGTGAAGTCGTTCAAGGCGGTGGTCGAAGGCGAATATGACCATCTGCCCGAGTCGGCCTTCTACATGGTCGGTGGCATCGATGACGCCGTCGAGAAGGCCAAGAAGCTCGCCGCCGAAGCGGCTTGATGACAAATGACCTACGCCTTGAGGATGCGGTCAACGAGACCTGCCCCTGGTCGGGTGATCCGATCGCGGCGGACTCGCTGACTATCTACAAGGAGCAGGTCGTCGGCTTCTGCAACACGGGCTGTCGGGACAAATTCGAGAAGGCCACCACGGCGTTCGAGCTTGCCCTCAGCGCGAAACAGGATTGAACATGGCAGACCTGCACTTCGAACTCGTCACCCCCGAACGCCTGCTCCGCTCGGAGGATGTTTACATGGTGGTGGTGCCCGGAACCGAAGGCGACTTTGGCGTTCTGGCAGGCCATGCGCCCTATATGTCGGCAGTCCGCCCGGGCGAACTGGCCATCTATTCGGGACCCAACACGGTCACGGCGCGCATCCATGTCGAAGGCGGCTTCGCCGAGGTCAACGAGAAGGGACTGACGGTCCTTGCGGAACAGGCAACGGACGCCTGATTTCCCGCCCCCATAGCTAAAGCGACTAAGGATACGGAGTGCTTGCGCGCCCGGCCCCCCTGTCGTCTAACATCACAAGTCGACAACCCATTGGCGCGTATGCACCCCCACCTGAATTTGGTGGTGCCGCTCCAATCACGACCAACGGTGCCAAGACCGCGCCGAGTCCAGCAAAACCAACTCTGCTGCATGGCCTGAGTTCACCATCGCTCGCATATTCTTGCCGTATGGCTCAACTGCATCCCGCTGCACTTTTTAGCCGTATATGATAGCATCCGCCTAGGGGGAGCGTAGCATGGCGACGATTAACTCGGGTCAGAACCAGGAAGTAACCTACATTTCCGGAGTGACTTCGGGTGGAACGGTAGCCGCCGAAAGCTTCTGGACGTGGAGCTATGACTCACCTCCAACCTATACAAACAATTTCCAGTCCAAATGGGGTGCAGGAACCGCAGGAACGCCCGGCACTGTCCGCTATGCCTTTGAGGCGACTTCCAATTGGACCACCACCGAGAAAGCGGCCTTCGTCTCGGTGATGGATTTGTGGTCAGC